>JAWWPF010000141.1:0-22865 GCA_033850795.1 Nocardioidaceae bacterium | reverse complement strand
CGACCGCGAACCCGTCGACCGGGTCCTTCGCGGACTACGCCCGCAAGGCGCTCGGCGGCTGGGCCGGCTTCTCGGTCGCCTGGCTCTACTGGTACTTCTGGGTCATCGTCGTCGGGTTCGAGGCGGTGGCGGGCGCGAAGATCATCACCTTCTGGTTCGACGCCCCGCTGTGGATCCTCTCCCTCGGGCTGATGGTGCTGATGACCGCGACGAACCTGGTGTCCGTGGGGTCGTACGGCGAGTTCGAGTACTGGTTCGCCGGCATCAAGGTCTTCGCGATCATGGTGTTCCTGGTCCTCGGGACCCTGTACGTGGTGGGTCTCTGGCCCAACCACGGCACCGACTTCAGCAACCTGACCAGTCATGGTGGCTTCCTGCCGCACGGCGTCGGCGCGATCTTCTCCAGCATCGTGGTGGTCGTCTTCTCGATGGTCGGGGCGGAGATCGCGACGGTCGCTGCCGCCGAGTCCCACGACCCCGAGAAGGCGATCGCCAAGGCGACGCAGTCGGTCATCCTGCGGGTGGCGACCTTCTTCGTCGGGTCCCTCTTCCTGCTGGTGTGCATCCTGCCGTGGAACGACACCCAGCTCGGCGCGTCGCCCTACGTCGCCGCCTTCAAGCAGATGGGCATCCCCTATGCCGACCAGGTGATGAACGCGGTCGTCCTCACCGCCGTCCTGTCGTGCCTGAACTCCGGGCTCTACACCGCTTCGCGCATGCTGTTCGTGCTCGCCGCCCGGCGGGAGGCGCCGATGCGGCTGATCACGGTGAACCGTCGCGGCGTGCCCGTCTGGGCGATCCTCGCCTCCACGGTCGTCGGGTTCATCAGCGTCATCGCGGCCTACGTGTCACCGAAGACGGTGTTCACGTTCCTGCTCAACTCCTCGGGTGCGGTCATCCTGTTCGTCTACCTGCTGATCGCGGTGTCCGAGTTCGTGCTCCGGCGCCGAACGCCCACGGAGGACCTCGCGGTGAAGATGTGGTTCTTCCCGGTGCTGACGATCCTCGCCGCCGTCGGGATCGTGGCGGTCCTCGTGCAGATGGGCCTCAAGAGCGACACCCGTTCCCAGCTCGTGCTGAGCCTGCTCTCGTGGGGCGTGGTCCTGGTGCTGTACGTCGTGACCAGGTGGCGAGGCGGCTCGGTGGAGCCGCAGGAGCTGCCGGCGTCCGGGAGCGCCGAGCGGGTCGTCGTCCTCGCCAACCAGACGATCGGGGCCGAGGAGCTGCACGAGGCGCTGCACGGTATCGAGGGCAGTGAGCGGGCGGAGTACCACGTGGTCGTGCCGACGAACCCGGTCGACACCGGCCAGGCGGACCGTGAGGGCGCCGCCTTCGTCTGGGAGGCGACCGCCGAGGCGGCTCGCGCGCGTCTGGAGGCCACGCTCGAGACGCTTCACGCTGACGGCCTCACCGTCGACGGCGAGCTCGGCGACTACCGGCCCCTCGTCGCCCTCGACAAGGCGATGCGCGAGTTCGAACCGGACCTGGTGGTGATCTCGACGCATCCCGAAGAGCGGTCCACCTGGCTCCGGCACGGCGTCGTCGCCGAGGCCCGCAAGCGGTACGACGTCCCGGTGCAGCACGTCGTCGCGGAGTCGGTCCCGTCGGTGCGGGCGTAGCCCCCTTCGGGACCGCGGCGCCCCGGCCGCGACCTGCCTCAGTCGGCCGCGGCCGGCGCGACCTGCCTCAGGCGGCCGCGGCCGGCGCCACCTCCGACGGCACGTCCTCCTTGCGGACGTTGATCAGCGCCGCCGTCACCACCAGCGCGAGGGCGAACATCGCTGCGCCCCAGTAGAACGCGACGTGGTAGCCGTGGATGAACGCCAGCGGGGCCAGCCGCTGGGCGTCCTGCGGAGCGTGCACGTTGACCGCCAGGTAGGCGGTGACCGCGCCGGCGAACACCGTGTTGAGCAGCGCCGTCCCCAGTGAGCCGCCGATCTGCTGAGCGGTGTTCAGCACCGCGCTCGCGACGCCGGCGTCGTGCGTGGCCACCCCGACCAGTGCAGTGCTCGAGGCGGGGATGAAGACCCCCGCGAGCCCGACGCTCATCAGCAGCTCCGAGGGGAGCACGTGCGTCCAGTACGCCGTCCCCGCGTCGATCTGGGTCAGCACCAGCATGCCGACGACCGCCATCGCCAACCCGGGGATCATCAGCAGCCTGGGGCCGAGGCGCGGCAGCAGCTGAGCCACCAGCCCGGCGGCGAGGATCAGGCCACCGCTGAACGGCAGGAACGCGAAGCCGGCCTCGAGCGGGCTGTAGCCGAGGTTGAGCTGGAAGTAGTAGGTCAGGAACAGGAACATCGCGAAGAGGCCGGCGCCGACCAGGAGGAACACCAGGTAGGACCCGCCACGGTTGCGGTCGAGGACCACCCGAAGCGGCAGCATGGGGTTGCGGCTGCGCCTCTCCCATACCACGAACGCCACCAGCAGCACGACCGCGATGCCCAGGAACGCCAGCGTCGTGGGAGCGGTCCAGCCCTGGACCGACGTGTCGCGCGGGTTCTCCGGGTGCTTGGCCCGCGCGGCCTCGGTGAAGCCGTAGACGAGCGAGAACAGGCCGACGGTGGCGAGCAGCACGCCGGGTACGTCGTACCGCGTGTCGCCGTCGGCCTTGCTCTCGTGCACCAGGGGTATGGCGGCCGCCGCGACGATCAATGCCACGGGCACGTTGACCCCGAGGCACCAGCGCCACGACGTGTACTCGGTCAGCACTCCGCCGACGATCAGCCCGATCGCGGCACCGCCACCGGCGAGCGCCCCGAACACGCCGAACGCCTTGGCCCGCTCCCTGCCCTCGGTGAAGGTGACCGTGACCAGCGCCAGCGACGCCGGTGCCATCAGCGCGGCGAACGCGCCCTGCAGCGCGCGGGCCGCGAAGAGCAGGCCCTCGGTCGGCGCGAGCCCGCCGATGGCGGACGCGGCGGCGAAGCCGAGCAGGCCGATGACGAAGGTCCGCTTGCGGCCGGTGTAGTCGGCGATCCGGCCGCCGAGGAGCAGGAGGGCGCCGAAGGCCAGCGTGTAGGCGGTGACCACCCACTGGCGGTCCGCGTTGCTGATGCCGAGGTCCTTCTGCGCCGAGGGCAGCGCGATGTTCACGATCGAGGCGTCGAGCACGATCATCAGCTGCGCGGCGGCGAGCACGGTCAGCGCCCACCAGCGGCGCGGGTCCGGCGGCTCGGTGGAAGGGCCGTCCGGGCCGGACTGGAAGTTGGTCGGGGTCATGGGCTCGGACAAGACGAGGCTCCTGGTTCTGTTGCCCAGCGGAGAAGTGGGTTAGTGCCGCAACCTCGACCCGAGCCGGATTGCTTCCCTGTTCGCCGACTTTTTATCGGCCTCCGCCGACAGTGAGCGCCGCGGTGTCGCAGCTGGTCTGGACCGGGGACCTGTCATCTCCCCCCGAGCCGTGACAAAAGGTCGACGACGTGGCGACCAGGCCCAGGGCGCCCGGGACGCACGTCGGCCCGGCGGCCGAGACGGGCTCGGCGACCGGGCCGACGACAGGAGCCGACGAGCGGGCTACGGAAGAGCCAGCACCGCGAACCGGTCCCGCGCGATCTGCGGGGTGGGCTCGGGGTTCACGGACTCGTGGTTCCCGAAGAACGTGCAGTCGTAGCCGATCGCCACGCCCCCGTTGACCCAGCTGATCTCTCGGGTCCCCACCGCCCGGCACTTGTCACCCTTCCACGGCAGCACGTTGCCGGTGGTCGGGTCGAGAGCGGCGAGCGCGAAGCGCGACACGTTCGTGCCGCTGACCGGGTTGTGGTGCTGCCCGATGCACTTGAAGTGCCCGCCGACCATGATGAACGAGCTGTCGGGTGCGCTCTCCACGCTCCAGAAGGTGTCGGTGCAGGTCCCGGTGATCCAGGCCGGGGTGGCCTTCGCGGAGATGTTGCTCATGTTGAAGCGGCTCACCGCATCGCACATCCCGACGTTCGAGGCACCGGTCGCCACCACGAAGAACGCGCTGCCGTTCTTGAGGAACGCCACGTCGTGGAAGGGGTTCGCGAAGTCCGACCGGCACGGCGTGACGCCGTTGGGGTGGGACATGGGAGCGTCCCATGCCGACACGGTGGCGGACGTGGTCCCCAGGGTCAGCATGGCGATCTGCGAGCGGGTCTGCCCGCCCAGGCTCTTGAACGACCCGACCCCGACCCAGTGGTTGCCGCCCGGCTGGACGTCCGAGTGCAGGATGCTGCCGCCGCTGTTCAGCTTCGGCACGGTGTACGCCGCGGTGGCGCCGGTGTCCTTGCGGAGGACCGTGATCCCTCCCGGGAAGGACCCGGACACGATGATGAGCGCCGTACCCGGGACGTTGTCGATCGACGCGACCTTGCCGCCCAAGGAGTGCGTCCAGGTCTGGGCGCCGGTGGTGAGGTTGAACCTCGACACGCCGCTGGCGCTGCCGGCGTAGAAGCTGGTGCCACTGGCGTCCGGCAGCAGCGACCACCACTGCGCGCCGGCCGGTCCCGTGAACGTGATCCTGGTCGGGTCCCCGGGCGCGGTCGCGGTCAGGCCCGCCCCGTTCGAGGTGACCGTGGTGCCGTCGCCCTGGCTGTACGACGTGATCCCGTGCCCGGCCACCACGACCCGGTTTCCGACCTGCTCGATGGCCTCGACGACGGCGGAGCTCCCGTGGAACTGGGGCCGGTTCAGGATCGGTGTGCTGGCCGGGGTCGGTGAGGCGATCACCGCGGACTGCGACGGAGCCGCCGCGAGGCTGAGCGTGGACACGACCACAGCGGCGCCGGCCAAGGCGCGGGTGAGCTTCATGACAATCCCCCATTGGATGTGTGTCGACAATTCATAACCCCGGAGGCTCGTCCGCCGCAAGCGCGAGGGAGGCCCTGAGGCGTGAGCCGTCCGGGGAGCGGACACCAACGGTGTCAGTCGGGGGCGTGGAGGTCGGGGACGGGTGAGAGGTGCTCGTGCACCGCCAGCCAGCCGTTTCCGTCCCGCACGAAGACGATCGTCTCCCGTTCGTCGAGCTGCTCCTCGACCCCGCCGGCCCGGACCCGGGTCGCCACCCGGTGGGTGAACACGGCGACGTCCCCGAGGTCCTGCACGTGCTGCTCGGAGGAGGCGCAGGACAACACCGTGAAGCCGTCCTGCTCCCAGGACCGCCACAGCGTCTCATACTCCGCGCGCGAGCCCAGCGGCTCCGGATGGCTGTGGAAGACGAAGGTGGCGTCCGCCCGGAACGCGGCGAAGTAGGCCTCGACGTCGTGGCGGCCGAACGCGTCGACCAGGGACGCGGCGGCGGCCAGGACCTCCTCCGTGCTCATACGGCGGTCACCGAGCCGGATCCCGCGGGGCCAGTGCCGAGATGATCTCGTAGATCACGTGCGAGGCGGCGATGCCGGTGACCTCGGCGTGGTCGTAGGCCGGCGCGACCTCGACGACGTCGGCCCCCACGAGGTTCAGCTCGGAGAAGCCGCGCAGCATGGCCAGCAGCTCGCGGGAGGTGAGCCCGCCGGCCTCCGGCGTACCCGTCCCCGGGGCGAAGGCGGGGTCGAGGACGTCGATGTCGACCGAGAGGTACACCGGCCGGTCCCCGACCCGCTCGCGGATCCGCTCGGCGACCCCACAGGCCCCGAGGTCGTCCATCTCGACGCTGCCGACCACCGCGAAGCCGAGGTCGACGTCGTCGGCGAGGTCCCGCGTCGAGTAGAGCGGCCCTCGGGTGCCCACGTGCAGGCACCCGGACCGGTCCAGCAGCCCCTCCTCCGAGGCCCGGCGGAACGGCGTCCCGTGGGTGTACGGCGCGCCGAAGTACGTGTCCCAGGTGTCCAGGTGCGCGTCGAAGTGCACCACCGCCACGGGGCCGTGCTGCGCCGAGACCGCCCGCAGCAGGGGCAGCGCGACGGTGTGGTCCCCGCCGATCGTGACCACGCGGCGACTGCGCTCCAGCAGGTCGCGGGCGCCCCGCTCGATCTGGTCGATGGCCTCGCCGATGTCGAAGGGGTTGGCAACCATGTCACCGGCGTCGACGACCTGCTGGAGAGCGAACGGCTCCACGTCGACCGCGGGGTTGTAGGGCCGCAGCAGGCGCGAGGACTCCCGCACGTGGCTGGGCCCGAACCGCGCTCCCGGACGGTAGGAGACGCCGGCGTCGAAGGGCACGCCGACCACGGCCACGTCGACGTCGGAGACCTCGTCGATCCTGGGCAGCCGGGCGAACGTCGCGGGGCCGGCGAACCGGGGGACCCGCGTCCCGTCGACGGGACCGCGGGGCGTGGCGCGCTCAGGCATCGGCACCGCCGCCGACGTGCGTGCTGCGGCGCCGCGCCCGGTGCGCGGAGGCCGAGTCGTCGTCCACGATCCGGGGCGGCGCGGCGTCCGAGGTCGGCACCCAGCGTGGTCCGTCCGGCCCGAAGAGGTAGCGGGGCTCGGGGAGGACGAACAGCAGGACGACGTACACCACGGCGGCCAGCCCGATGGCCACCAGCAGGCTCAGGTCGACGCCGCCGGCGACGTCGCGGAACGGCCCCTCGATCAGCGGTGGGTAGTTGGCGAAGAGCAGGCCGGCGACGGCGGCCGGGATCCACGCCACCATGCCGCGCCAGTTCACGCCGTCCCGGAACCAGTAGAGACCACCGGTCCTGCCCTGGTTGAACACCTGCAGGTCCACCTCGCTGTAGTGACCGCGTCGGACGACGTACCCGATCGTCATGATGATCATCCACGGCGTGGTGCAGATGACGATCGCGCCGATGAACGCGTTCACGCTCGAGATCAGGTCGAAGGCGAGCCGGCCGACCAGGATGAAGACGAACGCGAGGCCGCCGATGAACAGCGACGCCTGGACCCGGGAGAGCCGTGGGAAGACCGAGGAGAAGTCCAGGCCGGTCCCGTAGAGCGACGTGATGCCGGTCGAGAGACCGCCGAGGAAGGCCACGATCATCAGCAGGACGGCGTACCACAGCGGCGAGACGTTGATCAGTGCCACCACGTAGTCGGCCTTGCCCGCGACCAGGGTCGCGGTCCCCACCCCGAAGAGGAACGGCACGAGGGTCGCGCCCTGCGCTGCCAGGGTGGCGCCGAGCAGCCGGCCGGGGGCAGTGTCCTTGGGGATGTAGCGCGTCCAGTCGCCGAGGAACGCACCGAAGGAGATCGGGTTGCCCATCACGATCAGCGCCGAGAGCACGAACGTCGGCCAGAAGGAACCGAGGGCGTACGAGCCGGGACCGGGGTCGTAGCCGAAGTCGAAGGTGCCGGCGTAGGCGACGACGCTGAGCAGGATCAGGACGGTGTTGCCGACCACGACGACCTTGTTCACCAGCAGCATGAAGAGGTAGCCGTAGACGACGACCACGATCACCACGCCACCGATCACCGCGTAGACCACCCCGCGCAGGAGCTCGGAGTCGGAGATCCCGAGCAGCCGCACGAGGGCCCCCACGAAGGCGTCCCCGCTGACCCAGACCGAGATCGAGTAGAACGCGATCGCGGTCAGCAGCGACAGGAACGAGCCGAGGATCCGGCCGCGGACCCCGAAGTGCGCCCCCGAGCTGACCGCGTTGTTGGTTCCGGTGAGCGGGCCGAACAGGCCCATCGGCATCAGGATGACCGCGCCCACGAACACCCCGACCACGGTGGCCGCCACCGCCTGCCACAGCGAGAGTCCGAGCGCGACCGGCAACGTCCCGAGGAGCACGGTGGCGAACGTGTTGGCGCCGCCGAACTGGATCCGGAACAGGTCGATCGGTCCCGAGTGGCGGTCCTCGGGCGGGATCGTGTCGATCCCGTGCTGCTCCACCTCGGTGGCCCTGGGACGTCGTACGGCGGCCATGTCCGCGCCTCCGCCGCGGCCGATGTCGTACTGCGGCTCGCTGGTCATCGCCTGTCCCTCCGTCGCCGGTCTCCCCTCCGGGAACGCTAGAGGGGTGGTTGCACAGCATGCAATAGTTGTTGCCCATGAGGATCACCCGGCTCGTCGACCTGTCTGTACCGGTCGGCCCCCGGACGGTCGTCTACCCCGGTGACCCCACGCCGCGGTTCACCGTGCACAGCACCGTGGAGCGGGACGGCTTCAACCTCCTCGACCTGCACCTCGGCTCGCAGTCCGGGACGCACGTCGACGCGCCGTACCACTTCGAGGACGACGCCCCGCGCATCGACGAGGTGCCCCTCGAGCGGTTCCTCGGACCGGCGGTGGTGGTCGACGCGACCGCCGCCGGCGAGCGCGGCAGGATCACCTGGGAGTACGTCGAACCGGTGGCCGAGCGACTCGGCGAAGGGGTCGTCGTACTGCTGCACACCGGGTGGGCGGAGCGCTACGGGTCGCCCGAGTACTTCGCGAACCCGTTCCTGGACGCGGACGCCTGCCGGCGGATCCTCGAGCGCGGCGCCCGCACCATCTGCATCGACGCGATCAACCTCGACGAGACGCCGGACGAGGACCACCCGGGCGAGGGCTTCCCCGTGCACCACCTGATCGCGCGAGCGGGCGGGGTGATCGGCGAGAACTTCCGGAACCTCGGACGGGTCGATTGGCCCGAACCGTTCGTGATGTGCCTGCCGATCGCCCTGGAGGGCGCCGACGGCGCACCGGTGCGCGCGGTCGCCGTCGAGCTCGCGCCGTGACGTCGCCGCGGACGGCGGCGGCACCCGCGCCCCGAGGTGCGAACCCGATCAGGATCGGCGCCCGGCTCCGGGCGGCCCGGCTCTCGCAGAAGCTCACCATCGACGCCGTCGCCGAGGCCACCGGGCTGACCAAGGGCTTCATCAGCCGGCTCGAGCGCGACGCCGCGTCACCGTCCGTCGCGTCGCTGGTCGCGGTCTGCGAGGCGATCGGTCTCCGCGTCGGCGCCCTCTTCGACCCACCCGAGACGGCCGTGGTGCGCGCCGGCGAGGGGCGCCCGATCAGCTTCGGCGCCGCCGGCGCGCTGGAGACGCTGCTGACACCGGGCACCCAGCAGCAGGTGGAGGTCATCCACAGCGTCCTCGACGGCGGCGGTCACGGCGGCGAGGAGCTGTACACGCTCGACTGCGAGGCCGAGTTCGTCTACGTCGTCGAGGGCCGTCTCGACCTGGTGCTCGACGACGAGACGGTGACCCTCGGCCGCGGGGACGCGATGACCCTGCCCGGCCGCACGCCGCACACCTGGCGCAACCGGTCGGCCTCGCGGCGCTGCGAGGTGCTGTGGGTGCTGTCCCCGGCGCCGTGAGGTCGCCCTGCGTGGACGTTGCCCGGCGCGACGTCGGCTCCAGGATCCTGTCGGTGCGGTGACCTAGGGTCTGCTTCGGCGTCACTGTGGCGCCGGGGAGGTCACGTGGCGCTGCACATCCATCGCTCGGAGCGAGCCGATGCCTTGGTGCGTGGGCTGGCCTCGCTCCTCGCCGCCGCGCCTGAGGACCCCTTCGTCCCCGAGATCGTGGCGGTGCCCTCCAAGGGAGTCGAGCGGTGGATCGCCCAGACGCTGTCCGCGTCGCTCGGGACCGGTGCCGGTGACAGTGACGCTGCCGGGGCCGCTTCCGGCGGGGGTGACGGGGTGTGCGCGAACGTCGCGTTCCCCTCACCGGCGCGCGTGGTGTCCGAGGCCCTGAGCGCCGGGACGGGCATCGAATCCCGCGACGACCCCTGGTCCGAGCAGCGGCTGACCTGGGTGCTGCTCGACGTGATCGACGGCTGCGGGTCGGAGGAGTGGTGCGCCACTCTCGGGCGCCACCTCGGGCTGCTGGAGGGTCAGCAGGACGAGGGACGGCGCGTCGCGACCGCCCAGAAGGTGGCCGGGCTGTTCACCGGCTACGCAGCCCAGCGGCCGGCCATGGTCCGGGACTGGGCTGGCGGCGAGGACACCGACGGGTTCGGGGTCCCGCTCGCCGGGGATCTCGCCTGGCAGGCGGAGCTCTGGCGGAGGCTGCGCGCGGCGATCGGGACCGACAGCCCTGCCGAGCGGCTGGAGCCGACGTGCCGACGGCTCCGTCGCGAGCCGGGGCTGGTCGAGCTGCCGGAGCGGCTCTCGGTGTTCGGCCCGACCCGGCTGAGCACCGAGCAGCTGCAGGTGCTCGGAGCGCTGGCCGAGCACCGCGCCGTGCACCTGTGGCTGCCGCACCCGTCCGACGCGCTGTGGCAGCGCCTCGCCGGGGGCCAGGCCACCGTGCCGACGCGGCGGGAGGACTCCACCGCCGACCTGCCGCGGCACCCGCTCCTGCGCTCGTGCGGCCGGGACGCCCGCGAGATGCAGCTGCGGATGCGGGCCGTGACGGCGGCGGCCGCCGCCGGTTCCCCCACGGACGAGCACCTGGATCCGCAGGCGACGCCCGCGGACGGTCCGCCGAGCCTGCTGGCCCGGCTGCAGCAGGACATCCGGGAGGACAGGCTCCCCGGTGCGGCTCCGGCGTCCGCGGACGGCTCGCTGCAGGTCCACGCCTGCCACGGACGACAGCGGCAGGTCGAGGTGCTCAGAGAGGTCCTGCTCGGCCTGCTGGAGGACGACCCGACCCTCGAGCTGCGCGACATCGTGGTGATGTGCCCGGACATCGAGTCCTACGCCCCGCTGATCACCGCCGCCTTCGGTGACGTGGCCGGTGTGGACGCCGGCGCGGAAGGGCAACAGGACGACGTCCACCCGGCGCACCGGCTGCGGGTCCGGCTGGCCGACCGTTCGCTACGGCAGACGAACCCGGTGCTCACCGTGGTGGCCCGGCTCCTGGAGCTGGCGGACGCCCGGCTCACCGCCTCGGAGGTCCTCGACCTGGCCGCGATGCCGCCCGTGCGCCACCGGTTCGGACTCGACGACGACGCGCTGGAGCTGGTCGGCGACTGGGTTCGCCGCTCCGGCGTGCGGTGGGGGCTCGACGCCGAGGCCCGTGCGCCGTACCACCTCGAGGGGGTCCGGCAGAACACCTGGCAGGCCGGCCTGGACCGGCTGCTGGTGGGAGCGGCGATGGACGAGGAGGGTCTCCGCACGGTCGGCCTGGCGCTGCCTCTGGACGACGTGGACAGCAACGAGGTCGACCTGGCCGGCCGGGTCGCCGAGCTCGTCGACCGGCTCGCGGCCGCGGTGACGGCGCTGAACCGCCGGCAGTCGCTGACCGACTGGGTCGACGCGCTGGTGACGGCGGTACGCGACCTCACCGACGTGCCACCGTACGACGACTGGCAGGTCAACGAGGCCCGGCGCCAGCTCATCGACGCGCTGGTCGCCGCGGGGGACCGCGCGGGGACGGTGAGGCTCGGCCTGTCCGACGTGCGCGCCCTGCTCGCGCGGCGGCTGCGAGGCCGTCCGACCCGGGCGAACTTCCGCACCGGGCACCTGACGATGTGCACGATGGTGCCGATGCGCTCGGTGCCGCACCGGGTGGTGTGCCTGCTCGGCCTCGACGACGGGGTGTTCCCGCGGGCCACCCGGGTCGACGGCGACGACGTCCTCGGGCGCACCCCGCGCGTCGGCGAACGTGACTCCCGGGCCGAGGACCGGCAGCTGTTCCTCGACGCGGTCCTCGCGGCCGGCGAGAGGCTCGTGGTCCTCTACACCGGCGCGGACGAGCGCACCGGGGCAGAGCGTCCACCGGCCGTGCCCCTCGGGGAGCTGCTCGACGTGGTCGGCGAGATGACCGCGTGCCCCCAGGGGAACGGGCCGGAGGGGACCACGGCCGCGGAGGTGCCGCTGCACGGCGTGGTGGTCCGGCATCCGCTCCAGCCGTTCGACGCTCGCAACTTCGTGGCGGGCGGACTCGGGGCAGCGGCCGGGTTCAGCTTCGACCTCGCGTCGTACGGCGGCGCGCAGGCGCTCCTCGGGCCGAGGACGGCGCCGGGTCCGTTCCTGGGCCGACCGCTGTCGGAGACGGAGGACGGGCTGGTCGAGCTGGAGACCCTGGTGCGCTTCCTGGAGCACCCGGTGCGCGGCTTCCTGCGCCAGCGGCTCGGGCTCACCACGGTCGACGAGGGCCAGGAGGCCGACGACGCCATCCCGGTCGAGGCCAAGGGGCTCGAGGAGTGGGCGGTCGGCGACCGGCTGCTCCGGGCCGGACTGGGCGGCGCGGCGAAGGACGCGGCGGTCCGCGCCGAGCGGCTCCGCGGCGAGCTGCCCCCCGGGGCGCTGGGTGACGCCGTGATCGCTCCGATCGCCGGCCGCGTGGAGGTCCTGGTGGACCGGACCTCCGGACTGCGTGCCGGCCCCGTCGAGGCGGTCGACGTCACCGTCGACCTCGGCGACGGTCTGCGGCTGGCCGGGACCGTCCCCGGCGTGCGCGGGGACCGGCTGGTGCGGGTCGAGTACTCCCGGCTCAGCGCGAGGCACCGGCTCCGCTCCTGGGTGCAGGTGCTCGCGCTCGCCGCCGCGAGACCCGGGCGGGACTGGTGCGCGGCCACCGTCGGGCGCGGACGCGAGGACCCGGTGATGTCCGCCCTGACCCCGCCCGGCGAGGACGAGGCCAGGGCGATCCTCGCCACCCTGGTGCGGCTGCACCGGACAGGGCTGTGTGGGCCGCTGCCGCTCGCACCGAAGACGTCGTGCGCCTACGCCGAGCAGCGCGAGAAGGGCTCGCCGCCCAGGGCGGCGCAGGCCAAGGCGTCCTCGGAGTGGCGCAAGCGGCTCGGGGACGGCCGGGAGTTCGGTGACTTCGACGACCCCGAGCACCTGCGGGTGTGGGGACGCGGATCGCTGGACGACCTGGTCCGCGAGCCGGCCCGTCCGGGGGAGCCGTACGACGACGAGCCGCACCGGTTCGGCCAGGTGGCACGCCAGGTCTTCGGGCCGCTGCTGGAGCACGAGGCG
This sequence comes from Nocardioidaceae bacterium, assembly GCA_033850795.1. Taxonomy (GTDB): domain Bacteria; phylum Actinomycetota; class Actinomycetes; order Propionibacteriales; family Nocardioidaceae; genus Nocardioides_B. Next base: position 10,143 of record JAWWPF010000141.1, on the reverse strand, counting down.
ATGCACTGATGAGCCCTCCCCAGCCACCAGGCGTCTTCGACCCGTGCGGTGCCCTCCCGCAGGGCACGACAGTGCTCGAGGCCAGCGCCGGCACCGGCAAGACCCACACGATCGCGAGCCTGGCCACCCGCTACGTCGCCGAGGGGATCGCCCGCATCGACGAGCTGATGCTGGTGACCTTCGGGCGGGCCGCGACCGTGGAGCTGCGGGAACGGGTCCGGGAGCGGTTCGTCACGACCGCCTCCGCACTGGCGGACCCGCAGGCGACGAGAGGCTCCGTCGACCCCGTCCTGGCCATGCTGGCGGCCGGCACCGACGAGGAGGTCGCGGCACGACGGGACCGGCTGCGCCACGCGGTCGCGGACTTCGACGCCGCCACGATCGCCACCACGCACGGGTTCTGCCTGCAGATGCTGGCGGGGCTCGGGATCGCTGCCGACGTCGACCCCGACCTGACCTTCACCGAGAACACCGCCGACGTCACCACGGAGGTGGTCACCGACCTCTACGTGCGCGCCTACGGTGGACGCGACAGCGTGCCTCCGCCTCTGGACCTCGCCACCGCGACCCGGATCGCGACGAGCGCCGTGGGCGACCGGCAGGCCCGCCTCGAGCCTCGGCAGGCGGCTGCCGGATCCGAGGCCGACGTCCGGCGCAGGATCGCCGAAGCGACCCGCAGCCAGGTGGAGCTCCGCAAGCGCGGGCGCCGGCTGATGGACTACGACGACCTCCTGGTGCACCTGCGCAACGCGCTGCTGGACCCGGCGACCGGGACCGCGGCGCGGGCCCGGATCCGGGACCGGTACGCCGTCGTGATGGTCGACGAGTTCCAGGACACCGACCCGGTGCAGTGGGAGATCCTCGAGAGCGCCTTCCACGGGCACCGGACCCTCGTCCTGATCGGCGACCCGAAGCAGGCGATCTACGCGTTCCGCGGCGCCGACGTGGTGACCTACCTGCGGGCGACCGGCTCCGCCGCCTCCTCCGCGACGCTTGGCACGAACTGGCGCAGCGACGCCCCGCTGCTCGTGGCGTTCGAGCAGCTGCTGGGCGGCGTCGCGCTCGGCGACGAGCGGATCGTCGTACACCCCGTGGAGGCCGCACACCGGGGTCGCCGCCTGCGGGGCGCGCCGGTCGACGCGGCGTTCCGGCTGCGCGTCGTCGAGCGGGACGCGGTGACGCCCGGCAAGGACGCGATCCTCAGGGTCGACGCGGTCCGGCCGTACGTCGCCCGCGACGTCGCCGCCGACATCGTCGCCCTTCTCGCCTCTGCAGCGACCCTGGAGGACACCGAGGGGTCCCGGCCGGTCCGACCCGGTGACGTCGCGGTGCTGGTCTACAGCAACAAGCAGGCCGGCTATGTCCACGACGCGCTGCAGCAGGCGCGGGTCCCGGTCGTGCTCACCGGCACGGCCAGCGTCTTCCTCTCCGACGCTGCGCAGGACTGGCTGGCGCTGCTCAGCGCGCTCAAGCAGCCGCAGCGGCAGGGCCTCGCGCGGGCGGCGGCGCTGACCAACTTCTTCGGGTGGACGCCGGCCCAGCTCGCGGTCGATGACGACGTGGCCTTCGACGACCTCGTCGCCCGGCTGCACGAGTGGGGCGACCTCCTCGCCCGGCACGGCGTCGCTGCGCTCCTCGAGGCCGCCGGAGCGACCATGGTCGCGCGGGTGCTGGGTCAGGACCAGGGCGAGCGGCTGCTGACTGACCTGCGGCACATCGGCCAGGTGCTGCACACGGCCGCGACCGAGGGGAAGTTCGGCGTCGCGTCGATGGTGGAGTGGCTGCAGCGCCGCATGGCCGAGGCCGCCGCCGACCAGGCCGAGGAGCGCAGCCGGCGGCTCGAGTCCGACGCCGAGTCGGTTCAGGTCATCACCGTGCACCGCAGCAAGGGTCTGGAGTTCCCGGTCGTCTACGCGCCGTACCTGTGGGACAAGCACGTGCAACCGGCCCCCGACCCGCTCACCCTCCACGACCCCGCGGGCATCCGGGTGCTCGACGTCGGTGGTCCCTCCGGGGAGGGGTACGACGCGCGCCGTTCCCTCCACGCCCGCGAGGACGCCGGAGAGGCGCTGCGGCTGGCCTACGTCGCGCTCACCCGCGCCTCCGCGCAGGTGGTGGTGCACTGGGCGCCGACCACGACCACCAAGACGGGGCCGCTGCACCGGCTGCTCTTCGGGGACCGCGGCGCGGGCGGCGAGCTGCCGGAGAGCGTCGCGGTGGGGTCCGACGAGTTCGTCAGGCGCAGGCTCGACGCGCTGGCCGCGGCGGCGGACGGCTCGATCGCCGTCGAGAGCGCCTATCCGGACAGCCGGGTGTGGCGGCCCCCGGCGCCGTCCTACCCGAGCCTGTCGGTGCGGAGCTTCGAGCGCGTCCTCGACCTGGCCTGGGGCCGCACGTCGTACTCCGGCCTCACCGCGGGCCTTCACGACCCGGCCCACCGGGCGGGGGTGGGCAGCGAGGCCGAGGAGCCCGGGACCGTCGACGAGCCGGACCTCCCGCCCGGGCGGCTGCACGAGGTGCTCGTCCCCGAACCCTCCGGCTGGCCGGTCTCGCCGATGACCCGTCTGCCGAAGGGTGCTGGGTTCGGGACGCTGGTGCACGGCATCCTCGAGGGCACCGACTTCGCCGCGCCCGACGTCGAGGCGCAGCTGCGGGACGGGGCGGAGCGGCTGGGCTCGCCGCACACCGTCGGCCTGCCGGCCACCGAGCTGGCCGAAGCTCTGCTTCCCGCCCTGCAGACCCCCCTCGGGGCCTTGGCCGGGCACCTCCGGCTGGCCGACGTCGCGGCCGCCGACCGGCTGGTCGAGCTCGACTTCGAGCTGCCGCTCGCCGGCGGCGAGGCCCCGGTCGGGGCGGCGCGGGTCGGGGAGATCGCCCGCCTGCTGCGGGCCAACCTGCCGGCCGACGACCTGCTGCGTGGCTATGCCGAGGACCTCGACATCCCGGAGCTCGCGCACCGCCAGCTTCGCGGCTTCCTCAACGGGAGCATCGACGCCGTGCTACGGGTCCGCGAGGACGGGACGCCGCGCTACCTGGTCGTGGACTACAAGACCAACTGGCTCGGCGGGGAGACGCTGACCGCGGGGGACTACACCCCCGCGGCGATGGCGCGGGCGATGCGTGAGGCGCACTACCCGCTGCAGGCCCTGCTCTACTCCGTCGCCCTGCACCGGTACCTGCGCTGGCGCCAGCCCGGCTACGACCCGGGCCGACACCTCGGCGGCGTGCTCTACCTGTTCCTGCGCGGCATGTGTGGACCGGACACCCCGGTCGTGGACGGCATGACCTGCGGCGTCTTCTCCTGGTCCCCGCCGCCGGACCTCGTCGTCGCCCTGTCCCGTGTGCTGGCCGGGGGTGCGTCATGACGGAGCTGCGGGACATCACCACGCCGCGGGACCCGCACGACGTCCACCGGGTGCGCCGCGCCTCCGGGCTGCTCCGCGCCTTCAACGACGCCGGAGTCCTGGCCGCTGCGGACGTGCACGTCGCGATGCGGCTGGGCCGGTTGGCGGAGGAGCACGACGACCGGGTGCTGCTGGCTGCCGCGCTCACGGTGCGCGGGCTGCGTGCGGGGTCCGTCTGCCTCGACCTCGGTACGGCGGAGCAGACGACCGCGGTCGAGGACGTCGACGCGGCCGAGCTCGCCACGCTCGTTTGGCCCGACCCGGCAGGCTGGGTCAGCGCGCTCGAGGGCAGTCCGCTGGTCGCGGTGGGGGTCGACGGAGACCCGTCGCGCCCGCTGCGCCTGCTCGGCACCACCGTCTACCTGGACCGGTACTGGCGCCAGGAGCAGCGCATCGCCACCGTGGTGGACGAGGCGGCGCAGCGTCCCGCGCCGGCGGTCGACGCCGACCGGCTCCGCGCCGCGGTGGCGAGGCTGTTCCCCGGCGACGGTCCGGACCGTCAGCGGCTGGCCGCCGTGGTGGCGGCCCACCGGTGGGTCAGCGTGCTCGCCGGCGGACCCGGGACCGGGAAGACCACCACGGTCGCGAAGCTGCTCGCGCTCCTGCAGGACCAGGCCGACGGGTCGCTGCGCATCGCGCTGGCCGCCCCGACGGCGGTCGCCGCGGCCCGGCTCACGTTCGCCGCCCGAGGAGTGGCACGGCTCTTCGACGTCGAGGACGAGGAGCGGCTCGGAGACCTCGAGGCCTCGACCTTGCACCGGCTGCTCGGGCACCGGCCGGGGTCCCGGACCCGGTTCCGCCACGACCGCGACAACCGGCTGCCCTTCGACGTGGTCGTCGTCGACGAGGCCTCGATGGTGTCGCTGACGATGATGGCGCGCCTCGTCGACGCACTGCGGCCGGAATGCCGGCTGGTGCTGGTCGGGGACCCCGACCAGCTGGCCTCGGTGGAGGCCGGCGCCGTGCTGGGGGACCTGGTGCACAGAGAGGCGCCGGGCCGCGAGGCGGCCGGGGCCGCAGGAGCCGGCCCGGACGTGAGCGACCTGGACGTCGTCGGTCCGGACGTCGCGGACCTGGACAGCGCCGAGCGGGACACGCTGTCGCGCGGGGTCGTGCGGCTCTCGCAGGTGCACCGGTTCTCCGAGGAGATCCAGTCCTTCGCCGAGGCGGTGCGCAGCGGCGACCCCGACCGGGTGGAGGAGGTGCTGGCGCAGGGACATCCGGGCATCGAGTTCGTCGACGTCGATCCCGCGGTGGCCGGCGAGCCCGCCGGGCTGCGCTCCGACGTCGTGGCCGCGGGTGTCGCGGTGCACGAGGCGGCGCTCGCCGGGGACGGGGACGCCGCGCTCGCAGACCTGGCGCAGCACCGGCTGCTGTGCGCGCACCGGGAAGGGCCCTACGGGGTCGCGTACTGGAGTGACCGGGCCGAGGAGTGGCTGCGGCAGGCGATCCCTGGCTACGCGGCCGGTGGTCGCTGGTATGTCGGCCGCCCGCTGCTGGTGACCTCGAACGACTACCAGCTGCGGCTGTTCAACGGCGACACGGGCGTCGTGGTCGACGTGGCGGGACGGCCACGGGCGGCGTTCCTGCGCAACGGCGTCGTCGACCTGCTCGCGCCGAGCCGGCTCTCGGACGTGCAGACCGTGCATGCCATGTCCGTGCACCGGGCCCAGGGCAGCCAGTTCACCCGGGTGACGCTGGTGCTGCCGCCGGCCGGGTCGCCGCTGCTCACCCGGGAGCTGCTCTACACCGGCCTGACGCGGGCCAAGGAGCACATCCGAATCATCGGCACCCGTGCCGCGCTGGCGGACGCCGTACGACGTCCCATCGTGCGGGCCAGCGGGCTTCGCGTCCGACGCTGATCCGCGGGAGGGGGGAGGGGTCCAGCGCTCACGGCTCCAGGCAGGTCGGGATGGAGTCGGTGTTCCCGGTGGGATTCTCGGTGGCGCCGCTCGGGTCGAGGATCTTGACCCAGCGCACGTCGGCGAACTGGCGCAGCGCCGGCCGGATCGCACCGGCCACGGTCACCGTCGACCCGTGGCTGTCGCAGCCGCCGCTCAGCCGCACCCGCGCGATGTCGTTGCGGATCCGCAGCCGCGAGAACCCGGTCGACCCGGACAGCAGCAGTCGCAACCCGTGCCGTCGCTCGCTGCGGACCGGCCCCGCGAAGACCCGGTCCAGCACGCCGACGGCGGGAGCCGCGGCCCGGACGGCGCGCAGCCTGGCGGAGAAGAAGGGCCGGCGGCCGGCCGCGACGTTGGCGGCGTTCAGGAAGTACACGCGGCGCGTCACGGTGGCGAACCTGGCCCGGACGTCGACGACCACCCGGCCCGGATGGCGCAGCGTGAAGACCCGGAACGTGGTCCGCTTGGCCAGCCCGATCCCGTAGGTCGTCACGTTCTCGAAGTCACCGGACTGCACGGCGGTGATCACGTTCGGGGTCACGAAGACCCGCCGGGCCGGCACCGTCGGCGTGCCGCCGTCGTGGGCCTTCGCCGTGGACAGGCTCACCTGCAGGACTGCCCGGCCCGCCACCCGCACCGGCAGGCCCGAGCCGTCCCCGAGCAGGGTTCGGACGTAGCCGACGTGACGCGTCGTCGGCAGCCCGCCGCGGAACACGAAGACCACGCGGTCGAAGCCGGGGTGGTGCCCGGCCCGGATCGCCACCAGCGTCGGAGTCGGCGTGGCGGCCGGCGCCGCGCCCGGAGCGACCACGGCGAGTGCCGACGCGGCAACGAGCAGCAGGGAGAGGAACAGGGTCCGGGACGTTCGCATGGCACACCCCACAGGCAGGTAAGCCTCAGGCTAGACCTCGCGGACCTGCCGCGACAGTGCGACGACCGGGAGCTTCACCGGGGACGACCGGGGAGCGTGGCCGTCCGGCCCGGCGCTCAGAGCTTGGGGGTGGGGAAGGCGGCCGGGCTGCGGTGCCCGTGGTGGTCGACGGACCGGACGCCGAAGAAGACGTTGTCCTTGGACAGGTTGATGTGCGCGTGGGTCACCCGGCCGACGTCGATGACGTGCGTCCACTCCGCCTCCGTGGTGGGGCGCCACACCACCTCGTAGTGGGCGGCGCCCGGTGTGGCGTCCCAGAGCAGGTCCGTGTCGTTGGTCAGAGCGGTGGTGAGCACCTGGGCGTTCTTCGGCGTGCCCGGTGCAGCGGCCAGCGACCACAGGGTCGCGGCGTTCACCCGGGCCGTACGCGCGATGAAGCCGAAGTCGCAGAACCTCGGGAGGTCGCCGAACTGGACGCCGTTCTCGACACGGACGTCCTGGTGCTCGTGGTCGAAGTTCTCGTTCGGCTCGGTGAAGCGGCCGGCGGGGTAGCCGCGCTCGAGGAAGGGGATGTGGTCGCCGCCGCGCAGGTAGCGGTCGCGCCGGTAGACCATCCGGACGTGCATGTCCGTGAACCGGTTGTCCGCGACCTCGGTGACGAACCTGGCCAGCTGCCGCGAGGCAGAGTCGTTCTCGCCGCCGACCGCCTGCCGGATCGCGGCCTCCTCGGGGGTCTCGTCGGTAGGGACGCCCTCGGCGAACAGCCGGATGCTGTGCGGGTCGCGGGTGCCGTCGTCCGCGGTGGAGCTGCCGACGATGTCGTTGGTGAACATGCCCTGCACGTCGGCGCCGGCGTCCTTGAACTGCTGGGCCATGTGGGTGGAGCCGTAGAGACCCTGCTCCTCGCCGGCGACCGCGGCGAGCACGATCGTCGCCTCCGGCCGTCGGGTCGCGAGGACCCGGGCGAGCTCCATGGAGACGGCCACGCCGGACGCGTCGTCGTCGGCCCCGGGCGCGAAGCTCGTCGAGTCCATGACGTCGGTGACCCGGGAGTCGTAGTGGCCCGAGATCAGGTAGATGCGCTCGGGGAAGCGTGACCCGTGCAGCGTCGCGAGGATGTTGGTGATCCTGGTCGCCGTGGGGACCCGGTCCGCCGGCGGCTGGATGAAGGACTGCTTCTCGACGGTCATCCGGCCGCCCGAGTGTGCGGCGTAGGAGCGCATGGTCTTGAAGATCCAGTCGCGCGCGGCCCCGATCCCGTGGTGCGGGTCGTCCTGCGTGGACAAGGTGTGCCGGGTTCCGAACGACACCAGCTTGCGGACAGTGGCCTCGATCCGGTGCCGGTCGATCTCCGCGAGGATCGAGCGGAGCTCGTGGTCCGGCTCCTGCACGCGGTTGCGCCTGCCCGGCCCGTCCGGCCACCGCTCCTCGAAACGGAGCCGGTCGCGATGGTGGTGGCCGTGGTGCTCGCGCGCCGCCGCGGACACCGGACCGGTCACTGGGCCGGTCACGACGCCCGCGCCGAGCGTGGCGGCCGATCCGGCGAGGAAGATGCGGCGAGATGTGCTGGGACGGGGTTCCTTGTCCGACATATGCCCATCAGAACCCCGTCGCTCGGGCAAAGTAAAGAGCTCCCACCCGGGATGGGACGGGGATGAGCCGGATATGAGCAGAAACGGCTCTGGTCCTGCCCGCCTGACTAGCCCAGCATGGGGACGGGCCACGGCGGCCCGAGGGCACGCACGACTGGTGAGGCGATGATCGAGCAGAGCAGCACCGTCCGCGACACGCGGACGCTCCCGGTCGTGACGGCGTTGGTGGAGCGTGGGCTCCTCGCGCCTGACCACCGCGGCGAGGCGGTCGACGTGGTGGACCTGGTCCTTGCGAGCCAGTCGCTGGGGGCGTCACCGCTGAGGCGGCGCGTCGCCGAGCTGGCGGGGTACGTCGGGGGCGCCTTCGTGCTCTCCGCCGCAGTGATCTTCCTGGCTTCGCAGTGGATGAGCCTCACCTCCGGGCAGCGCGTCGGGCTGCTGGCCGGGATCGCGGTCGTGCTCGCGGGAGCCGCTGCTGCCCTGGTCACCACGGCGGTCGGCGGCGCGGCGTCCCTGCGGTCCGGCCACGACCCCGTACGCCGACGGCTCGCCGGCGCGCTCCTCACCGGTGCGGCCGGGTCGGCGGCCGCCGCAGTCGGCGTGCTCGTCGATGCCACCGTGAACCGCTCCGACCCGTCCGCCGCGGTGGTGGCCTTCACCTCGTTGGCGGTGCTCTCCTTCCTGGGCTACGTCGTGGCGCCCACCGTCCTCGGTCAGGTCGCGGTGGCGATCGGGATCACCTCGGCGGTGCCGCTGCTGTTCGACGAGTTCGGTGACGTGCCCGCGCTCGCCGTCGGGCTGCTCATCCTCGGTCTCGGCGTCCTCTGGCTACTCGCGACCGAGCACGGGCTGTGGCGCGAGGTCGCCTCGGCCCGGGTGATCGGCTGCGGGCTGGTCCTGATCGGGGCGCACGTCCCGGTGTTCTCCGACAGCGACCTGCGCTGGACCGGGTACCTCGGGCTGGCCCTCGTCGCGGTCGCGGCGTTCGCGGTGTACGTCGTCCGGCCCGCATGGCCCTACCTCGCGGCCGGCGTCGTCGCGGTGACGCTCGTCGTGCCGGAAGCCCTGCTCGACTGGGCCGACAACGCGCTGGGACCGGCCGGGGTCATGCTGGCGACCGGCATCACCCTGCTGGCCGCCTCACTGGTGGGCTTCCGGCTCCGGCGCAACGTGGAGGCACCTGCGCAGCAGGCCTGAGCGGGCGAGCGACTGGAGATCCGGGCCGGCCACCGCTGCCAGGGCTCGAAGGCCCGCCGCCCGAGGCACTCCGGCTCGACGCCGACGACGGGCCCTCAGCGGGCTCTCGAGGTGGCGTGGCGTCACCTCTGCCGACGAGGAGTTCCGGAACACCTTCGCGAGGTGCCAGGCGAGGCGGGGGTCGGCATGGCGGTTCTCCGTGCGCGGCAGGTCAGGTGAGGGGTTCAGGGGAGGCGGGTCAGGTGAGCGTGGTCAGGTGAGCGTGGTCAGGAGCGCCGAGAGCAGGACGTACGTCGCTCCGCCGGCCGTCACCGCGAGGAGCGTCGACCGGCCGCGGAAGGCGAGCACCAGTCCGGCACCGACGGACACGGCGGCCAGCAGCGGGGCCATGCCTGGGACGTCCGGCAACGAGGGGTCCTGGTGCTGCACCACGGTGCGGACGGTCAGTGCGGCCAGCAGGCACAGCCCGGTCCAGCCGGCGACGGTGGTGAGCCGTGCGGGCAGTCGCCGCGCCCCCAGCAGCGGCAGCAGACGGAACACCAGGCTGCCGGCGCCCACCACGACGACGGCCAGGAGGACGGTCATGTCGTGCCTCCCTTCCCGACGCCGGCACCGGAGTCGCTGCCGGTGCGGGCGGTCGTGGCGACGCCCACCGCGGCGCCCAGCCCCCCTGCGACGAGCAGCGCGGTCCCTGGCGGAAGGCCGGCGGTGGCGACTGCGGACAGGGACGCCGCGCCGACCGCGAGGGCGACGGGGCGGCGCCGCAACTGCGGGACGACGATGGCGCCCAGCGCCAAGGCAGGAAGCAGAGCGGTCACCGGGAGCGCGCTGACCCACCCGTTGACAAGCACGCCGAGGGTGACCATCGCCGGCCAGCCGGCGAAGAGCGTGAGGGCCGCGCCCAGGTAGAACTCCTGGTCGGCCTGGTCGGCCTGGGCGGCCTGGTCGCCCTGGTCGCGTTCGCGGGCCAGCGCCCACGAGGCGTCGGTGAGGGTCACCGCGGCGACGATCCGCCTGCCGACCGAGGCGGTCCGCCAGTCGGGCGCCATCGCGGTGGCGTACGCGCCGAGCCGGGCGTTCACGACCAGCCCGACCACGGCGGCGGCGACCCACGCGGAGCCGTGCCCGAGCACCTCGAGGACCGCGAGCTGCGCCGCGCCGCCGGAGATCGTCCA
>JAWWPF010000128.1:0-20747 GCA_033850795.1 Nocardioidaceae bacterium | reverse complement strand
GTCCGAACGCCAAGATCAGCCGCGAAAGGAACGTGACCAATCTGCGTCTTTCCCCGCCGCCCATGCGGCGAGTCGATGCCGCCGACCCGTCAAGAGACGCCGACCCTCAGTCTCATTCCTGCGCCCGAAGCGGATGGAAACCATCTATTGTTCGGGGTAACTGTTCGCTCCTAGTCGGGGGTTATTGGGTGACGACATTCGGTACGGCGCGTGAGATCGTCGATGCTTTCGCCGCTGCGTTGAATGCGAAGGATGCGGACGCGCTCGGGGAGCTCTTCAGCGACGACGCCGAGTTCGTTAACATCCTTGGCATGCGGATGCGTCGGCGTGACGGCATCGTGGCGGGGCATGCCTGGGCTTTCGCCGGACCTCTGCGGGGGCGCGTGATCGACTTCGATGCTGTCGACGAGCTCAATGTCACCGACGACGTGAGCGTGATGCACGCCCACTGCGTCCGCCGGCGCCTTCCGGACTCGCCTGTCGAAGGGCTCCCGGACGGCGCCTCGATCTTGGTCTTCGTCACCCGTCGCGGCCCCGACGGCTGGCAGGCAGTCGCCGCGACGAACGTCACCGAGGTTCCCCCGCCCGCCTGACATCGAAGCCAGAGGACGCACGGAGTGCGGCGGTAGGGCATCGGGGGGACACACGGGAGCGTGCCCGCATCATTCCGCTTCAGCCGTGGCCTGCCCTATGGACCGCATGCCAGTGCTCAATCGTCAGTCGGTACAGGACGTGTCGCTTCAGCGGGTGGTGGTCCGGGACGCGGGGGTGGTCGAAGTCGTCGTCGGAGTCATGAGTCATGGGTCATCCCGAGCTTCTCCATGACTGCTCGCGAGCGGACGTTCGCGGCCGCGGTGGTCATTGAGACGATCTCGTCGAGGCCCGCGCGCTCGAAGCCGAACCTCACGGCCTCCTGTGCGGCTTCGGTGGCATAGCCCCGGCCCCAGACGTGCCGGGCGAATCGGTACCCGATCTCGAATGCCGGCGTGAAGGACGCCTCGAACGTCTGGTGGAGAAGTCCCGTGAAGCCGATGAACGCGCCCGTGCTGATCTCTTCAACGGCCCACACCCCGAAGCCGTGCGCAGCGAACCCGCCTCAATCCGGTCGACGAACGCGTCGCTCTCCTCGCGGGTCAACGGGGCGACGAAAAACTCCATCACCTCGGGTCCGCGTTCATCCGGGCGAACGCCTCTCGATCGGCGGGACGCCACGAACGGAGAAGCAGCCGACCAGTCCTCAACACAAGAGACATCGTGCGTACCAACCGGCGGCTGGCGCAACGCGGAGTTCACCCGTGTGCCCACCGGGTGGTACTGCAGAGGTCGGATAGACGGCTGACGCGTGACGCTGCGCTCTCCTTGGACTCCCGACTGGGTCTGGCATAGTGCCACCACCGATGAGTGCTTGACGTTGGGTGGGCGGGAGGCCGCAATGACCGATCGGAACTGGAAGCCACTGTATCGGGCACGCACGTCCACCGTCACCAAAGTCTTGCGAAGCGCCGCGTTCCTTCACTCCCGCGAGCGGGCAGCCGCCATTGCCGAGAACCCGGATGAGCTGCGTGCCTTGGCAGCCCTGGTCGAGAGCCTGGACCACACGAACGCGCCGTTGGCGGTGGTGGCTGACCGGGTCGTCGCGGCCGTGCGTTTCCTGCGTGAACGCGCAGACCGCCTGGACCTCCCCACCGACCCGACCGACATCACACCCGCGATGGCGGAACCGCAGGACGGTCGCACGCCGACCGCAGGGGTCGCCGCTCGAGAGCGACTGCTCGTCGCGAGCCTTCACTACCTGGTGACCCCAGTCGACCTCGTCCCGGACTTCCAAGCGGGCGGGTACATCGATGATGTGGTGCTCCTGGCCTGGGTCTTCGGTGTCGCCAGCAGCGAACTCACGCCATACCTGCCCGACGCCCCCGGCCGGGGCGGCGACGAAACGGCAGCCCTGGAGACCTGATCCGTCGTGTTCGCGTACGGGTCGTCCTGTGGGCGCGTCAAAGCGCCGCGAAACGGTCGCGCGCGACAGTTGGCGGGCTCCATGGTCTTCGAGGCGTCGTTCGTCGAGACGTAGCCTTGGTGGATGCTCGACCTGGACAAGCTCGACGTGGAGGAGATCGCGGAGGCGCTTGCGGACCAGACCGATTTCGAGCACCGATGGCTGATCGACCCGGCGACGGGTCAGGTGGCCTTCTGGACCAGTGACACGGGCATCGATGGGCAGAACCCCGTCGAGATCGATGAGCTGGACCTGGTGCCAATCCATCCGCTCCCGTCTCACGTCTGGTACCAAGACATGGTCGACTTCGCTGACGGCATCAGCCACATCGCAGCCCGCCGACGCTTGAAGGACTCGCTTCAGGGGCGAGGAGCGTTCAGGCGCTTCAAGAACCAGGTCTATGAGCACCATCCTGACCTGATCTCGGCGTGGCACGCCTTCCGGGATGTTAGAGGCCAGCGACGCGCCGTTGACTGGTTGCTGGACCAAGAGCTGATCGATGACCGCGCGGCCCAACAGTTCGCAGCCGCCCACCCAGATCCCGAGCTCCCGTGAAGCCCGATCACCCTGCGCCCTTTTGGATCTGCCGAGATGAGTGCGTCTCCATCCGTTCCCGTTCCAGTTGGCCACCTGACAGACCTATTGGCACCGCTCATGATCGTCGTGGGCGGTCAGCCGTGGTCGGCGAGGGCCCGTTCTAGGGGGGTGCGCACGGAGGGGGTGATCACGGCGCCGTCGAGCCGGTGTTGCAACGTGGCAGCCAGGGCCGCGATGGCGTCAGCAGCCTGAGCGCCTCGGTCGACTGGACAGGCTGTCCGAATCTCGCCCGCCGCGGTGATCGCCCAGGAGCCGATGATCTCGCCGTCCCACCACACGGACGGTCCGATGTTGCCGGCGCGGTCGAAGATCGCGGCTGGGTCTACGGCGAGGTACCACTCGCGGTGCTTCCAACCCATAGCGGTGGCGTCGAGGGCTGGCAGTAGCGCCGCCGTCGGCGGACTGGGTTCGAGGTCGTCCGGCGCGGACTCATCGATCCGCAAGCGAATGCCCGGCGCCCCGTGCAGGTCGACGTCCTCGATGGGCAACTCGGCGAGAGCGCGGTGCACCGTTGACTTGTTCCAGCCGCACCACCATTGCAGGTCGTCGACGGTGGCGGGTCCGAAGCGACTGAGCCAGCGTCTTGCGAGCTCGCGCTGGGCCAGCCAGGTGTCGAGGACGGGCAGGCCCTCGGGCCACCACCGTTCCGCGTGCTGCCACGAGTGCTGCCGGCAGGTCCAGGCGCCGGTGGGCGTGCTTCGCACGATGCGGCCCTGCGCGCTGAGCATCGTGAGCAGACTGCTGGTCACGTTCTGGGGCCGATCGGAGGGTGCTCGGGCGAGGATCGTGGTTCGCAATCGTGGCTCGTCATCACTGAGTTCGGAGCCGGTCGCGCTGCCTCGCCGCCGTAGGGCCAGTTCCACGTTCTCGGCGAGGGAGTCGACCCAGGCGGGGATGTCGTCGTCGAGCGGTGGCCGGGTGCCATTGCGTTCGAGCTGGTTGACCAGCCGGGTGCGCAGCGTCGCAGCAACGCCGCAGCTGGCTGCAGCCTGGACTACCGGGACGTCGGGGTACGGGACCAGGAAAAGGGTGCGGCGCATGCCCAGCCAGCGCACCAGGGTCCGTCGTTCGTACATGGCCGCAGCGACGTCGAGCAGGCTCGTTGAGGAGCTGCGCGCCAACACCGACAGGTAGACCGTTGCCGGGTCCGTGGCGTGCAGGGCGAGTACCGATCGGGTCGCCTCCTCAGGGCCCTCGGCGTCGCCAGCCAGGTGATGGCGGCGGCACAACAGCTGCCGCCGTTGGCGCCTGGTGACGGTGCGCATTCTGTCCCCACGTTGCGATACTTGATCATATCGAGATACAACTGTATCCTAATCGACATGAGCAAGACTGCCACCACCATCGCCGAGTTGCCCGCCCGTCCAGGCCGCAAGCGTGACCACAGCCGCGACGGAGTCATTCTTGATTCCACCCTGGCCGTGCTCGCGGAGCATGGATACGAGGGCACGACCATCGATCTGGTGGCTGCGCATGCGGGCATGGCCAGGGCAACGGTGTACCGGCGATGGCCGACCAAGGCGGATCTCGTCGTTGGGGCCGTGTCGCGGATGAGTCAAGGCGACGTCGGCCTCGAGCAGCTGCCGGACACCGGCACATTGCGCGAAGACATGCTGGCGATGATTCGACCGTTCGACGAGGAGCAGCAGCAGGTCCGCATCCAGGCCATGGTCGGCCTGTTGTCCGTGGCACGTTCCGACGACCGCCTCGCCGAGGTCGCCAAGGACGCCGGCATCGAGCCTTGGATCGGCGTCAACCGCATCCTTATCCAACGTGCGGTTGACCGCGGCGAGTACCCGGCGCCATCGGATCTCAGCACTCTGGCCGAGGTCATCCCCATGCTCTGTGTCGCGCGCGCCGCACAACGGCTGCCGATCACCCGCGAGTTCTCGGTCGCGCTGATCGACGGCGTTGTCCTCCCGGCACTACGCGGCAGCTGACCCGGCACGCCTCCACCGCGGCAACACCCCACCCACCAAGTCCGGACCAGTCAAAGGAATCCACCATGACCATCAGCACCACCACGCACGCCAACTTCCGCGGCCAGGCTCGCGACGCGCTCACCTACTACCACTCCGTGTTCGGCGGCGAGCTCGCTCTCGCCACCTACGCTGAGATCCACTCCGCCGAGACCCCCGAGACGGCTGACCACATCGCGTTCGGACGCGTCAAGGCCGCCGATGGTTTCGACCTCATGGCCTACGACGTACAGCCATCCAAGGCATACGATCCCGGCGAGAACCCGTTCTACGTCACGCTTCAAGGCACCGGCGCCGACGAAATCACCGCCCGGTGGAACAGTCTCGCCGACGATGCACGCGCCATCCACATCCCGCTCGCCCCCGCACCGTTCGCGCCGCTGTACGGCATGCTCACCGACCGCTTCGGCATCACCTGGATCATCGGCGTCGACAACTGAATACCGACCGCCTGAGGTGATTCTCATGCCAACGAGAATCGGCGGGGCAGCGTCCACCGCCGGTTGGAGCGTCCTGCGCGCATTGTGTGCACCCGCGAGCGCTACATCCTGAGCAACCCGGTCACTGGCGTCCGGGTCCCGCGACAGTCAGCAGTGCCGACCGAGATGTCTCCCTTCACCGAGGAACAGCTCGAGGCGGCCTACCTAGGCTGGCACCAGCAGAACCCGCGGCTCGCCGAGATGTTGCTCATCCTCGCTTGCACCAGTCTGCGTTCGAGCGAGGCCCGCGCGGTGCGCGTCGAGGACCTGATGCGGGTGCCTACCCCCGGCCTGGTGGTCCGGCGGGCAGCGCCTGAGGGAGTGGGAGTGAAGTCCACGAAGCGCCGGCGCTCCCGCCGTGTCCCGCTCGCCAACCGGGTGCTGCCGCTGGTGCTGGCCATGACCGAGGGCAAGGAGCCGGGCGACTTGCTGTTCACCCCCCAGGGCGGCGCTCAGCTGCACCGCACGTCGGTGCTGCGCGCGCTGGATTGGAGCACGACTGGTCAGGCCGACGAATCCACGACCTCCGCCACACCGCGGCGTGCCTGTGGATGGGCCACGAGTTCATCGCCACGACCAACCTGTACCTGCACTTCCTCGGCACCAGTGCCCATCGAGCCGGCCTGGATCGGCTCAACCTGCCGCGGGGGGCCGCCGAGGGCCGGCTGAGCGCCCACTCGGGGATCTGCCGTAGCCAACAGGGATCGCCGATGCGGGCATTCGCCGAGGTCAGCGCCGCATCAGGGCATGGAGCCGCCTGTCGGAATCGAACCGACGACCTTCTCATTACGAGTGAGACGCTCTACCGACTGAGCTAAGGCGGCGCGGTGCCCCGCCGAGCAGCCGGGCACGCCGGACGAGTATACGAAAGCACTCGCCGCCCGCCGAATCGACGCAGCGCGGTGCGTCTCGGCGGTGGTACGTTGCCCAGGACCCACCCGGCCCGGAGGAGGTCCGATGAGTGTCGAGACAACACCGGAGGGCGGCCGCAGAGGCGGCCTGGAGGTCCGATCCATCGACTACGTGCCGCTGAGCGAGCGACACGGCAAGCTGTGGCACCTCGGGCCGCTCTGGTTCATGAGCAACGCCCAGATCGCGACCCTGGCCGTCGGCGTCGTGAGCGTCAGCGCCGGCGGAAACCTGATCTGGAGCATCATCGCGATCGTCCTCGGCGTGCTGATCGGGACCTTCTTCATGGCCGCGCACTCCGCGCAGGGGCCCCAGCTGGGGCTGCCACAGATGATCCAGTCCCGTCCGCAGTTCGGCTACGTCGGGGCGATCCTGGTGTGGTTGTTCGCCTACCTGCAGTACGCCGGCTTCAACGTCTTCAACAGCCTCCTCGCCGCGGACTCCCTCCACACCACCGTGCACGGCTCCGTGAAGCTGTGGATCGTGATCGTCACGGTCGTCGGCGCTGTGGCCTCGATCATCGGATACGACTTCATCCACAAGATGGAGCAGTTCCTCACCTACGGGTTCCTGCTGCTGTTCGGGATCCTCACCATCGTGCTGTTCACGCTGAACTACCCGTCCGGGTCCGGGGACCTCGGCAACTTCCAACTGGTGCCGTTCCTGCTGCAGTTCTCGGTGGTCGCCGGCTACCAGATCAGCTGGGCGATCTACGTCTCGGACTACTCGCGCTACCTGCCCCCGGACGTGACGGTGAGCAAGACGCTCTACTGGACGTACGGCGGCTCCGGTCTCGGCGCGGTGTGGATCATGTGCATCGGCGCCGCGCTCGCCGCCTGGGCCGGCAAGGCGTTCAGCGGCAGCGGGATCGCGGAGCTGCACCGGGCCGGTGACCATGTCTTCACTGGCTTCGGCGGCATCATCTTGATCTTCTCGGCGCTGGGTCTGACGTCGGTGATGGCGCTGAACATGTACGGCGGCTCGCTGACGCTGCTGAGCGCGTTCGACTCGTTCAAGCGGGTGCAGCCGACGTTGACCGTCCGCGTGGTCACGGTCGCGCTGACCGCCGTACTCTCCCTCGTCGGGGCGCTGGCCAGCACGGCGAAGTTCCAGTCGAACTTCGAGAGCTTCCTGTTGCTGGTCCTCTACTTCTTCATCCCGTGGACGGCGGTCAACCTCGTCGACTACTTCATCGTCCGGCACGGGCACTACGCCATCGCCGAGATCTTCAACCCCAACGGGATCTACGGCCGATGGGGCTGGCGCGGCATCGTGTCGTACCTCGTCGGATTCGCGGCGATGGTCCCGTTCTTCAGCATCGGCACGTTCTTCACCGGCTGGGTCGCGAACGCCGCGAAGGGTGCGGACTTCTCACTGTTCATCGGGCTGCCGGTCGCCGGTGTCCTCTACTGGGTGCTGTCGCGGAACCTCGACCTCGAGGCCGAGCGAAAGCTCGCGGACGCGGAGGCGGACGAGCTCGAGGCGGAGGCGCTTCGTCACGCCCGCCCCGAGGCCGGTCCGTCGCTTGCATGACTGACGCGTCCGTGAACGACGCATGGGCGATGGCCGCCGCCGTCCGAGCCGGCGAGACGTCCTCGGTCGAGCTGGTCGAGGAGTCGCTGCGGTGCATCGAGCAGCACGAGCCCGTGGTGAACGCGTTCACGGTCGTGCTGGCCGAGTGGGCGCTGGACGAGGCCCGGGCCGCCGACGCACGACGAGGTGAGGACCTCCCGCTGCTGGGCGTGCCGGTGTCGGTCAAGGACCACATCTGGCTGGCCGGGACGCCGGCCACCAACGGGTCCGTTGCGCTCGCGGACTTCGTCCCAGACGTCGACGCCGTGCCGGTGCAGCGGCTGCGCTCGGCCGGCGCGATCGTGGTGGGCAAGACCAACAACCCCGAGTTCTGCTATCGCGGCTACACCGACAACGACCTGTTCGGGCTGACCCGCAACCCCTGGTCGCCGGACCGCACCCCGGGCGGCTCCTCCGGCGGGGCTGGAGCCTCGGTGGCCTACGGCGCGGCGCCGATCGGGCTGGGCACCGACGGCGGCGGGTCGATCAGGATTCCGGCGGCGTTCTGCGGCGTCGTCGGTCACAAGCCGACCTTCGGGCTCGTGCCCAAGATGCCCGGGTTCCGTGGCTGGCCGACCCTGTCGGTGGACGGCCCGCTGACCCGCACGGTCCGCGACGCGGCGCTCGCCCTGTCGGTGATGGCCGGTCCCTCCCTGCACGACGAGAACTCCTGGCCCGCCGAGGTCGGCGACCTGCTTGCCGCCGTACGCACGCCGCCGGACTGGTCGAGGCTGCGGGTCGCCGTGTCGGAGGATCTCGGCTGGGCGCCCGTCGACCAGTCGGTGCGGGCGGCGTTCCGGGCCGCAGTCGACGCCCTGGTGGGCGACGGCGCTCGGGTCACCGAGGCAGCACCCGACGCGGGATACCCGACAGAGCTCTGGAACGACATCGCGCTGCCGGAGGGGTTCGCCTCCGAGGGCCCGCTGCTGGAGCGGTGGGGCGACCGGATGACCGCCGGCACGCGGGAGATCGTCGAGGCCGGTCGCGACGCCACGGCGCGGGACTACCTCGACGCCCTCGCCCGGCGCGGAGACTACGCCCGCAGCTGGTCGTCGTTCTTCGAGGAGTACGACGTCCTGCTGACCCCCTCGATGCCGTTGGCGGCCTTCGGGACCGACGTGCAGTCGCCCGCCGCCATCGACGGGATTCCCGTCGACCCCTTCTTCGACGACTGGTGCGCCCTCGCGCTGCCGGCGAACCTCACGGGCTGCCCGGCGTGCGCGGTGCCGACCGGGTTCGACGAGGACGGGCTCCCGCTCGGCATGCAGGTGATGGGGCCGCGGTTCTCCGACGGCCGCGTGCTGGCGGTCGCGGCGGCCCTCGAGCGTCTCGCGCCCTGGGCCGGCCGCCGCCCGCCCGCGCCCTGACCTCCTCGCGACCCGGCCCAACCGCACGTCTCAACCCCGCCGACCCGGCGCATCCGCAGGTCTCAACCCTGCCGACCCGGCGCGTCCGCAGGTGTCCAGGACCTTTCCACAGGTCTGGTCGGGCGGACTGGCCTAGTACGGCGCCTTGGAACTGGCGCGAGGGCGGGCCTGCGAGGATCCGTCATCGTTCGAGAGATGCAGACGCGCCGACTCGGCAGGGTTGAGAGCGGCGAACGGGCCGGGTCGCTCAGTGCACCCAGCGGGTCGCCGCCGCGACCTCCTCGGGGGTCGCCTCCGCGAACAGCTCGAGCTCCGACTCCCGCACGGCCACGATCGAGTCGACGAGCGGCCGGCCGAACGCCGCGACCAGCGCCTCGTCGGCGATGAAGAGGTCCAGCGCCTCCCGCAGGGTGGTCGGCAGCCGCCTGATCCCCCGGTCCTTCAGCACCTCCGGGTCCAGTGCGGCGGGGTCGACGTCCACCGGGTCGGGCAGCTGCGCGCCCTCCGCGATCCCTGCCGAACCCGCTGCCAGCAGCCCGGCGAGAGCCAAGTAGGGGTTGGCCAGGAGGTCGAAGCACTTGACCTCCATGTTCGCCGCCCAGCTGCTGCTGCCCGTCGAGCCGGTCACCATCCGCATCGCTGCCTCGCGGTTCTCCAGCCCCCAGCAGGCGTAGGCGCCGGCCCAGTGCTGCGGCACCAGCCGCAGGTACGACGCGACGCCAGGTGACCCCACGGCGAGCAGCGCGGGCAGCCGCTCGAGGATCCCCGCGCTGAACGCGACGGCCGTCTCGGTGAGCCCGAACTCACGG
This sequence comes from Nocardioidaceae bacterium, assembly GCA_033850795.1. Classification (GTDB taxonomy): domain Bacteria; phylum Actinomycetota; class Actinomycetes; order Propionibacteriales; family Nocardioidaceae; genus Nocardioides_B. The sequence continues at coordinate 11,039 of JAWWPF010000128.1, read as the reverse complement.
TCGCCACCGGCCATCAGGTTCTCGCCGTCGCGCCACAGGCTGAGGTGGACGTGGCCGCCGTTCCCGACCCCGGCGGTGTCGACCTTCGGCGAGAAGGACGTGCGCAGGCCGTGGGCGAGGCCGACCGCACGTAGCGTGGTGCGGACGATCACCGACGTGTCAGCCGCAGCGATCGGCGACTCCGGCGCGACGGTGAGCTCGAACTGGCCGGCGGCGTACTCGGGGTGGAGCTGCTCGACGACCACGCCTTGCGCGGTCAGCGCGGTGATCACGTCCCGGCAGTAGTCGGAGAGCTCCACGAGGCGCGACATCCCATAGCTGGACCCGCCGGTCGCCGCGGCGTACTCCTCGCCCGGACCGAGGGAGACGACCCACTCGATCTCGAAGGCCGCCTGGAGCGAGATGCCCTGGTCGGCGAGCCCGCCGACCAGCCGCCGCAGCAGCAGGCGGCTGCACGTGGGGTGCGGCTCGCCGCTCTGCGACCACCGCTCGCCGGGCGCCCACGCGTAGCCGGGCTGGGCGGTCAGGGGCAGCACCCGGCTCAGGTCGGGGATGATCCGCTGGTCCCCGATCGGACCCACTCCGCTCGGCGGCGCCGCAACCCAGTCGTCGAAGCGGAAGTAGTCGAAGGCGGTCGAGAAGCCGACACCCCAGGCAGCGAGCTGCGGGAGCCTGCGCAGCGGCACCACCTTCACCCGGGAGATCCCGGAGCTGTCGACGAAGCTTGTGGCGAAGGCGACCACGCCCTGGTCGGCCAGCGAGGCGACCACGGCTTCGGCGTGCTTGCTGCGCGCGTTCCGCTCTGCGACGTCCACTGCGTCTCCTCACCCGGCCCGGTCGATGCTGGACAAGACAATATGGGGTCCACCACACTCCGGTCATGGGTGCACCGATGCGCGAGAGCAAGCTCCGTCCCAGCCTGTCCGTGTGGCAGGCGGTCGGCATCTCGGTGGCCCTGATGGCCCCGAGCATGGCGGCAAACATCAACCCCCAGGGCACCGCGGGCCTCGTCGGCCGCGCCACCCCGCTCGCGTTCTTCCTTGCGGCGATCGCGGTGCTGCTGATCGCCTACGTCTTCGTCCGCCTCTGCCAGTACTACCGGCACGCGGGGTCGGTCTACGTCTTCGCCGGCGCGACCCTCGGTCCGCGGGCCGGCGCGGTCGCGGGCCTGGGGTTGATGGGCACCTACGTCTTCTACGGCCTGGTCACCTCCTCGGCCGCGGGCATCTTCGGCGCCGCCTTCCTCGACGCGATCGGGGTCTGGAACAACCAGCCGTGGTGGGCCGGCTTCCTCGTCGGCGCGGTCGCCCTCGTGCTGGCCCTGGCACTGACCGTCGTACCGGCCCGCCGGGCCACCTCCATCCTGCTGTCGGCCGAGGGCATCACCGTCCTGCTGATCCTCGTCATCGCGGCCGTCGTCCTCATCCGCATGCTGGCCGGCACCGCACCCGGGAACGCGCAGTTCACGCTCGACGTCTTCAAGGTGGCGCCCGGCACGGGCAACTCGACGCTGTTCCTCGGGATCATCTTCGGCCTGCTGTCCTTCGCCGGGTTCGAGGCTGCGGCGACCCTCGGTGAGGAGGCGCACAACCCGCGCCGCGACATCCCGCGGGCCATCCTCGGCACGGCGATCTTCGGAGGCGTCTACTTCACGGTGGTCACCGCGATCGAGATGATGGCCTTCGGCACCGACAAGGCGGGCATCGCGAAGTTCATCGCCTCCCCGGCGTTGATGGGCGACCTCGGCACGTCGTACATCGGTGCCTGGGTCGGTGACCTGATCACCCTCGGCGCCTGCGTCAGCGCGTTCGCCTGCTGCCTGGCGTGTGTGGTCGGCGCCTCCCGGATGCTGTTCGCGCTGGTGCGCGACCTGGCCCCCGGGCACGTCCTGGCCAGCACCGGACGCAACGACACCCCGGCCACGGCTGCGGTCCTCATCACCGCCGTGATCGCCGTCATCGCTCTGGTCTGCGCGGTGTTCTTCAGCGCGAAGCCGTTCGACACCTTCCTGTGGAGCGGCACCATCGGCACCCTGATCCTGCTGGTCGCCTACGTGCTCGCGACAGTGGGCTGCATCAAGCTGATCTTCGTGGACCGCAAGATGGACGTGCCGCAGTGGCAGGTCGTGATCCCGGTGCTCGCGCTGGTGATGCTCGGCTACACGATCTACCGCAACGTCTTCCCCTATCCCACCTCGGGACCGGCCCGCTGGTTCCCGGTCGTGGCGTTCGGGTGGCTCGCTCTGGTGACGGTCGTGATGATCGTGATGCCAGGAGTTGCGCGCCGTCTGGCCCTCGGTATGACGGACCTCGACGACTCCGCCCAAGAGCGCGTGTAGATGACCTCCGGTCGTCCCGAACGGTCCGCGGGCTTCACCCCGCGCACCCGCCCCGTCGTCCCGCCGATCCACCAGTCCGTCACCTACTTCCTCGATGACCAGTCCTACAAGGACGTACAGGCCGGCGGGCTCGACGAGATCTGGTACGGCCGCTTCCGCAACCCGACCGTGGACGTCGCCGCCGACGAGGTGGCCAGGCTCGAGGAGGCCGAGGCGGCGTTCATGACGTCCTCTGGGATGGGCGCCATCGCCACCAGCCTGCTCACCCTGCTCAGGTCGGGTGACCGGGTCGTCGCCGCGCAGCAGGTGTACGGCGACACCCGCGACCTCCTCGTCCGCGACCTCCCGTCGTGGGGCTTCGACGTCGTGCAGGTCGACGCGGTCGACCTCGACGCCTGGCGTGCGGCGGTCGCGGCCGGCCCGACCCGGCTGCTGTACGTGGAGACGCTGGCCAACCCGCAGCTCGAGCTCGCCGACCTCCCGGCACTGGCCCGCATCGCGCACGACGCCGGCGCCCTGCTCGTCGTGGACAACACGTTCGCCACGCCGTACAACGTCCAGCCGCTGGCGCTCGGTGCCGACCTGGTGGTGCACAGCGCGACCAAGTTCCTCAACGGGCACTCGGATGCGATCGCCGGCGTCGTCGCGGGTGCCTACGACCTGGTCCGGGAGGTGCAACGGCGGGTGATCACCCTCGGAACCTGCCTGGACCCGCACGCGGCGTACCTGGTGTGGCGCGGGATGCAGACCTTCGAGCTGCGGCTGCGCCAGTCCAACGAGACGGCGAAGGCCCTCGCGGAGGCGCTGGTGCAGTGCCAGGACGTCGTCGGCGTGCGGCACCCGTCCCTGCCGCACTACCCCCGCGCCGAGGTGGCCGGCCGGGTCCTGCGCCGTGACGGGTCGGGCCCCCGCACCGGCGCGATGGTGTCCTTCACCGTGGCGGGCGGTGACGAGCGGGCGCTGCAGGTGATGCGACGGCTCCGGATCGCCTGCGAGGCAACGAGCCTCGGCGGCGTCGAGACGCTGGTCAGCACGCCGTTCAACTCCTCGCACTTCTCCCTGACCGCCGCGGAGCGGAAGGCGGCACGCATCGACGACGGGATGATCCGGGTGTCCTGCGGGGTCGAGCCGGCCGAGGACCTGGTCGAGGACTTCCTGACCGCCCTGGAGGCGACGCGATGACCGGCGCGATCGAGGTGGGGCCCCTGGTGGACCACCACTGCCACGGGCTCCTCACCGAGGACCTCGACCGGGCCGGGTTCGAGGCGATGATGAACGAGGCGAACCGCCCCTCGCCGTTGGGCACGTCGATGTTCGACTCGATGCTCGGGCTGGCGATCCGGCGCTGGTGCGCTCCCGTGCTGGACCTCGAGCCGCACGTGTCGGCCGAGGAGTACCTGGCGCGGCGCCGTGAGCTCGGCGTCTCCGAGGTGAACCGGCGGCTGGTCCGCGAGGCCGGGATCGGCACCTTCGTCGTGGACACGGGACTGACCCCCGAGCTGATCACTCCGCCGGAGGAGCTCGCGGCGACCTGTGGGGCCACCAGCCACGAGGTCGTCCGGCTGGAGGCCGTGGGTCAGCAGGTCCTCGCCGACGGCGTCGCGCCCAGCGGGTTCGCCGAGGAGGTCCGAGGACGGCTCCGCGGCTCGGGCGCCGTCGGCGCGAAGAGCATCGCCGCCTACCGCATCGGCCTCGGCCTCCCCGCGCAGCAGCCCGGCGGCGACGAGCTCGTCGCCGCCCTGTCCGACGTACGCCCGGACCGCAATGGCGCCTACCGGATCGCGCACCCGGTGGTGAACGCGTGGCTCGCCTGGACCGCGATCGAGCTCGGCATGCCGCTGCAGTTCCACGCGGCGTACGGCGACAACGACGTCGACCTGGCCGACTGCGACCCGCTGCGGCTGACCGGGTTCCTGCGGGCCACCGAGGAGCGGGGCGTCCCGGTCCTGCTGCTGCACAACTACCCGTTCCACCGCAACGCGGCCTACCTGGCGCAGGTCTTCGACCACGTCTTCATGGACCTCGGGCTGGCGACCCACAACACCGGGGCGCTGTCCACGACGGTGCTGCGCGAGTCCCTGGAGCTGGTGCCCTTCGGGAAGTTCCTGTTCTCCTCCGACGCCTACGGGCTGGCCGAGCTCTACCACCTCGCCGCGCTGCTGTTCCGCCGCGGCCTGTCCCAGGTGCTCGGGGAGCTGGTCGAGAACGGTGAGCTGGCCGGCTCCGACGCCCAGCACATCGCGGACCTGATCGGGCACCAGAACGCCCAGCGGGCCTACCGGCTCCCCGGGTCGTGAGGTCCCTGGCGGAGTCCTGGCGGGACGCCGTCCGGCAGCAGCTCGCGGCCGCAGTCGCGCTGCGCCACGAGTTGCACCGCTCCCCCCGGATCACCGGGGACGAGGCGGACACGGCGGAGCAGGTCGCGGCCGCGATCGGCCGAGGTCCCGGCCGGACGGTCGCCGGCACGGGCCGGCTGGTCCAGGTCAGCGGGGACTCGCCCGTGGGAGCCGTGGCGCTGCGCACGGAGCTCGACGCCCTCCCGGTCCTCGAGCGCACGGCGGTGCCATGGGCCTCCGGGACCGGGACGATGCACGCCTGCGGGCACGACGTGCACATGGCCGCGCTCGTCGCGGTCTGCCGCGCCGCCATACCGCTCTCGCTGCCGGCGCCCCTGGTCGCTCTCCTGCAGCCGCGTGAGGAGGGCGCGGACTCCGGGGCCCTCGACGTCGTCGAGGAACGGGCCCTCGCCGGCGTGAGTGCCGTCATCGCCGCGCACGTCCAGCCGCAGCTGCCACCGGGCACGATCGGGGTGACGCCGGGGGCGGTCAACGCGGGTCTCGACGAGTTCACGATCACAGTCGCTGGAAGGGGCGGGCACTCCGGCTATCCCCACACGGTCGCCGACCCGGTCCTCGCCCTCTCCTCGGTCGTCGTCGCCCTGCAGCAGCTCACCGCCCGACGGGTCGACCCGGTCTTCGGGATCGTCTGCATGGTGAACCAGCTGCACGCGGGAAGCGCCAACAACGTCGTCCCCGACACCGCGGTCGCCTCCGGGACGGTCCGCACCATGCGGGAGGCGGACCGTCAGCTCGCGCGGGAGGCCCTGTCCGACATCGCGTCCCACGTCGCCGCCGCACACGGCTGCACGGCCGAGGTACGTATCGCCCAGGGCGAGCCGCCCTTGCTCAACGACGCGGGTCTCGCGACGCGCACGCACCAGCTGCTGCAGGGGATGGGGCATCCGGTCACCGCCGAGTTCCGGTCCTTCGGCTCGGACGACTTCGCGCACTACTGCCGGGTGACCCGAGGCCTGATGGTCTTCGTGGGCACCGGTGACGCCGGCGGGGGGCTGCACGACGCGACGTACCTGCCCGACGACACCTACGTCGCGACCGTGGCCGACGCCCTCATCGCCGGGTACTGCGCCTCGGTCCCCACCTGACCCCTCGTTGAGACGGCGCGGAATCCCGTTGAGACGGCGCTGATTCCGTCGTACGCGGTAACCAGCGCCGTCTCAACAGGAACGAGCGCCGTCTCAACAGGAACGAGCGCCGGCTCAACGACAGGACACGTCGTGGCGCGGGACGGTTCCGGAGACGAGATACGCCTCGACGGTGCTGTCGACGCAGCTGCTGCCCCGCCGGTAGCCGGTGTGCCCGTCGCCGTCGCGGGTGACCAGGACGCCGCGGGGCAGCTCCTTGGCCAGCGCACGTGCCCACACCAGCGGCGTGGCCGGGTCCCGGGTGGTGCCCACCACGAGGATCGGCGGGCTCCCGGTGGCATGCACCGGAGCGGGCTGCCGGCCGCTGTGCACGGGCCACAGTGCGCAGCCGGTGGTGCTGTACGCGAACGACGCCCCGAAGGTCGGCGAGGCCTTCTCGAATCGAGGCAGGTACTTCGACACCTGGGACGGGGCCAGCCCGTCGTCGTGGTCTAGGCAGCTGATTGCGAAGAAGGCCTCGAAGGTGTTGTCGGTGAACGCCCCGTCGGCGTTGCGGTGCAGGTACAGGTCCGCCAGCGACAGCAGCAGCCGGCCGTCGCCCCGGAAGGCCAGCTGCAGCCCCTGGTCGAGGATCGGCCACAGGCGCTTGTCGTAGAGCGCCTGCCAGACGCCGTACGACGCGTCGCCCGCGGTCACCCGCCGTCGCGCGGTGCCTCTGATCGGGGACTTCTCGACCGCGGCGAGGAAGGCGGCGATGCGCCGGACCCCCTGGTCGACGCTGTTGCCCAGGAAACAGTGGCCTCGGGCGACGCACGCTGCCACGTAAGCGCGGAGCGCGACCTCGAAGCCGTGCGCCTGCACGAGGTTCACGTCCAGGGTCGACGAGGCCGGGTCAACAGCCCCGTCGAGGACCATCCGTCCGACGCGCCTGGGGAAGAGATCGGCGTAGGCGGCACCGATGGCGGTCCCGTAGGAGGCCCCGAAGTACGTCAGGTAGGTGTCGCCGAGAACGGCCCGGAGGATGTCGAGGTCCCTGGCGACCTCCTCCGTGGATACGTGACGCGTCAGCGCGCCGCTGTGCTCCAGGCAGCTCCGACCCAGGTCGCGCATCAGTTGGTCGGAGTGACTGCGCTCCGCGGCCGTGTCCGGATCGGGGTCGCTCTCCACGAGCGCGTTCAGGTCGCTGCTCGAGCCGCAGGTGATCGCCGTGCTGCCCGCGACCCCGCGTGGGTCCAGGCCGACGATGTCGTAGACGTCACGGAGCGAGGCACCGAAGGCCTCTTGGGCGCCGGCCGCGTAGTCCCGACCGGACACGCCGGGGCCACCCGGGTCGACGACCATGGAGCCGAGCCGGTGCGCACGGTCCCGCGCCGGCACCTTGAGGAGCGCGATCTCGATCGCCCTCCCGGTGGGCTTGGCGTAGTCGAGGGGGACCCGCAGCCGGGCGCACTGATCGGACCCTCGGCATCCGGTCCACCGCAGCTTCTGCCGGGAGTAGCCGCTCAGCCCGGCCGCCGGTGAGGGCAGGCGGGCCGAGGGTGCCGGCGTGATCGGCCGGGGCGTCGGCCGGGACTGGGCGTCGCCGGACCCCAGGGAGGTGCAGCCCGACAGCACGAGCGTCAGCAGCAGGAGTATGACGCTGCCGGAGACGCCGTGCGGCCGCGAGCGTGTCACTCGACCCACTGTAGGTCGCCGCGGCTAGCCGATCCGGAGCGCGACCATCATGGACTCGAGGGCCAGCAGCGGAGTGGTGTTGAACTCCATCATCTGCTCCCGCGCGGCGAAGATCGCGTCGATGCGGCGCAGGTTCTCCTCCGGTGTCGAGCGCTGGGCGATGTCGTTGACCATCGTCCGGGACTCCTCGTTGACGAGGTCGCCGGTCCCCGAGGTCTGCAGCAGGATCGCGTCCCGGTAGACGGACATGATGTCCATCAGGCTGCGGTCGATGACGTCCATGACCCGGCGCTTCTCGCGCTGCTTCTGGCTGTGCTGGAGCTCGCGCATGCTGGCCTTGAACGCCCGGGACGCCTTGGCCTTGCGGTCGTCGCCGTAGAGCGCCTCGAGATCGGCCAGGTCGCGCGAGTTGCTGCGCTCGGTCAGCACGGCCGTCTCGTCCTTCGCGATGTCGACGAGGTTCGCGGCCGCGTTCATGCAGGCGCCCAAGGAGGTGAGCCCGGCAGGCAGAGCCACCACCTCGCGCCGCCGGTTGCGGAACTTCTCGTCCGAGGCGAGTGCCTTCGCGCGGCCGATGTGCCCCTGGCTGGCCCGGGCGGCGAACGCCGCCACCGACGGGGAGACGCCGTGGTGCTCGATGAGGAACCGCATGACCTGGTCGGAGGTCGGCGTGGCGAGCGAGATGTTGCGGCAGCGGGACCGGATGGTGGGCAGCACGTCCTCGGTGGTGGGCGCGCACAGCAGCCAGACCGTCTTCGGGGTCGGCTCCTCGATCGCCTTGAGCAGGGTGTTGCCGGTGCGGCCGCTGGCGTCGCCGAGCCGGTCGGCGTCCTCGACGATCATCACCTGGTAGTGCCGCTCGACGGGGGCGAGCGCGGAGCGGTGCACCAGCTCCCGCATGTCCTTGATGTAGAGCATCGAGGTCTCGGAGCGGGTGACGCTGACGTCGGGGTGGGAGCCGGCGAGGGCCGTGCGGCAGGCGTGGCACTCCCCACAGCCGGTGCCGCGCTCGCACTGCAGGGCGGCCGCGAAGGCGATGGCCGCGTTGGACCGGCCGGAGCCGGGAGGGCCGGTGAACAGCCAGGCATGGGTCATCCCGTGGCCGGCCACGGCGCGCTGCAGGGTCGCGATGATCTCCCGCTGGCCTACCAGGGTGGACCACACCCCGGTGTGCAGGTCGGACTCGGGTCGCAGGCCGGGACGGGCGGCGGCGGTCACGCGTCGGATCCTCGGGTCGGTGCCAGCTCAGGGGCGCTCCGCGTGGCGTGGGAGAGCAGGGGACGCAGCCGGGTCTGGATCTCGTGGGTGACCTCTGCGACGGGGCGGCGTGCGTCCACGAGCAGGTAGTGCTCGGGCGATCCGGACGCGAGCTGGAGGAACATCTCCCGCACCCGCTCGTGGAACTCGACGGACTCGCGCTCGATGCGGTCCCGTTCCTCGAAGCGGGTGAGTCCAAGCTGTGGTGGCAGGTCGAGGAGCACGGTCAGGTGCGGGCGCAGGTCGCCGGTCGCCCACCGGGCCACCCGCTCCACCTCCCGGTCGGGAAGGGCGCGCCCGGCGCCCTGGTAGGCGAGGGTCGAGTCGACGTACCGGTCGGTGATCACCACGGCGCCTCGGGCCAGCGCCGGCGCGATGACCCGGTCGACGTGCTCGGCCTTGTCCGCGGCGTACAGCAGCGCCTCGGTGCGGTGCGAGATGTCGCCGGTGGCGGGGTCCAGCACGATGCGGCGCAGCTGGCGGCCGACCTCGGTGTCCCCGGGCTCGTGGGTCAGCAGCACGTCATACCCCTGCTCCTGGAGCCAGTCGCCGAGCAGCCGGGCCTGGGTGGACTTGCCGGCTCCTTCGCCGCCCTCGAGCGCGACGAAGCAGCCGGTCGCCGCGTAGATCCCCGCGGAGCCGGTGAAGGCGTGGCGTAGGTCGGTCAGTAGAGGGGTTCCCTTCCGGTCGTCCATCTGACGATAGGACGTCACGCCGACAGTGGTCATCAGGACCGCCGCCACCAGGAACGTGAACGCCGCCCCGTTGTACACCACGAACGGGTCGCCGTTCTCGTCGAGCGGCCCGAGGTCGTGGGTGCCGATGAGGCCGGCGAGCAGGGGCGCCACGGCGAGGACCAGCGCCAGGCTGAGGCGGATCATCGAGCCGACGAACGCGAACGTCCGGCCGCGGACCTCGTCGGGGACCTCGAGGCCGAGCATCGTGTTGCCGGTGATCCACGCGACTCCCGCGAAGAATCCCAGCACCGCGGTGAGCCCGACCACCACCGGCAGCTGCTGGACGAGGGCCAGCGGGAACAGCAGCAGACCGGTCAGAGTCAGCGCGATCCCGAACAGCCGCCGGCGGGACAGTCCCTGCAGCAGCCGTGGGCCGCGCCACATACCGAGCCCCAACCCTGCGAAGACGGTGCCGAACAGCAGGCCGTAGCCCGAGTCGCCGCCGCCGAGGTCGGACACGAACGTCCTCGCCAGGCCGATGACCACCCCGCCGGCCGCGAAGGCACCGACGATGCCGATCACCAGGCCGCGTACGACGGGCGTCCGCGCGACGTACTTCCACCCGTCGGTCACCACGGTCCACGCGGTCGACTCGGGGCTGACGTCCGCCGGCCCTCGCGGGATGTGGTGCAACCGGGCGATGACGAACCCGGACACCATGAAGGACAGCGCGTTGAAGTAGAGGGCGAGGTCCACCGGCCCGCCGCCGAACCAGTCGAAGATGTGCCGGTAGACCTTGTCCACCAGCGTGAGGCCCGCGAAGAGCGCCGCCGCCGGCAGCGCCGAGCCGTATGTCGTCGCGAGGCTGACCTGGTTGGCGGCCTCGAGCCGATGTCGCGGTACGAGGTTCGGGACCGTCGCGTCCTTGGCCGGCCCCCAGACGAGGCTGATCGCCTCGACCAACACGGTGACCACGAAGATCCACCACAGCGTGCCGACGAGCGGGATGGTGAGGAAGAGCGCACCGCGCAGGTAGTCGCCCCAGATCAGCACCATCCGGCGGTCCAGCCGGTCCGCGACGTACCCCGCGACCGGCCCCATGACGAGGGCCGGCAGGACCCGGAGGAACAGGACCGTGGCGATGGCGTAGTTCTTGCCGGCGTAGGACTGGGCACTGGCGTTGGCCATCGCGGTCAGGGCCAGCAGGCCCATCCAGTCGCCCAGGCTGGAGAGCCCCAGCCCGATCCACAGGTGCCGGAAGTCGGGGATCCGCAGCACGGCGGTCAGGGAGTGCACCGGTGCGTGCTGCAGGTCCTCCACCGCCGACGCCGCGACCTGCGGCTGGTCGGATGCCCGCTCACTCACGCCGCCAGCCTACGGGTCCGGGCCCCCGTCGAGTCGGCGCGTCCGCACGCCTCCGACCCCTCGAGTCGGCGCATCCGCAGGTCTGAGACGTGCGGACGGGCCGGGTCGACGGGGTTGAGACGTGCGGACGGGCCGGGTCGGCTAGGACTTCTTCGCCGTGGTCTTCTTCGCTGTGGCCTTCTTGGCGGTGGTCTTCTTGGCGGCGGTCCTCTTGGCGGGCGCCTTCTTCGCACCCTTCTTGGCGGCCTTCTTCGCCGGGCCCTTGGCGCGGCGCTCGGCGAGCAGC
>JAWWPF010000113.1:0-6463 GCA_033850795.1 Nocardioidaceae bacterium | reverse complement strand
CTTCAACCTGAGGTCGAACGCGTTGAGCGTGTCGACCGGTGCGCTGCCCAGCTTGGTGACCGCGTGACCCGGAGTGACGTCGTAGACCACGACCTGGGTCTGCGGGACGAGGGTCGCCGTGTTGCCGGGGAGGGTCGCGGTGCCGGTGACCCTCAGCTCGGTGCCGATCCGGTGCCGGGCGCCCGCGGCGATCACCACGGAGTCGTCCACGACGTTGAGGTTCACGTCAGTCGCGCTGGTGTTGCCGGCCGAGTCGGTGACCTTGAGGTGCAGCACGGCCGGGTTGGCCTTGTCTGCGGCCACCGGCGAGGCGTTCGCCGTCTTGGTGAAGAAGGGCACGTTCACGGTCGGCTTCGCGGCCTTCGTGTCGGAGATGGTGACCGCAGGGCCGCCCGTCTGGCTCCACTCGTAGGTGAGCGCCCCGGTGCCGCCGTTGGTGGAGCCACTGCCGTCCAGCGTCGTGCTGAGACCCCGGGACAGCGAGCTGTCCGCGATCGTGGCGACGGCCTTCGTGACCGCTGGCGGCGGCGGTGTGCCGGTGCCCGGGTCGGTGACGACCACGGGGCCGGGGTCGGGCGACACCGGAGTCGGCGGCTGCGCCGCCGGCATCGCAGCTCCGCCGGTGATGGTCACCGGCAGGCTCGCCGAGCCGATGTCGTTCTTGACCGTCACGGACCCGCCGGGAGCCGCGACGTTGAAGGTCGTCGGGTTGCTGTCGGTCAGGTCGCCGATGCCGACGACGTGGACCGGGTACCCGTTGGCCGACTTCGCGGCGACGGTCAGCGTGCTTCCGTCGTACGACGCCTGGGTGATGGTGATCCCGCTCGGCTGGGTCACGTTGACCACACCGCTCGAGGCCGGCTTGTCGGCGAGGTTGACCACCTTCACCGAGGCCGGTGCCGGCCCGCTCAGGGGCACACGGGCGTAGAAGCGTCCGGAGCTCGGGTCGGTCACCATCGGGGTGGTCGGCAGACCGGTGCCCTCGACCTGGAGCTGGGCGCCGCTGCTGCTCGTCGCGAAGACGTCGAGCATGGTGCCGCTGGCGTTGACCACTGCCGCGTCCGCGCTGACGCCGGAGTTGGTGGAGATCTTGCCCTGGACGTTGAACAGGTTGGTCGTGACGTTCAGGCCCCCACCGGTCACGGAGAAGTCGTTCCGCAGCGGGCTGCCCGTCACGGCGTGCAGGATGGCAGGGTCACCGAGGTAACCGGCCGGTGCGCCGGTGTCCCACTGGAGGAACGGACCGACGTTGCCCTTGAGCGGGGTCGTGAAGTTGCCCACCGCGGGTGAGATGTCCTCGACGAGCCTGCCGGCGCCGGTGGAGTCCGTGTCGACGGTGATGGTGCCGTACGGCTCCTTGAACGTCAGGGTGCTGTTGGGCGGGCCGCTCTTCACGACGATCCGCTGCCGGCCGAAGACCTGCTGGTCCCCGGGCTGGACGGCGTTGACGAACGCGGCCTCGAGTCCCAGCGTCAGCGTCGCCTTGAAGGCGCCGGACGTCAGCTGGGAGCTGGCCAGGGCGTAGAACGCCTCCGAGGGGAAGTTGTCCGGGAAGGAGATCGGGTTGTCCGGGTCCGGGATGTCGCCGGGCAGGAACCCGCACATCGGGTTCGTGTCGTCGAGGCAGAGCTCGACGCGGGTGTGGTTCGCGTCCTCGTACCAGGCCGGGAACCCGGTGTCGCCGCTCACCGGTCCGACGCCGATCAGACCATTGGGGTTCTTCTCGGTCACCTGGGTCGCCGCGCTGGCGGCGCTGATGCCGCCGAGCAGCAGGGCGACGCTGGCCACCGCTGCCGCACCCCGACGGCGGGACCGTCGAGGGTTCTTCGTTGGTGAGGGGGGCCTGGCCCCGAATGACTTGGTCATGACACAACTCCTGGATCGCCGATGGTTGTTCAGCGAGCAGGCAACTACACGGACCTGGGGGAAACCTGCGGGTCCGAAATGGCGCCCCAGGTCGGGGAGCGGTCGACGACGCGCCCGAAGGACCGGTCCGTCGACGGACGCGGGTTACCGTGCAGGCCGACCCGTCGGCGACGTGGCGACGGACTCAGACGTCAGGAGGCACCGATGAGCGTCGAGGTGACGAATCCCGGACGCACGCGGCGACATCCCGCGCTTCTCGCCGCCGAGCTACGACGAGCGGCGAACGTGCAGCTGCGGGTCGCCGACGGGATCACCGCCTTCGCCGGCTCCATGGTCTTCGTCTACATCCATGTCGTCGTCTTCGCGGTGTGGATGATCGTGCTCGAACCGAGCCCCTGGCCGACGCTGACCCTCGTCGTCTCTCTCGAGGCGATCTTCCTGTCCACCTTCGTGATGATCGGCCAGAACCGGCAGGCCGTCTACCAGCAGGCCAAGGCGGACCACGACTTCGTGGAGCAGGAGCTCGAGCTCAAGACGAACACCGAGCTGACCCGGCAGGTGCAGGCGATCGTCAGTGAGCTCGACCAGCGCCTCGGCCGGCGGCCCGACCCGGGCCGCTCGACCTGAGGCTCGTCGTACTTCGCGAAGCGTTTCAGCCGTACGACGGACCGGCGGTCGTCGTGCGGGCGGCGGCGTTGCGGCCGAGCACGCCGAGGCCGATCATGCCCAACCCCAGCACGAAGTGCAGCCAGTCGTCGGCAGTGTTCACCGGGACGAAGTTGGCAGCGCTCTCGGCACCGACCAGGAGGCCATAGATCCACAGCACCAGGTAGATCACCCCGCCGCCGATCAGGTAGCTGATCGCGCTCGGGGTCCGGCGGGCCATCGCCACGCCCACGATCCCGAACAGCAGGTGGACGATGTTGTGCAGGATCGAGACCTGGAACAGTCCGATCAGCTTCGCGTCGCTGGTGTGCCCGGCGAACGACAGGCTGCTGTAGCTGCTGGTGATCCCGGGGATGAACCCCAGCACGCCGACGAGGATGAAGACGGCGCCGACGGCCATCGCGGCCGTCCTGACCATGGTTCCGCCATCGGAGGCGGCTGGGTTGGTTCCGGATGCGCTCATGGGTGGACCTTTCTCGGCTCTGCGGAAGCCCGGTGCGGGCAGGTGCTCGAGAACGAGCCCCGCGTCATACCCATCTCCCGCCTCCACCAAACCGCGACCCGGCGCGTCCGCACGGCTCAACCCCCGCGAGTCGGCGCGTCCGCACGGCTCAACCCCGGCTCAGGCCGTGTCGAGCAGTCCCTTGCGCTCGACGATGCCGGCGTCGAGCGTCCGGTAGCCGACGTCCTCGAACAGCACCGTCACGGTGTCCCCGTCGACGTCGACCACGGAGCCGTGACCGAAGGTGTCGTGCACGACCTGCGCACCGACGTCGTACGGCGTCTCGTTGTCGTCGTTGACCTGCGCCGTACCGGCCTCGCAGCGGTCGCAATGCCCGCACACGTCCTGCATCTGCTCGCCGAAGTAGGCCAGCAGGAACTGCATGCGGCACCGGTCGGTCTCCGCGTAGGCACGCATCATCTCCACGCGGGACCGGTCCAGCTTCTTCTGCGCCTCGGCACGAGCGATGACCGCCTCCGCCATCTCGTCGAGGGCACGTGGAGGATGCGGCGAGCCGAGCACGTCCTCGCGGAGGTTGAGGATCCGCCCCGCCTTGCGCGGACCCAGTCCGGTGCGCTCGTGCACGGTCTTCCGGCTCGCCCCCGGGTCGTGCGCCAGCTCCTGCAGCGCCGCGATGACGTCACCCCGGTCGGGGATGCCGCCGGTGAAGAACCGCCCGAGCGCCAGGTCCTCCGGGCGGTAGAACAGCACCCCTAGAGCGGGTTCGCCGTCGCGTCCGGCGCGGCCGACCTCCTGGTAGTAGGTGTCCGGCGACTCGGGCACCTCCGCGTGCAGCACGAACCGTACGTCGGCCTTGTCGATGCCCATGCCGAAGGCCGAGGTCGCGACCACGACCCGGACCTCCCCCAGCCGGAACGCCTCGTGGGCCTCGGTGCGCGCCCGGGCAGCCAGGCCCGCGTGGTACACCGTGACCGTGATGCCTTCCGCGCGCAGGCGCTCGGCGTACGACTCCGCGGACCTGCGCGTCCTGCAGTAGACGATGCCCAGGCCGTCCAAGCCAAGCACCTGCTGCACGAGCTTCTCGGCCTGGTCGCCGGCGTCCATGCAGCGCTCGACGCGCAACGCGATGTTGTCCCGGCCGAAGCCCGCGACCACGATCCGCGGGTCGTCGAGGTGGAGCCGGTCGACGATGTCCTCGCGGACCGGAGCGGCCGCGGTGGCGGTCATCGCGATCACCCGCGGGTCGCCGAGGTCCTGGAGCAGCTCGCCGAGCCGGAGGTAGTCGGGCCGGAAGTCGTGGCCCCAGGTCGACACGCAGTGCGCTTCGTCGACGGCCACGAGGCTCGGGCGCAGCTGGGCGAGGCGGGCTCGGACCTCGTCGTTGGCGAGCTGCTCGGGCGACACGGCGAGGAACTCGAGCTCTCCCGCGACCGCGCGCTCCAGCGCCTCGCGGCGCTGTGACTCCGACTCCGCCGAGCTGAGCCGTGCGCCGCGGGTACGACGGTCCTCGGGCAACCCCTCGAGCTGGTCCTGCTGAAGCGCGAGCAGAGGAGAGACGAGCACGGTGCAGCCCTCGATGAGCACGGCGGGGACCTGGTAGGCAAGGGACTTCCCGGCACCGGTCGCCGCCACGAACAGCACGTCCTCGCCCTCGAGCAGCCCGACGATCGCCTCCCTCTGTCCCGGGAACAGGTCCTCGTGGCCGAAGACCTCCCGGGTCACGCGCAGGGCCTCGTCGAGGGGCGCCGTCATACCCCGGCCCCTGGCTGCGCCATACCGAGAAGAGAGGCAGCCGCGTCGCTCGGGGATGCCGGCTCACGGGCAGCGGTCGGCAGGGCAGCGGTCGTCACGTGAGCAGCTCCTCGGGGTGCGGGCGACCTGCGTACCCAGGCCCGCGGGGCGCCATGCGGAACGAGCGCCGCCTCAACCGGAACGAGCGCCTTCTCAACGGGAACGGAAGGCCGGTCGGGATCACTTGACCACGCCGGATGTGGGTACGGCGCCCCCAGAGCGTGACGTACCGCCGACCACACCAAGGAGGACCCATGTCGGGAGCACATCCCCGCACGGCCATCGTGACCGGAGCCGACTCCGGGATCGGGCGTGCCACCGCCCAGCTGCTGGCCACCGAGGGCTTCGACGTCGGCATCACGTTCCACACCGACGAGCAGGGCGCGCAGGACACGCTCCGCGACGTCGAGCAGCGGGGCCAGCGAGGCTTCGTCGCCCAGCAGGACCTCGCCTCGCCGGAGGCCGCCGACCCCGTGGAACGCCTGATCGGCGAGCTCGGCAGCCTCGGCGTCCTGGTGAACTGCGGCGGCACCGGGGTCAGCGACCTCGCGCTCGACCTGAAGTACGACGCGTGGCGCCAGGTGGTCGCCACCGACCTCGACGGCCCGTTCCTGTGCGCTCAGGCCGCCGCCCGCGCGATGATCCGCCAGGGCGAAGGCGGCCGGATCATCAACGTCACCAGCGTCCACGAGCACGTCCCGAGGGTCGGCTCGTCGGCCTACTGCGCGGCGAAGGCCGGCCTCGGCATGCTCACGCAGGTGCTGGCCCTCGAGCTCGCCGAGCACAACATCCTGGTCAACTCAGTGGCCCCCGGGGAGATCGCCACCGAGATGACCGGCCACGGGACCGAGGAGGCCTACGGGATCAAGCGGCCCGGGAACCCGCTCGGGCGCGCGGGGCACGTCAACGAGGTCGCCTCCGTCATCGCCTTCCTGGCCTCACCCCGGTCGGCCTACGTGACCGGGGCGTCGTACACCGTCGACGGCGGTCTGACCCAGATGGCGGCGCACGGCCACGACTCCCTGGACGACAGCTGGCGACGGCCCTGAGAGTCTGAGGACATGGAACAGCGGACACTGGGCAGGACCGGACGCAGCGTCTCGGTCGTCGGTCTCGGCACGTGGCAGCTCGGCGCCGACTGGGGTGACGTCTCGGAGACGGACGCGCGCGCGGTGCTCGACGCCTCCGTGGAGGAGGGGGTGACCTTCTTCGACACCGCGGACGTCTATGGTGACGGCCGCAGCGAGACGCTCATCGGCCGCTTCCTCGCCGACAACCCGGGCGCGGACCTCACGGTGGCCACCAAGATGGGGCGGCGCGAGGAGCAGGTGCCCGAGAACTACGTGCTGGAGAGCTTCCGGACCTGGACCGACCGGTCCCGGCGCAACCTCGGCGTGGACACCCTCGACCTGGTGCAGCTGCACTGCCCACCGACCGCCGTCTACACCGACGACCGGCTCTACGACGCGCTGGACACCCTCGTCGAGGAGGGCGCCGTGCGGGCGTACGGCGTCAGCGTCGAGAAGGTCGACGAGGCGCTCGCCGCGATTGCGCGCCCGCACGTGGCCACGGTGCAGATCATCGCCAACGCCTTCCGGCTCAAGCCGTTCGACGAGGTCCTCCCGGCCGCCGCCGAGGCCGGCGTCGGGATCATCGTCCGGGTCCCGCTGGCCTCGG
>JAWWPF010000112.1:0-7702 GCA_033850795.1 Nocardioidaceae bacterium | reverse complement strand
GGGTTCTCGATCGTCTACCGGCTCCTGCTCGTGCCACTGTTCCTGTTCTCCGGGGCGTTCTTCCCGATCTCCAACCTGCCCGCACCGCTGGAGTGGCTGGCCAGGGTCACGCCGCTGTGGCAGGGGGTCGACCTCACCAGGATGCTCGTGCTGGGCGACGTCCGGGCCGGTGTTGCCCTTGTCCACGTGGTGTACCTCGTTGCGGTGGCGGTGCTGGGGTGGGCGCTGGCCGTATGGCGGCTCGACGAGCGGCTCGAGGTCTGACGCCATGGCCTTCGTCACCGCCTCCGTCGCGCGGGCGGCCCGCGTCGCCTCGAGGGGCTCGGGCAGCCCAGGGAGCCGGGTCCTGGTCCGTCGGAACCTCCTCGTCTACCGGCAGGCCTGGCTCGTCTTCCTGACCGGGTTCGCCGAGCCGCTGCTGTACCTCTTCTCCATCGGCATCGGGGTCGGGCAGCTCGTGCACGGCTTCACCGTCGACGGCCGGCTCATCTCCTACGCGGGCTTCGTCGCGCCCGGGATGCTCGCCTCGTCGTCGATGAACGGCGCCCTGCTCGACTCCACGTTCGGGATCTTCTTCAAGCTGCGCTACGCGAAGGTCTACGAGGGTGTCCTCGCCACCCCGATGCGGACCGTGGACATCGCCCGCGGCGAGCTGACGTGGTCGCTGCTGCGTGCCTCGGTCTACTCCGCCGGGTTCCTGGCGATCATGGCGGCGATGGGACTGGTCTCCTCCTGGTGGGCGCTGCTCGCGTGGCCCGCGACCTGGCTCATCGGCTTCGCCTTCGCCGGTGCCGGGATGGCCCTCACGACGTACATGAAGTCCTGGCAGGACTTCGAGTACGTTCAGCTCGCGGTGGTCCCGATGTTCCTGTTCTCGGCGACCTTCTTCCCGGTCACCGCCTACCACGGCTGGCTACGGTGGGTCGTCGAGGCCACGCCGCTCTACCGCGGCGTCGCGCTGGTCCGCGAGCTGACGACCGGCTCACCGTCCCTCGGTGGCCTGTGGTCGGTGGTCTACCTCGGCGTGATGGGCCTGGCGGGTCTCGCGCTCGCCTCCCGGCGGTTCGAGAGGCTCCTCCTGCGCTGACCCTCAGCCGAGCATCTTCTGGTACCACTCGACGTCGACCCACTTCTCGAACTTGAAGCCAACCTCGCGCATCGTCCCCACGTGTTCGAAGCCGCACGCCCGGTGCAGGGCCGCGCTGCTCGGGTTGGGAAGGGCGACCAGGGCCACCGCGGTGTGCACGCCCGAGGCCGCCATCGTGTCCAGCAGCACCGGGTAGAGCAGCCGGCCGATGCCGCGCCCGCGCACCGAGGGGTCGAGGTAGATCGAGGTCTCACGGGTGAGTCCGTACGCCGGCCGGGGCCGGTAGGACCACGAGTAGGCATAGCCGACCACGTCCTCGTCGGAGTCGACGGCCACCAGGAGATGGTCGCCGGGGTGCTGCCCGACCAGGCGCTGGTGCCAGTACTCCAACGTCGGCGGCTCGAGGTCGAAGGTCGCGATGCTGTTCGCGATCTCGTGGTTGTAGATGGCCGCGATGTCGCCGAGGTCGTCCTCGGCTGCGGGCCGGATCGTGACGTCGGCGCCCATGGCGCGATTGTCCCAGCCGCCACTCGGCAGCCGTCGAGCAGCACCCTCGGCGAGGGTCCGGCTGACGTACCCTCGTGCCCATGCGGCACACGGAGTTCTGGGCGCGGATGGAGCACGCCCTGGGGCCGGCGTACGCGCGGACCTGGGCCGAGCAGCAGGTCATCTCCTCGCTCGGGCACCGCACCGTGAGCGAGGCGCTGGCCGCCGGGGAGTCCCCGAAGGTGGTCTGGCAGGCGGTGTGGAAGCGCCTCGAGCTGCCGCTGTCCGAGCGATGAGCCGCCCATGACCGGTGCCCAGGACGGCCCGCGCGACCCGCTCGGCGGGCCCGGCCGGCGGCTGGCCGGCTGGGTCGGCGGCGGCGCGATCGGTCTGGCCCGCGGCCTCTACTCGGGCGTGCAGTGGCCCGAGCACCGGCTGCAGGAGGTCCAGCGCAGGACGGTGCGCAGCCTGGTGCTGTCGCAGGCGTTCGGCGGGCTCGGCATCAGCATCGGCATCGCCGTCTCGGCACTGCTCGCCGAGCAGGTCTCCGGCAGCGAGAAGCTCGCCGGGCTGGCCCAGACCATGCAGGTGCTGGGCGCGGCGCTGGCCTCGTTCCTGCTCGCGCAGGTGATGAACCGGCGAGGCCGCCGCGTCGGGCTGTCCCTCGGCTACCTGCTCGGAGCCGGTGGTGCCGGACTGTGCGTGGTCGCCGGCGTCGTCGGGTCGTTCCCGCTGCTCCTCGGTGCAGCCACGCTGCTCGGCTCGGCGACCGCCACCAACAACCAGGCCCGCTACGCCGCGACCGATCTAGCGCGCCCGGAACAGCGGGCCCGCGCGCTGTCCCTCGTGGTCTGGGCGACCACCGTCGGCGCGGTGGCGGGGCCGAACCTCACCGGCTACGCCGGCCGCGCGGGCCGCCTCCTGGGCGTGCCGGCGCTGACGGGACCCTTCCTGTTCGGGCTGCTCGGGCTGCTGCTGGCTTCGCTCGTGGTGGCCGTGCGGCTCCGGCCGGACCCGCTGCTCGTCGCCCGTGAGGCCGCGCTGGCCCGCGGAGGAGCGGCCACCGTGAGCAGGTCGTGGAGACGTGTGGTCGAGGTGGTGCGGACCACCCCGGGTGTGGCCGCGGGGGTTGCGGCGCTCGCCCTCGCGCACGCCGTGATGGTCTCGGTGATGGTGATGACTCCGTTGCACATGCACCACGGCGGCGCGACCCTCGAGGTGATCGGGGTGGTGATCAGCGTGCACGTGCTGGGGATGTACGCGCTGGCGCCGGCCGTCGGGTGGGCCGCTGACCGGTTCGGTCGCCCGGCCGTGCTCACCCTGGGTGCGGTGACCTTGTTCGTCGCGCTGTTCCTGTCGGGTACGGCGCCGGCGGGTGCGTCATACCGGATCGGCATGGGGCTGTTCCTGCTCGGGCTGGGCTGGTCGCTGTGCACGGTGTCCGCCTCGGCGCTGCTCTCGGAGTCCGCGCCGGCGGACGCGCGCATCGACGTGCAGGGCGCGGCGGACCTCGCGATGGGCCTCACGGCGGCCGCTGCCGGTGCCCTCGCCGGGATCGTCGTCGGGTCGCTCGGCTATGCAGCGCTCAACGTGTTCGCCGCGCTGCTCGTCTGCGGGGTCGCCACCGCGGCGGAGTACGCACGCCGTACCACCGGGCTGGCGCCGGAGGACGAGCCGCTGGCGCTGTGAGCGGCGGTGCCCGCCGACGGCGGCCCGGACGCGCGTGCGAGGATGCGTCGATGTCGCTACCTCGCATCCTCGCCATCGTCCAGGCCGGCGGCGCAGGCGGCCGGATGGACGTCCTGACGCGGGAGCGCGCCAAGCCGGCACTGCCGTTCGCAGGCGTCTACCAGCTCGTCGACTTCCCGCTCTCGAACCTGGCGCACAGCGACATCAGCGACGTGTGGCTGTCCCTGCAGTACCAGGGCAACACACTCGAGGACGCCGTCGCGAACGGCCGCCCGTGGGACCTGGACCGGACCCGCGGAGGGCTGCGGCTGCTGATGCCGCAGCAGGGCACCGGCTCCGACGACGAGGAGGGCTTCGCCCGCGGCAACGCCGACGAGCTGTACCGGATCCGGGACCAGATCCGCAGCGCCGACCCGGACGTGGTGGTGGTGCTCAGCGCCGACCACGTCTACCGCTTCGACTACCGCGAGGCGGTGCGGACCCATCGGGACCAACAGGCCGAGTGCACCATCGTCACCAGTGAGGTGGACCTCGCCGAGGCGGGCGAGCACGCGACCGTGGAGTCCGACGGCGACGGCCGGGTCACGGGGTTCGCCTACAAGCCCGAGGAGCCGACGACCGGGACCGTCGCCACCGAGATCTTCCTGTACGACGCGCGAGTCCTCGTCCCGGTGCTCGAGGAGCTGCACCGCGAACGGTCCTGGCAGGCCGAGGGCGGCGACAGCGGCCTGGGTGACTTCGGGGAGAGCCTCGTGCCGCGGTTCGTCGACCGTGGCCGGGCCGTCGTACATGCCCTGCCCGGCTACTGGCGCGACCTCGGCCAGCCGCACCACTACCTGGCGGCGCACCAGGACATCCTGGTCGAGGACCAGGGCCTCTTCGACGATCCCAGCTGGCCGATCCTGACCCGCCAGCCCCAGCGCGTCCCGGCCCGCGTCCTCTCGGGTGGCTCGGTCGAGGACAGCCTCGTGGCGCCGGGGGGACGCGTGCGGGGCCGCGTGGTGCGCAGCGTCCTGGGTCCGGGCGTCGTGGTCGAGGAGGGCGCCGTGGTCTGCAACAGCGTTCTCTTCGCCGACTCCGTGGTCGAACGGGGAGCCCGGGTCGACTGGGCGATCGTGGACCAGGGCGCGCTGGTGGCCGCGGACACCGTGGTGGGTCACCCGGACGCGGACGGCACCGGCGACCCCGCTCAGGTGACGATCGTGGGGCGCGACAGCGTCGTCGGGGACAGCGTCGGAGCCGGAGCCCGGCTCGAGCCCGGCACCACCTGACCGGTCCCTTGCTCAGCCGTCCCCGTGGGCGTCCTTGACCCCGAGGTGACGTGCCAGGGACCGGCTCATCGCCAGCGCGACCTCCGGGTCGCCGCCCCAGTCGCGGTCCGGCCGGCCGATCGTCACGTGCATGACGTAGGGCTGCCAGCGGACCAGCAGCTGCGTCCGTCCGTGGCCGCCGACCGACTCCTGGCAGGCGGGGGTGAACTTCTGCGGCGTCCCGGCGTAGACCCAGCCCGCGCTGCACGCCGTGCTGGGCAGCTGCAGGGGCGCGGGGTGGTACTGCGCCCGGATCGTGACGTAGCGCTCGCGGTGACCGGGGACGGTGTTGCGGCAGGTCAGTACGGCGTGCCGGGTCCGCAGGCCCTCGAGCGTCCCCTCGGTGCTGGCGGTCACGTGCTGTCCGAGCAGCCCCACCACGGCTGACCGGGGGACCAGGCCGCACCCGGCGGGCGGAGCGGCGTGCGATGGGGGGCTCGAACCAGGACTCGATGCGGGGCTTGATGGAGGGCCGCTGCAGGCGGCGGCCAGGCCGAGCAGCGCGACGAGCCCGGCCAGGACGGACGCGGCGCTTCGCATGGTCCGGATCCTAGGTCGTCGCCCGTTCGTCCGGCCGGTTCCCTCGGGTGCCCAGCCCGGTCGCGGGAGGGGCTCCCGGCGTGTCGGACACGGTCGAACACACGTTCGGGATATCGTCGGCTACGACGGAGACGTCGATGACTTCCGCGGGTTTCCCCAGGTCTCGACATCGGGCTCGCGAACTGTCGGAGGACCTCTCTAGTGTCATTGGCGATGAAGAAGACAGCAGGCTCCGCCTCGAGGCGGACAGACGGACGGACAACCATGGCTGGTGGAGATCGCGACAAGGCACTGGACGCCGCGCTCGCTAACATCGAGCGGCAGTTCGGCAAGGGCTCGGTCATGCGACTGGGCGAGGAGACCCGGGCGGCGCTCGAGGTCATCCCGACGGGCGCGATCGCGCTCGACGTGGCACTGGGGATCGGCGGACTCCCGCGCGGACGCGTGGTGGAGATCTACGGTCCCGAGTCGTCGGGAAAGACGACGGTCGCGCTGCACGCGGTGGCCAACGCGCAGCGCGCCGGCGGCATCGTGGCGTTCATCGACGCCGAGCACGCCCTCGACCCGGACTACGCCAAGGCGCTGGGCGTCGACACCGACGCGCTGCTCGTCTCGCAGCCCGACTCCGGTGAGCAGGCGCTGGAGATCGCGGACATGCTGATCCGCTCGGGTGCCCTGGACCTGATCGTCGTGGACTCGGTGGCCGCGCTCGTGCCCCGCGCCGAGATCGAGGGCGAGATGGGCGACAGCCACGTGGGACTCCAGGCGCGGCTGATGAGCCAGGCGCTGCGGAAGATGACCGGCGCGCTCAACGGCGCCGGCACCACGATGATCTTCATCAACCAGCTGCGCGAGAAGATCGGCGTCATGTTCGGCTCACCGGAGACCACGACCGGTGGCCGGGCGCTGAAGTTCTACTCCTCGGTCCGTCTCGACGTGCGCCGCATCGAGACGCTCAAGGACGGCCAGGAGATGGTCGGCAACCGGACCCGCATCAAGGTGGTCAAGAACAAGGTCGCCCCGCCGTTCAAGCAGGCGGAGTTCGACATCATGTACGGCCAGGGCATCAGCCGCGAGGGCGGCCTGATCGACGTCGGTGTCGAGGCGGGGCTGGTCCGCAAGGCCGGTGCCTGGTACACCTACGAGGGCGACCAGCTCGGCCAGGGCAAGGAGAACGCCCGGGCGTTCCTGCGCGACAACCCCGACCTGGCCAACGAGATCGAGAAGAAGATCCTCGAGAAGCTCGGCGTAGGGCCGCAGGTCGACCGGGCCGAGGAAGCGACGGTCAACCTTCCCGAACCGACCGGGATCGACTTCTGAGCGGCACCGGTCAGGGGTCCCTGCGCGACGGGGTCGAGGCCTGGCTCGGCGGGTCGGTCGACGCGGCGCGCGCCGGTGCTCACTCCGGTGCTCACTCCGGGGCACCGCCGCCGGACGACCCCGGCCCGGACGCGGACCAGGAGGCCGTGGCCCGCAAGATCCTCCTCGACCAGCTCACCGGCCAGGCCCGGAGCCGCTCCGAGCTGCGCGGCAAGCTCGCCAAGAAGGGCGTCCCCGGCGAGCTCGCCGAGCGGCTGCTGGACCGGTTCGAGGAGGTGGGCCTGGTCGACGACGAGGCCTTCGCCCGATCCTGGGTGCAGTCCCGGCAGTCCGGGAAGGGGCTGGCGCGCCGGGCGCTGGCCGTCGAGCTCCGGCGCAAGGGCATCGAGGACGAGGTGGCCCGGACAGCGCTCGACGAGGTCGACCCCGACGACGAGGTGGAGTCGGCCCGGCTGCTGGTCGGACGCAAGCTGCGGACCGTCGGCGGCCTCGACCGGGACACGGCGGTGCGCCGGCTCACCGGCATGCTGGCCCGCAAGGGATACCCCGCTGCGGTGTGCTTCCGGGTGGTGCGCGAGGAGCTCGACCGGCTCGGCCACCGCACCGACGACCTGGTCGATCCGCCGGACTGACGCTTCCTTGACCGGTTTGGGTCAGCGACCTAGCCTCGGAGCACAGGTCGACCCGTCCGTTGCGTGCGGCCGGCGTCGCGCGAACAGGACAGGAGCTCGCGATGGCGCTGCAGACCGGCCCACCGGGGCAGCTGATCGCGATCGGCGTGGGAGACCTCCTCGTCGTGCTGTTGGCGGCCGCCGTGCTCGTAGCGGTGGCCGTGTTCGTCGGCGTGGTGCTCAGCCGCCGGTCCCGGACCTCCGAGCGCGACCTTCAACAGGATCTGCACGAGCAGCGGCAGGACATCGAGCGCCGAGAGCACCGGATCACCGAGCGCCAGCAGCGCCTCGACCAGGACAGCGAGTCCCTGGCCGTGCGGGCGGCGCAGGTCTCCGAGGCCGAGGAGCGGCAGCGCGCCGCACTGGAACGCGTCGCCGGTCTCACCGCGGAGGAGGCTCGCGCGGAGCTGGTCGCCAGCATCGAGAGCGACGCGAAGCGGCAGGCCGTCATCGGAGCCCGTGCCATCGAGCGGGCGGCCGAGGAGGAAGCCGAGATCCGCGCCCGTCACATCCTGGCCACCGCGATCCAGCGGCTCGCCTCCGAGCAGACCGGGGAGAGCGTGGTGTCGCTGGTGCACCTGCCCAGCGACGACATGAAG
>JAWWPF010000100.1:0-23171 GCA_033850795.1 Nocardioidaceae bacterium | reverse complement strand
CCTGTGGCTCACGTGAGATCGAGATCGCGCTGGCGGCGTTGAACAAGCCGGTGGAGCTGCACGTGATCGATGCGCCGTACGGTCATGACTGCTTCCTCCTCGAGGAGGCGCGGCAGACGCCGATCATCCGCCGGTTCCTGGGAGAAGAAGAACAGTGACGCAGGACGCCAACCACGACTTCGGATTCGAGACCCGGCAGCTGCACGCCGGACAGCGGCCCGACCCCAACACCGGCGCGCGCGCCGTTCCGATCTTCCAGACGACCAGCTATGTCTTCGAAGACCCGGAGTCGGCTGCGGCGTACTTCAACCTGCAGGAGTACGGCAACACCTACTCCCGCATCATGAACCCCACGGTCGCGGTGTTCGAGGAGCGGGTGGCCAACCTCGAGGGCGGCGCGGGAGGGGTGGCGTTCGCGAGCGGACTGGCCGCCCAGGCCGCCGCCCTGTTCACGCTGCTGGAGTCGGGAGACCACGTGGTCTCTTCCTCGGCGCTGTACGGCGGGACGGTGAACCAGTTCAAGCACCTGCTGCGCAAGCTCGGGATCGAGGTGACCTGGGTCCATCCTGACGACCCGGACGCGTGGCGCCAGGCGGTCCGGCCCAACACCAAGGCGTTCTTCGCGGAGACGATCGGCAACCCGGCCGGGAACGTGCTGGACATCGAGCTGATCGCGTCGATCGCGCACGAGCACGACCTGCCCCTCGTCGTGGACAACACGTTCGCCACGCCATACCTGTGCCGCCCGATCGAGTGGGGCGCCGACATCGTGATCCACTCGGCGACGAAGTTCCTCGGCGGCCACGGC
The DNA here is from genome assembly GCA_033850795.1 of Nocardioidaceae bacterium. Taxonomy (GTDB): domain Bacteria; phylum Actinomycetota; class Actinomycetes; order Propionibacteriales; family Nocardioidaceae; genus Nocardioides_B. The sequence continues at coordinate 22,363 of JAWWPF010000100.1, read as the reverse complement.
ACGAGCATCGGCGGCGTGGTCGTGGAGGGCGGCACGTTCGACTGGTCGAACGGCCGGTTCCCGGTGGTGGCCGACCCGTCACCGGCCTATCACGGCCTGCAGTTCCACGAGACGTTCGGGACCTACGGCTACCTGATGAAGCTGCGGGCCGAGACCCTGCGCGACCTGGGCGCGGCGCTCTCCCCGTTCAACGCCTTCCTCTTCCTGCAAGGCCTCGAGACGCTGTCCCTGCGGATGGACCGCCATGTCGAGAACGCGCGCGCCGTCGCAGCGTTCCTCGACTCGCACGAGCTCGCGTCGAACGTGACCTATCCGGGCCTTCCTGGGAGCAGCTACCGGGCCCTCGTGGAGAAGTACCTGCCGCGCGGTGCCGGCGCCGTGTTCTCCTTCGACTGCGCCGGTGGCAGGACCGGCGGCCTGGGCCTCATCGGCGGCCTCAGTCTCTGGTCACACCTGGCCAACGTCGGCGACGCGAAGAGCCTCGTCATCCATCCGGCGAGTACGACGCACCGCCAGCTGAGCGACGAGGAGCTCGAGGCGGCCGGCGTCGGGCCGGGCACGGTGCGACTGTCCGTCGGGACCGAGTCGGTCGAAGACCTGCTGTGGGACCTGGAGCACGGGTTCGAACGGGTGGCCGCGGCGCTGGGGACGGAGGTGGCGACGGCATGAACGACCTGCGGCGCTACCAGGATCCGCTGACCATCCAGCGGATGCTCAACACTGCCGGGACGATCGCGGTCGTGGGCCTGTCGAACAACCCGCTACGTGCCAGCTACTTCGTCGGCTACTACCTCAAGCGTCACGGCTACCGCGTCTTCCCGGTGAACCCCCGGGAGACGGAGATCCTCGGCGAGACGTCCTACGCGAGCCTCAGCGAGGTCCCTGAGCACGTCGACATCGTCAACGTCTTCCGTGCGCCGGAGGCACTGCCCGGCATCGCCCGCGAGGCCGTGTCCATCGGCGCGGACGCCCTGTGGTGCCAGTTCGGGGTGATCAACGCCGAAGGCGCGCAGATCGCCGAGGACGGCGGCGTCGAGGTGGTCATGGACCGCTGCCTCAAGGTCGAGCATGCGCGCTACGTGGGTCGCATGCACTGGCTGGGCTTCAACACCCAGCGGATCACCTCTGTCCGCGCCGGGCTCCAGTAGCCACGACACCCGGCGACTGGGCCTCGAGTACCTTGCGGAGCGCCCTCCCCAGGACCTCCCCCTCGCGCGGGGTGAGGTGGTCGGCGAACTCACGCTGCACCGCGGCGACGTACGTCGGTGCCGCCTTGCGCAGCGCCGCGCGACCTGCGGGGGTCAGGGCCGCGAACGCCGACCGACCGTCGTCCGGGTTCGGCTCCCTGGCCACGAACCCGGCCCGCACCAGCTCGTCGACGACCCGGCTGACCCGGGTGCGGCTCACGGCGGCGACCGACCCGAGCTGACCCATGGTGAGACGCCGTTCGGGCGCGGCGTTGAGCTCGAGCAGGACGTCGTACCACGTCAGGGGTATGCCGTGGGTCTCCTGCAGCTCGCGATCGAGGCGCGGCACCAGTGCGGCGTGCACCTTGAGCAACGAGCCCCACGTGTCGGCGAGGTCTACTGGCATGGGCTCATCCTAGCAGGCTTGTGCGTGCGCACACACTTTGATAGAACTATGTGCATCCGCACGTAACTTCATCCCGAAGGACATGATGATGACCACGCTGCTGCACATCTCCGCCTCACCGCGCGGCCCGCGCTCGGAGTCCCTCGCCATCGCGGCGACCTTCCTCGACGAGCTGCGTAGGACCTCCCCGGACATCACGGTCGAGCACTGGGACCTCTGGGACGGCACGCTCCCCGAGTTCGGCCCGTCCGCCGCGGCCGCCAAGATGGCGATCTTCGGCGGCGCAGATCCCGAGGGGGACGAGGCCACCGCCTGGCGCGCCGCGCGCGACACGTTCGAGCGCTTCGACTCCGCCGACCGCTACCTGTTCACCGTGCCGATGTGGAACGCATCGGTGCCCTACATCCTCAAGCAGCTCATCGATGTCATCAGCCAGCCCGGCATGATCTTCGGCTTCGATCCCGTGACGGGCTACACCGGCCTGCTGCAGAACAAGCGGGCCGCCGTCATCTACACCGGCGCGGTCTACGGCCCCGACCGCGGCCCACGCTTCGGCAGCGACTTCCAGCAGCCCTACTTCGAGGACTGGCTGCGCTGGGCCGGCGTCGACGACATCCGCAGCATCGCGTTCCGCCCGAACCTGGCCACCGCGGACCCGGAGCCGGGCCGCCGCGCCGCGCACGCCCGGGCCACCGAGGTCGCCAGGGACTTCCTGTCCGTTGCCGAGCCGGCCCGTTCGGTCATCACGCCGATGCGGCGGACCAGCCCTCGACGAGCCGGGTGAGCTCCGTGGTCGTCATCGTCTGGCCGAACAGGTAGCGGAACCGGGCCAGCGCGAAGGCATGCGCCTCTTGGGCCGAGAACCCCTCGAAGGACTGGGAGGCGCACGCGTCCTCGATGATCACCACCTTGAGACCGGCCATGCTGAGGTCATCGGAGGTGGTCCCCACGCAGATCGGGGTGGTGAGCCCGCCCATGACCACCGTGTCCCAGCCGTGCTCAGCGAGGATCTCGAGGAGATTGCCCGCCGCCACCGCGGAGAAGCCCTTCTTCCGCATCACCAGGTCCTCCGGCTCGACCAGGCCGGGATGGAACTCCGCGTTGTCCCGCCCGGACATCAGAGGATGGTTGGCCACGACGTCCGCGATCGGCTCACCGTCGGGCCCGGGATAGTCGCTGGGATAGTAGATCTCCCGGCACATGATGACCCGGCCTCCGGCGGCCCGCCAGCCGGCGGCAGCCAGACGGAAGCTGGCGATGGCTGCGGGGGCGTCCGGGACGTGCTCCCACGCGCCGGCCCCGAAGCCCCGCTGGAAGTCGACACCGAGCAGCACGGTGTGCTGCGGGCGCAGGTCGTAGGGCTCCTCGAGGCGCGGGTTGCTGCCCATGACGACTCCTGATCCGCAGCCGGTCAGCGACGCTCGAGCATGACGACCGGGATGACCCGGTCGGTCTTGGTCTCGTAGTCGGCGAAGCCGGGATACCGCGCCTTCTGCTCCTGCCAGATCGGTTCGCGCTCCTCGGCGTCGAGAACCCGCGCGGTCACGTCGAGGGTCTCTGTCCCGACCTCGACCCGGACTTCCGGGTGCGCCCTCAGGTTGTGGTACCAGTCAGGGTTGGTGTCGGCACCGCCCTTGGAGGCGAAGACCGCGAACCCGTCGCCGACCGCCTGGTACATCATCGGATTCACCCGCTCCTGCCCGGTCCGGGCGCCGGTGCTGTGCAACAGCAGCAGCGGCGCCCCCGCGAACCCTCCGCCGACCCGCCCCTGGTTGGCGCGGAACTCAGCGATCACCTTGCCGTTCCAGTCACTCATGCCTCGAACCTACGCCGCCGGGCGGCGCGGTTCCCGCCTCACCACTGGGCCGGATGGATGAACGCCGCCGCCGGCTCTCGGAGCCACTGGGTGGTGCGCATGACGAGGTCCATGTCCGCCAGCCGCGCTGTGCGCAGGTTCGTCAGCCTGGCCGGGGTGCAGCCGAGCTCCTCCCCGAGGCGCGCCCACGTGAGGCTCTCCTGTCCTCGACGCTCGTTGAGGAGGCCGTGCAGCTGGCGCAGATCCCACCGAAGCCGGCTGTCGCGGCCGGCTTCAGGCATCCGGACGTCTCCCACGTCACGAACCGGGCCGGTGAGGAAGTCCTCGGGAGGTCGGCGGAGCCAGCGCAACATGAAGAGGGCGTACTGGCAGGACGTCGCGCCACGCACCGGGAGTCGCTGCACGGCTCCCCCGCACAACGGATGATCGCCGTCGCGCTGCGCGTTGAGATCCGCCGACTGGTCCCACAGCTCGTCGGCCAGCTCGTACCATCCCAGCCCACGCTCACGACGTTGCTCGTCGAGCGCGTCGAAGAGCGCGCCGCAGTCGAAGACCGGGAGTGGCCGCACGCGCCAGAGCCTACGTCTCCAGGGGTACGGCGGGCAGCGTCGCGGGCTACATTCGTGGCATGGTTGACCGGCCGGAGCGGGTGTGCCTCCCGATAGAGATCGAGCTGCTTCCGCTCCACCGCGAACCGCCCGGGACCGGTCGACTACGACGCGAGCAGAGGCGAGAACAGCGCCGGGCGAGGCGTGGGAGCCGAGGCGGATCGCGCATCGGACGGCTGATCCAGCGTCTCGCCACCCGAGCCGGCAGATCGTGAAGAACCCGGCCTCCGAGCGTTGACAGGCAAGACGTCCGGAGTGATGCTGGTTACACGGATGTGTCCGTTTCCACCGTAGTTATCCGCATCGAGCCATGGTGTGGTCCCTCGCGTCTCCCACTTCACTCCTGGAGGAGTCATGGTGGTTGTGTCCCCTTGTCCAGGTTCGGCCCCTCGTTCAGACCCGGCTCCCGCCCGGCCTCGCCGTCGTCTCGTAGCCCTTGCCGCCGTCACCGCTGCCGGGTTGATCCTGCCGGCGGCCGGCCCAGCCGACGCGGGCGCCAGGACCACGGCGACCGGAGTGGCGTCGGCCCAGGCCGCCGGCGCGACCCGCTTCGGGGGTCCCATTCCCCGGTTGCAGGGGGTGGCTCCGGCCCATCGGATCGTCCCGGCACCGGCGTCGGTGAAGGATCTCTCGGGGTCCGGGTTCCGCTTCGGCCCCCGGACCCGGGTGGTCGTCAGCGGCGGGGCCCACGCGGTGTGGGTCGCCCGCGACGTCGCCGGAGAGCTACGCCGGTCGACCGGCTTCTCCCTGCCTGTCCTGAAGCGGTCGCAAGCGCCTCGCAATGCCCTGGTCCTGCGCATCCGGGCGGCAGCCGACCTGCCGTCGGCGACGGGACGTGAGGGGTACCGCCTCGTCGTCCGTCCGGCCCGCGTGATGATCGAGGCGCGCACCGCCGCGGGCCTGTTCCACGGCACGCAGACGCTGCGTCAGCTCCTCCCGCCGCAGGCCGAGAGCCACCGCAGGCAGGCTGGCCCCTGGAAGATCCCGGCGGTCCGGATCGCCGACCACCCGAGGTTCGGCTACCGGGGGGCCATGCTCGACGTGGTCCGCCACTTCCTGACCGTGGCCGAGGTCAAGCGATACATCGACCACATGACGCTCTACAAGCTCAACCGGCTGCACCTCCACCTGAGCGACGACCAGGGCTGGCGCATCCAGATCAAGGGCTGGCCGCGGCTCACGAGCTACGGCGCCACGACCGAGGTCGGAAACGGGCCGGGGGGCTATTACACCCAGGCGCAGTACTCCTCGATCGTCCGGTACGCCGCGAAGCGCTTCATCACCGTCATCCCGGAGATCGACTCCCCCGCCCACACCAACGCGGCCCTGGCGTCATACCCGAAGCTGAACTGCGACGGCCAGGCGCCGCCGCTCTACACGGGGATCGAGGTCGGCTTCAGCTCGCTGTGCATCAGCAAGGCGGTCACCTACCGGTTCCTCGACGACGTGGTCCGTCAGCTGGCGCGGCTCACGCCGGGCCGCTACCTCGACCTCGGCGGGGACGAGGCGCACAGCACCCCGCACGCCGACTACGTCCGCTTCGTCGAGAAGGTGGAGCCGATCGTGCGCAGGCACGGCAAGCGCCTGATGGGCTGGGCCGAGACCAGCGCCGCCCACCTCGGCGGAACCGGGCTGGCGGAGTACTGGAACCCGGCCACCGGCTCCGACGCGGGCACGGAGACCGCCACGAACGCCGCCGCGCAGGGGGTCGGCCTCGTGATGTCCCCGGCGAGCAAGGCCTACCTCGACATGAAGTACACCGACCTCACCCCGATGGGACAGAGCTGGGCGGGCATCGTCGAGGTCTCGGACAGCTATGACTGGGACCCGGTGACCTTCGTGTCCGGCATCAAGGAGTCCGACGTCACCGGGGTCGAGGCACCGGTGTGGACCGAGACCCTCAAGGACCTCCGCGACGTCGAGTACATGGCCTTCCCGAGGCTGCCCGGCGTCGCCGAGAAGGGCTGGTCCCCCGCCCGGCACTCGTGGTCGGAGTACCGCACCCGGCTCGCCACCCAGTCCGCACGGTGGGAGGTCATGGGCGTCAACTACTACTGCTCGCCGCAGGTCGACTGGAAGTACTGCCGCACCAACCCGACGGCCCCCGCTGCGAAGTAGCGCCGGCCGGCACCGCCCCCCATCCGGGGTCAGGCGAGAGGCATCGTCTCGTAGAGAGGAGTGAGCTCCGTCCACCGTGCCTTCCACGACGAGGAGCCACCGGTCAACGAGCGGGCCAGGTCCTCGAGGTGAGCCTGCCAGCCGGCGCCGTGGAAGTGCAGCCTGTCGAGCGGTAGTCCGCGCTCCTCCACCACCAGGCGCGCCCGGTCGCCCTCCTCGGTGAGCCACGCCTCGAGCTCGGTCTCGTCGTCGGTGCCCGGCTCCATCGTCAGCAGCAGATGGTGCGGCTGGTCGCAGACGTCGATGCGCGCCGGCCCGGTCCAGCTGCTGGTGAAGGTCGCGTGGACCGTGCCGCCGACGCGCAGGTCGCCGGAGACCTCGGCGATCCAGCGGGCCAGCCGCTCGGGCGTCGTACAGGCCTGCCAGAGGTCGTGGACGTCGGTGTCGTAGACATCCTCGACGCGGACCGAGCCGCGCTTCTCATCGAGCGCCTGCATAGTGCCTGTCGTCCTCATGACCGTGTCCTCTTCTCTCGGGCTATCTCGGTGTGCAGAGCGTCGAGGCGGCCCTGCCACAGCGCCCGGTAGTCGTCCAGCCACGCGTCCACCTCGGCCAGGGGCTCCGGGCGCAGGCTGTAGATCCGCCGCTGCGCGACCTGTCGGACCTCCACCAGACCGGCCTCGCGGAGCACCCGGAGATGGCGCGAGACACCCGGGCGGGCGATCGGAAGCGCGTCCGCGAGCTCGCCGGCCGTTGCGGCATGGTCCCGAAGGATCTCGAGCAGCGTGCGGCGGCTCCCATCGGCGAGGGCCTGCAGCACCGTGTCCATGACCTCAGCGTAACTGCATGGTTACGTAACCGCAAGGGTACGGGCGTACGGCGATCTCAGTCGCCGGAGACCGTGTACTGGAGCAGCAACGACCCGGACGGGCTGGCAGTGCTCTGGACCAGCTGCAGGGAGTGGGCCGCGCCGTCGTCGAACAGCCGTCGACCGCCGCCCACCACGCGCGGCGCGACGAGCAGCCGAATCTCGTCCACGAGTCCCGCGGCCAGCAGTGACCGGGTCAGCGAGATGCTGCCGTGGACCCCGATGTCGCCGCCCCCAGCCGCCTTCAGCGCACGCACGAAGCCGTGGACCGGACCCTGGATGGACTCCGCGTTCGTCCACTCGGTCGTCAATGGGGTCGCCGTCGCGACGTACTTGCGCACGTTGTTGATGAAGTCGGCGAACGGCTGATCGTCGGACTTGGGCCAGTGGCTCGACCACTCGTCGTACATCCTGCGACCGAGCAGCACCGCGTCCTGGGTGGCGATCACCTCGCCGAGGTTGGCCTCCATCACGGTGTCGAAGTCGACGAGGAACGTCTCGGGAGCCTCCGCCACGCCGTCGACCGACACGATCGTGTACGCCACGAGCTTGCGCATGCTTCTCACCTCTCCAGCCGCCCGGTTCCGGACTGCCTCCATACGGACCGGGACCGGCAGCGGAACTCATCGCGGCGGAACTCATCGCGGATGGGCGCTCGCGACCGCGATTCTCGCTGCCGTCCGGGTGCCGCCGGGCCCGGCCGTCGACGGCTCTGGCAGGGTGGATCCCGCTGCGCGCCGGCGCCGCTGAGACGGGAGGTCAGCCATGGAACTGCGACGGCTCGGACGCACCGAGCACCAGAGCTCCGCACTCGTGTACGGCGCCGCCGCGCTGTCGGAGGTCGACCAGGACACTGCGGATGCCTCGGTCCAGCAGGCGCTGGACGCCGGGATCAACCACTTCGACGTGGCGGCCGACTACGGCGACGCGGAGCTGCGGCTCGGCCCGTGGACGTCGCGGATCCGTGGAGACATCTTCCTGGCCACCAAGACCGGTGAGCGCGATCGCGAGTCGGCGTGGGCCGGGATCAACCGATCCCTCGAGCGGCTCCAGACCGACCGCGTCGACCTCCTCCAGCTGCACGCGGTCGGGGACGTGGACACGCTCGACCAGGTGACCGGCCGCGGCGGCGCTCTCGAGGCGGCGCTGCAGGCGCAGGACGAGGGTCTGGTCACCTGGGTCGGCATCACCGGCCACGGCCACGGCGCGCCCGGCACGCATCTGGAGGCGCTGCGCCGCCATCCCTTCGCGACGGTGCTCACGCCCCTCAACGCGGCCGTGTGGCAGCGCCCGGACTACCGCGCCGACTACCAGGCGCTGGTCACCGAGGTCCAGCGCCAGGACGTCGGCCTGATGACGATCAAGTCGGTCTCGCGGCGCAACTGGCCCGAGGGCGGGGACAAGACGTTCGCCACCTGGTACGAGCCCTGGTCCGAGCCCGAACGGATCCGCGCGGGGGTCTCCTGGGTGCTCGACCACCCCGAGGTCACCGGGCTCGCCACCCCCGGCGACGTACGCCTGCTCGAGCACGTCATCGCTGCCGAGCGGGATCGGATGCCTGCCGCCGACGCCGAGGCGCTGCTGGTGGGCGACGGCAGCTACTCCTCGCCCTTCGAGGCCATGCCCTTCTGAAGGCGCCAAGGGCCTTGGGTTGCGGCACGTGGCGCCGTCCTCCCTTGGTATGACGCCGCCCATGGCGCGCCCGCCATGCGCTGCTTCGGCGGCCTCGGTGCGGCGGCTCCTCGCGGCCTGGGGCCTCGACGTCCTGATCGTGGGCACCGTGGTCGCGAGTCCGGTCGGTACGGCGGTGCGGACGGACCCGCATCGCCCTGACGGGATGCAGCCGTGGTCGCGGCGCCTGTCCTTCGTCGCGCCGGCGTCCATGTGGATAGCGTGCTCCGCTGACTGTCCTCGACGGCAACTTGATCGTCAGCCAGCCGGGAGAGTGTTCCTTGCCGGATGGGCGCGTCGAGAGCGGGCGCAGGCGATCGTGCTCGCCCACCAGACGGGGCTGTTCCCGAGCTGAGGCGTCCTCCTTCCGGAGGACGGGCCGTGGCCCATTGGTAGCCCTCAGGAAGCGACCATTCGACGACGCCGCCTCCCCGCTCGCGTACCTAGCGTCTGGTGCATGATCACCATCGACTCACTCACCAAGAAGTACGGCGCGAACACCGTCGTGCACGACGTCACCTTCACCGCCCGACCTGGCCGCGTCACCGGCTTCCTCGGACCCAACGGGGCCGGCAAGTCGACCTCGATGCGGATGATGGTCGGCCTGACCAGCCCCACAGGAGGAACCGCGACCGTCAACGGTCGCCGGTTCTCCGACCTGCCCAACCCCGGCCGTGAGGTCGGCGTGATGCTCGACGCCTCGGCGCAGCACGCCGGTCGCACCGGCCGCGAGATCCTCACCATCGCGCAGCGCATCATGGGAGTCCCGCCCCGTCGGGTCGCCGAGATGCTCGACATGGTCAGTCTCAGCGCCGGGGAGGCGGACCGGAGGGTGGGGAACTACTCGCTCGGCATGCGTCAGCGGCTCGGGATCGCCGCAGCCCTGATCGGCGATCCGCAGGTGCTGATCCTGGACGAGCCGGCCAACGGCCTCGACCCGGCCGGCATCCGATGGATGCGCGACCTGCTGCGCGACTACGCGAACCGGGGAGGCACCGTCCTGCTCTCCTCGCACCTGCTGTCCGAGATCGAGATCATCGCCGACGACATCGTGATGATCGGCCAGGGACGCATCGTCAGCCAGGGCTCCAAGCTCGACCTCCTCGCCGCTGCAGGGACCGTCGTCCGGTCCACGGACATCCCCGCGCTCGAGAAGGCCCTGGCTGCGGCCGGATTCAGGACGACGGTGTGCGAGGACGGATCCCTTCGCACCGAGACGGATGCGGCACAGGTCGGAGGAGTCGCGTACCACGCAGGCGTGATGCTCACCGAGCTCCGCAGCGCCGACAGTGGCGGTCTCGAGGAGATGTTCCTCGAGCTCACCGCCGACACCCAACGAGAGAGGACAGCGGCATGACCGCCACCACCATCGATCGCGTTTCGACGGATCGAGGCACCCAGCCCCCGCAGATCCCGCAGATCCCGCAGATCCCGCTCAGCCGGGTCGTCCGCGTCGAGCTGCGCAAGATGTTCGACACCCGCTCCGGCTTCTGGCTGATCGCGAGCATCGCGATCACCGGTCTCATCGCCACGGTCGCCACCATCGCCTTCGCGCCGGACCAGTACCTCACCTACTACAACTTCACCAAGGCGGTCGGGTACCCGATCACGGTGATCCTGCCCATGGTGGCGCTGCTGTCGATCACCAGCGAGTGGAGCCAGCGCAGCGGGTTGACGACGTTCACCTACGTCTCCAGCCGGCGACGCGTGGTCCTTGCCAAGACGCTGTCCTCGGTGACCATCGCGGTCGCGTCCATGGTGTTCGCGTTCGCGGTGGGAGCCGTGGGCAACGTCGCCGGCAGCGCTGTCGCCGGCACGCCGACGGTGTGGGACCTCTCGGTCGCCCACGCACTCACCATCGTGCTCGGCAACCTGATCTCGCTCTCGCTCGGCACCATGCTCGGGATGCTGCTGCGCAGCTCCGCCGGCGGTCTGGTCGCCTACTTCGTCGTCGTCCTGCTCCTGCCGAACCTGTCCAACCTCCTCGCCACCAGCCAGAACTGGTTCAAGGACCTACAGCCCTGGGTCGATCTCGGCTACGCCCAGAGCTTCCTCTTCGAGGGCATGCACACCGGGGCCCAGTGGGCTCACGTCGCCACCGCGGTCGGTCTCTGGATCGTCCTGCCCGGAGTCTTCGGTCTCCGACGAGTGATGCGGTCAGAGGTCAAGTAGCCAGTCCCATCAAGGGGAAGGTCCGTCATGACACAGGACACCGACAGGTTGAGCAGCCGTCCAACTCCCGTCTCGAGCCTCCCCGAGGAGGATCAGCCGGTCGCTGATGCCCTGACGCGGCCGAACGGCAAGGTCCCGGTTGCGAGCGCGACCCGCTATGCGCCCTGTCCCGGCCAACCTCGACGACGCGGCGACGTCTTTCGCCGACTAGGACTTGCGGCGCCATGAGCCGTCCGGTGTGGGTGACCGCCCATCTGTTCCCGTTGCCCGGAGTCACGGGGATGGTCCTCTCGATGGTGCGGCTGGTCCGGGCGGCCGGGTCGGCGGGGCCTCCACCTTGTGGGAGCGGCTGGCAGCAGACCGCTCAGCGCTGTTCGCGGTGACCCAGGCTCTGCGGGAGGCGCAGATCGGACTGGACGCAATGTTCAGCCTGGCGCTCGGAGAGACGATGCCCGTCTTCGCACTGGGTCTCGGCGCCCTCGGGGCCCGGCTGTTGGCAGCTCTCGGCTGCCTCGCGTCGAGCAGCGATCACCGGCGTCGTCGAGGACTGAGTCGAGCGTCGGTTCCGCGGTAGGCACTCGGGGTGAAGTTCAGGACGTTGCGGAAGTCCGTGGTCAGGTGAGCATGATCGGCGTAACCGAGGTCGCTGGCCACGGCCGCGATGTCGATGCTGGGCTCACGCCTCAGCCGCTCGGCCGCATCCTGAAGCCGGCGACGTCGGATCATCGCGGCCGGCGGGAGGCCCACGTACTGACGCGCCAACCGCTGCAGCGCGCGGGGGGAGACTCCCAGGCGGGCCGCCGCGTCCTTCACCTGTAGCACCGACGGGTCGCCGTCGATCAGGTCGGCCATCGCGTTGGCGAGCAGGGCCCCGGAGTCGGGGGCCGACAAGGTCTCCTCCAGCCAATGCGCGAAGGCGTCGACGGCTCGCGAGCGCCGTTCGGGGGCCTCCTGGGCGGAGGTCATCGCCGGCGTGACGGCGTCGTGCAGGTCCGGCAGGTCCAGGGCCAGATACGCGTCCCGGATCGCGACCGGGTCCTCGACGAAGTGCGGTACGGCGGCCGGGCGCAGCAGCGCACCCACCGCCCAGCCGCGGCCGGTCAGGTCGCGGAAGGAGCGCCGGGTGGTCGGTCCGGCAAGACCGACCAGGTCGGGCTCCACGACCAGGTTGCAGGCCGGGAAGGCGATCAGCTCCTGCCTCGAGACGCGACCTGGGGCGAGGTGCCATTCGGGGATCCAGAACCACCGCACCCACGCCGCCACTGTTTCCGGCGGCGACACGCGGTGGAAGCTCGGCATGCGGGCGGGGTACAGCACCCCGCGCCAGTCACTGCCCACGACGCCAGCCTTCCGCAACGTGTCGCGAATCTCCAAGCCGATGGCTGGCACCTAGCCATACGTTGCCGTCATGAGTGACAACACCGTCGATAGAGTCCAGGCCGCCCACGGCAAGCACACCACCCACGGCATCCCGCACGGGATCACGAGCATCACGCCATTCATCGCCGTGACCGACGCGCGTGGCGCCATCGCTTTCTACTGTGACGTCTTCGGGGCCCGGCTCGTGGACGCCACCGAGATGGGCGGCGCCGTCGCCCACGCCGTTCTCGACTTCGGACACGGTCAGTTGCAGCTCGGCGAGCCGAGTCCCGACTACCACCTCGTGCCGCCGCCCGAGGGCGAGGACGACTGTTACTCCCTGGGCCTCTACTGCAGCGACGTCGACGACGTCGTGGAACGCGCCGAGGCTGCGGGCGCCACCGTCCGCGAACCGTTGGTGACGTTCGTGAACGGCGACCGGTTCGCAAGCATCCGCGACCCCTTCGGCATCCGCTGGTCGATCATGACCCGCGTCGAAGACCTTTCCGAGGAGGACAGCGCCCGGCGAGTGGCGGAGTGGGCGAAGCAGCAAGAAGGCTCACCTCAGGCGTGACGCCACCGGGTCCCGACTCGTTCGACTACCGGTGGCCGGTCTAGGCGTGAGCGCCCGGGGCCACCACGCCCGCGCGAGGGATGAGGGTGTGGTCGTCGCTGGTCCCAGCCGCCGTGGACGGCACGGTCTCGCGGAATCCCTTGGCCAGCAGGTAGGAGCCGACCGAGACTTCGAACAGGCCTCCCGGCGCTGACAGCGCCAGCCCGACGTCGTACCCGGCGAGCTGCAGGACGCTGCCGAGGGCGAAGATCGCATAGCCGACGATCCCGCCCACGGCGAGGAGCGGCGGCAGGAGCCCCGTCCTCAGCATGGTGCGGCAGAAGAAAAGGCTGCCGACACCGAGCGCCGCCATCGCGACCCAGTACGTCGACTCACCGTTGTCCACCGCCCCCCGAGCCAGGGACGTCAGCGCGGACCCGGACCCATCTGAGGTCGCGACGCCTGGATGGCTCAGCAGGACGAGGAGGAGTGTCCCGAGGGGCGCGAGGGCCAGCAGTGTCGCCTCGACGGTGCGGGTGAGGAGGTAGCCGGAGCCGGTGCGGGGGGCGCGGTGTCGCAGGACCCGGAACGCCAGAGCGCCGATGGTGGCCACGGCGGCGGAGTTCGCGAGCATGAGCGCCGACCCGGCGGCGAGCTGGCCGTGCGAGGTGGCGTTCTGCGGGAGTGCGGTGCCGCCGTTGGTCGCGGCGTTGGTCAGGAAGCTGCCGCCGCCGTACAGCAAGAACCCGGAGAGGAACATCCCTCCGACGACCCGGCCGGCAGTCCTGGTGGTGATGGTGGTGGTCATGGCGTGCCCCTTGTTGTCGAGCGAGCGAGTCCGGAGGAAACCGTCCCTAACACTGTTAGATTGTGTTTCGACGCTATCCTAACGCCGTTTGATTGTCTAGGGTTGGCACGAGCCGAAGGAGGGATCGATGGGCCGAAGGTCAGCCGAGGTCGCGAGCCGGGCGCCGGTGAACCGGGCGCGCGCGTTGGAGGTCGCGCTGGTGGTCGCGGACAGCGAGGGCATCGAGGCGGTCACCATGCGCCGGCTGGCGCGGGAGCTGGGAGTCGAGGCTGCCTCGCTGTACCACCACGTCCGGGGCAAGGGCGAGATCCTCGACGGGCTGGTGGATGTGGTCGCCGCCGAGATCGAAGTCCCCGCACCCGGCGGGGACTGGCGCGACATGATCGGCCGGCGGGCACAGAACACCCGTGCGGTGCTGCTGAAGCATCCGTGGGCCGTGAGCCTGATGGCCTCCCGGACCACGCCGGGACCCGCCACCCTGAGCTTGCTGGAAGCCGGGATCCGGGCCTTCCGGGAGGGTGGCTTCTCCGTGCTGCTGGCCGCCCACGCCGTCTCGGCTGTCGACAGCTACGTGCACGGGTTCGTGCTGCAGGAGGTCAACCTGCCCTTCCGCGACGAGTCGGAGCTGGCCGCCATGACCGGGGCGATCATGGAGCAGTTCCCGGCCGCGGACTATCCGTACCTTTTCGAATTGACCATTGAACATGTGCTGCAGCCCGGGTACGCGTACGGCAACGAGTTCGACTCCGGGCTGGCGATCGTGCTGGACGGGATCACCGCCTCGTTGACTCAGTAAGAGGCAGCCGAAACGACCGGGGTCACGATGTGGCCGGGGGCGACGCGGTGACAGCACGTTGCTTGATCGCCTGGTTCATCGAGGCGAACCGGGTGCCGCCGTCGGGCAGCGGGAGAAGTCGGAACTCGTGCTCGCCGTCGAGGAGGCCGGGGACGCCGAGCCGTCCCCGCCACCGCAGGAGGTGTTCGTCCTCGACGGCCAGCACCCACGCCGTGAACGTCATGCTCCGCCCCAGGGGGCTGATCGTGAGGCGGAGCCGTCCGCCCGGGCGCAGGTCTCCTTCGAGTCTTCGGATGAACGGGTTCCAGGCTCCGCAGTGCCGGGTGGCGGTGAGGACCCGCCAGACAGCCGCAGTGGAGGCGGGGATGTCGACGGTGTCCTGGATCGTCTGCATCCGGTCAGGTCCTGCCGGTCAACGCTCGATGACACTGGCGCTCGGTCGCCGTCACGGACGCCGCCAGGGGTCGCCGGTGGCCAGGACGAACTGGGTGAACGCATAGCGCCAGGGGATGACCGCGAGCACGATGATCACCCACAGGACTTTGTTGGTCTGCGTGAGGAAGGCGCCGTCCAAGCGGCCGTCTGACCACAGCGGCAGAGCCACGATCCCGAGCCAGAGCGCCTTCCAGCCGACTTCAAACAACAGGATCGGCAGCATGCGCAGCGGGTAGCGCAACCCGATCAACGCGAGCACCGACATCGCCACGAGCAGGCACTCGACGGTGCCTTCCGCCAGGCTCCAGGGTTCGTGGTTGAACAACAAGGGCCACTTGTAGATGGCGAGCCCTCCGCCCATCACGAGGTAGCCCACGCGGAGAACGTTGACCCGCCACAGCGGCAACTGGGCCACTGGCCGTCTCGCCGGCGCCGACGTCGTCGCCCGGGCGGCGGCTTCGGGGGGCCGCTGGCGCGGGGCGGTGGTGCTGGATCGATCTTGTAGCTGCTTCATGGCAACCCTCCTGGTGAGTGGTGAGGTTCCACCGTCCCGCCCGGCGGCCGGGCACCGCATCGGCCAGGTCTCCAAGGCTGGGTCTCGAACGGAGGGCTCGGCGGTGCTGGACTCACCGCCTTTCGTCGACCTGGCCCTCGACCTTCGTCGCTGTCCCGCGTGCGCTGATGTCGCCTACCGTGGGGTGATGTGCTGGACAGGCAGATGGCGGGGCGAGCCCGCTCCCCAGACCGCGTCGGCAGCGCCGGTCGGTGACCTGATCGGTTCGGGGTCGCTCGGCGCACGGGCCGGTGCACACAGGGCCGTCGATGTCGCCGTCTGCCTGGTCGCCGCCGTGCTCGGGGCCCTCTTCTTGACCCCGGGGCTCCATGACGACCAGCATCCGATGCCGGGCTCCCAGATCCTCGTCGACATCGTGTGCGGAGTCCTGGCGTGCCTGGCGTTGTTGGGACGACGACGCTGGCCGCTCGGTGTCGCCCTCGCCTGCCTGCTCCTGGGAACCGTCTCGACCTCGGCGACTCCAGCGGGTCTGTTGTCGCTGGCCTCCCTCGCGGTGCACCGCCCGGCCCGACCTGCGCTGATCGTCACCGCGTTGTGGGTCCCTGCTCTGCTGGTCTTCGCCGCCTACAGCCCGACCACCGGCCCGGTTCCGGTGCTGCTGCTGGTCACACCGCTGGCCCTCGCGGCCACCGCCTGGGGCATGTTCATCCGCGCCCGGCGCCAGCTCCTCCTCACGCTCCGTGATCGTGCGCTACGAGCCGAGGCGGACCAGCGGATGCACGAGGACCGGGCCCGGATGGCCGAACGCACCCGGATCGCCCGCGAGATGCACGACGTGCTCGCGCACCGGATCTCGCTGATGGCCTTGCAAGCGGGCGGGCTCGAGGTCCGGCCCGATCTGCCACCGGCGGAGGTGCGGGAGATCGCGCAGATGCTTCGGTCGACCGCCCGCCAAGCCCTCGAGGAGCTCCGTGGCGTCATCGGCGTTCTACGCGAGGATCCGACCGAGGGGCAGCTGCCATCCACACCCCAGCCGAAGCTGGCAGACATCGGTCGTCTCGTGGAGGAGACCCAGCGGGCGGGAACCGGGATCGACTTCGAGATGCAGGTCGAGGACGCCGAGGCCGTACCGGCTGCACTGGGGCGCGATGCCTACCGCATCGTGCAGGAGGCGCTGACGAACATCGGCAAGCACGCCAGCGGCGCCACCGCACGGGTCCGGCTGGCTGGCGCCCCCAACGGGGGCCTGCACATCAGCGTCCGCAACCGTGAACCCGTCGACCGCGACCCCGAACCGGTGCTGCCCGGGTCCGGGGCCGGCCTGCTCGGACTGCAGGAACGGGTCGCCCTCACCGGCGGGACCCTGGTCCACGGCCCAGACGGCTCCGGCGACTTCGTGGTGGAAGCGGACCTGCGGTGGTGAAGGTGCGCGTGCTGCTGGTCGACGACGACGCCCTGGTTCGCGCGGGACTACGGCTGATCCTCTCCGCGGCCGCCGACGTGGAGGTCGTCGGCGAGGCCGGCGACGGGGTCGACGCTGTGGCCGCGGTCCGTGAGAACCGGCCCGACGTGGTCCTCATGGACATACGCATGCCGCAGATGGATGGCATCACCGCGACCGCGGCCCTGCGGCATCTGCCTCAACCGCCGCAGGTCATCGTGCTGACCACGTTCCAGGCCGACGCGCAAGTACTCAGCGCGCTGCGAGCCGGAGCCAGCGGCTTCCTCGTGAAGGACACCCCACCAGAGGAGATCATCAACGCCGTACGTGTGGTCGCCTCCGGCGACGCCATCATCTCCCCATCCGTCACCCGCACCCTCCTCACCCACTTCGGCGATGCCGACGCATCCGATCGCCACCGCGCCGCCGCCCAACGACTCGCCACCCTCACCGAACGAGAGCTCGAGGTGGCGACCGCGATCGGGACAGGCGCCTCCAACGCAGAGGTGGCAGCGTCCCTCTACATGAGCGAGGCGACCGTCAAGGCACACGTCTCTCGGCTCCTCACCAAGCTCGGCGCCAGCAACCGGGTGCAGATCGCCCTCGCCGTCCATGACGCAGGGCTGAGCTGACTCCGGCTGGACCTGGCCCGGTGGCTTCGCCGTGAAAGCAGCAGACCCCCACACGAGGTGGGGGTCAGGTGCCTGGCGGCGAGTCGGCCAGTGGCAGGTGAAGGATTCGAACCTTCGAAGGCAAAGCCGACGGATTTACAGTCCGCTCCCATTGGCCGCTCGGGCAACCTGCCGTGGTGACCCCAGATTGTCTCTGACGCCGCCGGGACGAAAGAATAGCGCAGCCCGTTCAGAGACTTAAATCGGCGCAACCCGCCGCAGGAGGCACCCTCGCCATGGCCGACTCGTCCTTCGACATCGTCAGCAAGCTCGACCAGCAGGAGATCGACAACGCCATCAACCAGGCGCAGCGTGAGATCAGCCAGCGGTTCGACTTCAAGAACACCGGCGCCACGATCCAGCGCTCCGGAGAGCACGGCGTGGAGATCTCCGCCAACGCCGACGACCGGGCCTCAGCCGTCCTCGACGTGTTCAAGGACAAGCTGATCAAGCGCAACCAGTCACTGAAGGTCCTCGACGCGGCGGAGCCCCGCCAGTCCGGGCGGGAGTCCAAGATCTCGGTGGAGCTCAAGGAGGGGATCTCCCAGGAGCAGGCCAAGAAGGTCGGGAAGCTGATCCGGGACGAGGGCCCGAAGGGGGTCAAGGTCCAGGTCCAGGGGGACGAGCTGCGCGTCTCGAGCAAGAAGCGTGACGACCTGCAGGCGGTGATCGCCCTCGTCAAGGGGCAGGACTACGACTTCGCGGTGCAGTTCACCAACTACCGCTGAGGGTCAGCGCCGGCTCCTACGGGCCGCCTTCTCGGCGGCCGCGATCTCCTTGGCGGGCTCGGCGTGCTCGTCGAGGGTCGGGGGCGGCGGGACGGTCCACATCCACTCGCGCAGCCGGTCCTTCTCATGGGTGAGCTCGCGGATGTCGCCCTCCGCGTAGGCGTACTCGGGGCTCCAGTGCAGCGCGTCGAACGGGCACACCTCGACGCAGATCGAGCAGTACATGCACAGCGAGTAGTCGATCGCGAACCGCTCCAGGACGTTGCGCGTGGTGTCCCGGCCCCGTCCGGTCGCCGAGGGCAGCGTCTCCTGCCGGGAGTCGATGTGGATGCACCATGCGGGGCACTCCCGCGCGCAGAGCATGCAGGACGTGCAGTTCTCCTCGATGAGCGCGATGACCCCGCGCGAGCGAGGGGGCAGCCACTCGGCCCCGGTCACGGCTCGTCCTGCGTCGTGGACCCTGGCCACTGGCCGGGATCCGGCACGCCCGGCGGGAGGGCCCTGCGCCGGGCGCGCGCCGCCCGCGGCCGCTCGTCGGACTCACCCGGCTCCTTCGCGCCTGGCCACGGCCTGGCCACCCGGGAGGCGAGCACGAAGTCCTTGCGCAGGGGATGCCCCTCGAACTCCTCGGGCAGCAGCAGCCCCTCCAGGGGCAGCACCGCGCCGTCCTCGGTGAACTCGATGCCGAACATCTCGTGGGTCTCCCGCTCGTGCCACCGGGCACCGCCGAAGACGCCGGCCACCGACGCGACGACCGGGTGGTCGCGCGGGATCCGGGTGCGTACGACGAGGTGCTCGACCGCTCCGGTACGACGGGCAGCGAGGTGGCACACCACCCGGAACCCCTCCTCGAGCTCGTCGACGGCGGACAGCCAGTCGAAGAACGTGCAGCCCAGGGACTCGCGGGCCACCGTGACCGCGTCGGTCCACCTGTCCGGGGGGACATCCACGCTCAGCAGGCCGAACTCCTCCTCGACGGCCGCGCCGACGTAGGCAGCCTCCACCCGCGCGAGCCAGGTGGACCCGGTCACGGCGGGGAGCCCTCCAGCTTCTCCTCGAGCATCAGGAGGCCGTGCACGAGCGCCTCCGGGCGGGGCGGGCAGCCGGGGACGTACACGTCGACGGGGAGCATCTGGTCGACGCCCTTGGTCACGCAGTAGGAGTCCCAGTAGGGGCCACCGGAGTTGGCGCAGGACCCGAACGAGATGACGTACTTCGGCTCGGCGAGCGCTTCGTAGACCTGACGCACGGCCGGCGCCATCTTGTCGGTGACCGTCCCCGAGACCACCATGACCTCCACCTGCCGCGGACCCTCCTCACCGCGCCGCCCCAGCTTCAGCAGGTCCGGATGGGCCATCGAAGCGGCCACGAACTCGACCGCGCAGCAGGCCAGCCCCAGATCGAAGACCGAGAGGGAGTAGGCGCGCCCGCGGTCCAGCAGGTAGCGGGCCGGCTCCGGGGAGGCCTCGCCGAACGAGGGCATCCCGAGGTCCGTCCGGGTGCTCCCGTCGTCGCTCGCGGTGCTCACGAGGTCACTGTAGAGCCGTCCGCCGGCGCGGCGGGCGCCGGACGGCTCAGCCGGCGTTGGCGACGCGGCGCATCCGCAACACGGTCGGTGCGCCGAGGTTCGGCGACAGCCACACCTTGGTGCCCACCTCGAGGTTCAGGGCGCGCGCGTGCGACCGGGTCAGCACCACGGACACGTCGTCCTCCTCACCCGGCGCGGAGACGCCTTCGCCCGCCGCGGCCGGCCGCACGGTCAGCCGCACCTCGAACCCGACCCGGAGCATCCGGACCACTTCGCCCGGTACGGCGCCGAGCACCTCGTCCGAGGTGAGGACGTCGATGTCGTGCGGGCGGATCAGCTCGCCGTTCAGCCGGGTCACCGGGCCGAGGAAGCTCATCACGAAGTCGTTGGCCGGCGCGTCGTACAGCTCGTCCGGCGCACCGATCTGCTCGATGCGGCCGTCGTTGATCACCACGATCTCGTCGGCGACCTCGAGGGCCTCCTCCTGGTCGTGGGTCACGAACACGGTCGTCACGTGCACCTCGTCGTGCAGCCGGCGCAGCCAGTCACGAAGCTCCTTGCGCACCTTGGCGTCGAGAGCTCCGAACGGCTCGTCGAGGAGCAGCACGGTCGGCTCCACGGCCAGCGCCCGGGCCAGCGCCATCCGCTGGCGCTGACCTCCCGAGAGCTGCGACGGCAGCCGGTGGGAGAACTGCGAGAGGTGGACCAGCTCGAGCAGCTCCTCGACGCGCTTCTTCGTCTCCGCCTTGGAGCGCTTGCGGATCTCGAGACCGTAGGCGACGTTCTTCGCCACGGTCATGTGCTTGAAGGCCGCGTAATGCTGGAACACGAAGCCGACGTTGCGCTTCTGCGGGGGCAGGTGGGTGGCCTCGACCCCCTCGATGCGCACGGTCCCCTCGTCCGCCGTCTCCAGGCCCGCGATGATCCGCAGCAGCGTCGACTTCCCGCCCCCCGAGGGGCCCAGCAGGGCGGTCAGCTGCCCGCTCGGGATGTTGAGCGACACGTTGTCGAGGGCCACGAAGTCACCGAACCGCTTGTTGATGTCCTTGATCTCGATGCTCACGACTCACTGCTCTCTCGAAGGTCGAAGGATGCTGACCACCACGATGCAGATCACCGAGGCCATGGCCAGCAGGAAGGCGGCGGCATAGGCGGTCGACTGGTCGAAGCCCTGGTACTTGGACTCCACCACCAAGGTCGCGGTCTGCGTCTTGCCGAGGACGTTGCCGGCCACGACCTTGATCGCGCCGTACTCACCGAGCGACCGGGCCAGGCTGAGGACGACGCCGTAGACCACGGCCCACTTGATGCTCGGCAGCGTGATGCGGCGGAAGGTCTGGACCGCGTTGGCACCCAGGCTGCGGGAGGCCTGCTCCTGGTCGTCCCCGATCTCCTCGAGGACGGGCACGACCTCACGGATCACCAGCGGCAGCGCCACGAACACGGTGGCCATGACCATGCCGGGCGTCGCGAAGACCACGTTGATCCCCGCGTCCGCGAGACCCTGGCCGAACAGCCCGGTGCGGGGGCTGTAGACGAGGACGAGAGCCAGGCCGACGACCACCGGGGACACCGCCAGCGGGACGTCGATCAGCGCCGACAGCGCCCGCTTCCCGGGGAACTCGTAGCGCACCAGCAGCAGCGACATGCCCACGCCGAACACCAGGTTGATCACCACGGCGATCACGGACACCGTCAGGGTGAGCTTGAAGGCGTGCACCACGTCGGGGTCCGACAGAGCCGCGTGCAGGGCGTCCGTGCCGTGGGCGAACGTGTTCTTCACGATCAGGGACACGGGCCAGACCACAAGCAGGAAGACGTAGACGCACGCGACCATCCGTAGGGTCCAGCGAAGTGCTGTCGGCTCCCGGACAGCGCCGGCGCGAGGACTAGACACGACCGGCCACCTTTCGCTGCACGACGTCGAGCCCGACGATGACGACGAGCGCCACCAGGAGCATCAGCGTCGCGATCGCGGCCGCCGAGGTCAGGTCGCCGCCCTCGACGAACTGGTAGACGCGCACGGACGCGACCTCGGTGTGGTACGGGAGGTTCCCCGACAGCAGGACCAGGGAGCCGTACTCACTGATGCCGCGGGCGAAGGACAGGGCTGCGCCGGCCGCGATCGACGGCACGAGGCTGGGCAGGATGACCCGGCGGAACGTGGTGAGCCGGTCGGCGCCGAGCGACGCGGAGGCCTCCTCGACGTCCGCCTCGAGCTCCTGGAGCACCGGTTGCACCGTCCTGACGACGAATGGCAGCGTCACGAACGCGAGCGCCAGGAAGACCGCGAACCGGGTGCTCGCCACGTTGACGCCGAGGGGGCTCCCGGGCCCGTAGAGGGACAGCAGCACGAGACCGGCCACGATGGTCGGCAGGGCGAACGGGATGTCGATCACCACGTCGAGGGCGGCCTTCCCTGGGAAGCGGTCCCGCACCAGCACCCAGGCGATCACGGTGCCCATCACCACGTTGACGAGGGTGACGAGCAGCGCCTGGGCGACGGTGAGCCGGACGGCGGCGAGCGTCTCCCCGTTGGTGAGCGCCGACCAGAAGGCGGCCCAGCCGTCCTGCTGGGAGGTCAGCACCACCATCGCGAGCGGGATCAGCACGAGAAGGCTGAACCAGATGAGGGCGACCCCGAGCCCGAGGGCCGAGGCGGGGGTGAGGGCGCCCGACCGGGG
>JAWWPF010000094.1:0-27124 GCA_033850795.1 Nocardioidaceae bacterium | reverse complement strand
CGCGGGGCTTGTAGTAGAAGCCCTCCAACGATGATCGCGAGGACAGCCGGAACAGGTTGTGCATGCCCTCGGTGCTCTCGGCGAGCAGGGTCATGTGCGTGTAGGCGCCGCTGCCGGAGACGTCGTCCTGGCCGCCGTCCCCCCACCGCACCCGCTTGCGGTCGAAGCGCGAGGTGTTCGGCGTGAGGTAGGCCTCCATGCCGATGATCGGCTTGACCCCTGCGGCCCGGGCCTTGGCGTAGAAGTCGTAGGCGCCGAAGACGTTGCCGTGGTCGGTCATCGCGATGGCGTCCATGCCGAGCTCCGCGGTGCGGGCGAACATCTCCCCCAGGCGGGCGGCGCCGTCCAGCATGGAGTACTCGGTGTGCACGTGCAGGTGCACGAAGCCGTCGTTGCCGCGGGACCCGGTTGACATCTGCGGAGACCGCCCCTTCCCGGACGTGGACTGCATCGAACGCATGCTGGGACAGACCTCGGGTGACCCGCGGCCGTGCTTCTTGGGGAAGACCGACAGCCTACGGCACGTCCGCCCGTGGCTGTGGGATCCCGGCCGGTGTCGTCACGGTCGAAGCCTGGCACCGACCACCGACAGTCGTCTCAGGAACCGGCGCCGACCCCCCAGCCGTGCCAGGAGGCGATCTCGATCCAGGCGCTGACCCGCCGCCGGTGCCGGGTCTGGTGGGGGCTGCCGTTGTAGTGCATCGCGAGCCGGTCGATGTCGACGAGGTCGGGGTCGTCCTCGAGCCGCACCACCCGGCCCTGGAGGCTCACGTGGGTGTACCAGCTCTGCTCGTCGAGCACGGTGAGGGAGACCCGCGGGTCCTGGCGCAGGTACGCCAGGCGCTTGCGGGCCTCGTCCATGTTGACCAGGATCTCGTCGCCGTCGAGCAGGTACCAGGTCGCGACGGACACGGGTTGCCCGTCGGGCCGCACGGTGGTGATCACGGCGGGGTTCGGCTTGGCGAGGAGCTCGCGTACGTCGTCCGGCAGCGTCACTGAGGTCATGGGGGTCCCTCTCTCGGGGTCGCGGCCGGGGTCGCGGCCTGGGTCGGGGCGGGCCAGGCCATCTCGATGTCCGGCGCACCCTCCTCGTTCGAGGAGCCGTCCGTGCGCCGCAGCTCCACGAAGCCGTGCCGCTCGTAGAACCGCCGGGCGCCGGTGTTGGAGACGAAGACCCACAGCCCGAGACCGCCCGGCCGCAGGCTCTTGGCCAGGTCGAGCAGCACGGTCCCGATGCGCTCCCCGGTCCGGCCCGGGGCGACGTACAGGGAGTGCACCCAGGACTCCTCGAGCATGAGCAGCCCGACGACCTCCTCACCCTCCTCGGCCATCCACAGCTCGCTGTCCGGGGACTCGGTCCGTGAGCGAATCCAGCGGTGTACGTCGTCGGGCGGGTGCACGAGCGGCGGGATCGCCGGGACCGCGGCCTCCCGGGACCTCAGGAAGAGGTCGGCGAGGGCGTCGGCGTCCTGCGGGGTGGCGCTCCGCACCGACAGGAGGACCTCAGACCGCATCACGGAGCAGGTCCAGGGCGTGCTGCAGGTCCTCGGGGTAGGCCGACTCGTACTCGACGTACTCCCCGCTGTCCGGGTGCTCGAACCCGAGGCGCACGGCGTGCAGCCACTGACGGGTGAGCCGGACCCGGGCCGTCAGCGTCGGATCCGCGCCGTAGGTCAGGTCACCGACGCACGGATGGTGGAGGGCGGCCATGTGCACCCGGATCTGGTGGGTGCGGCCGGTCTCGAGATGCACCTCGAGGAGGCTGGCGAACCGGTGCGCCTCGAGGGTCTCGTAGTGGGTGACGCTCGGCTTCCCGTCGCCCATGACCGCGAACTTGTAGTCGCGGCGGGGGTGCCGGCCGATGGGCGCGTCGATCGTGCCCTGCAGCGGGTCCGGGTGTCCCTGGACGAGCGCGTGGTAGGTCTTGTCCACGGTGCGGTGCCGGAAGGCGTTCTTGAGCACGGAGTAGGCCCGCTCGGACTTGGCGATCACCATCACCCCCGACGTGCCGACGTCCAGGCGCTGCACGATGCCCTGCCGCTCGGCCGCCCCGCTGGTGGAGATCCGGAAACCGGCGGCGGCGAGGTGTCCCACGACGGTGGGCCCGGTCCAGCCGGGGCTGGGATGCACCGCGACCCCCACGGGCTTGTCGACGACCACGATGGCGTCGTCGTCGTGCAGGATCTTGATGCCCTCGACCATCTCGGGGACGACCGCCACCGGGTCCACCGACGCCGGGATGGCGACGTCGAGCATCGAGCCGGCCTCGACCCGTGCCGACTTCGCCGGCGGCCGGCCGTCGACCGCGACGTGCCCCTCGGTGATCAGCTCGGCAGCCCGGGTCCGCGAGAGCCCGAACATCCGGGCGATCGCCGCGTCCACCCGCTCGCCGGCCAGACCGTCGGGGACGGTCACCGTGCGGTGGTCGTAGCCGCCCGCCGGGGCCAGGTCGCCGGCCGACCGGGTCACAGGGCCGCTTCGGGGTCGTCGTCGGGTTCGGCGGCGCGGGCCGGCTCCGGGGCGCCCCCGGCCTTTCGGGCCCGGCTGCCGCTGACCGAGACGCCTCGCAGCGCCTGGATGACGATCAGCGCGGCGGCCACGTTGATGCACATGTCCGCGACGTTGAACACCGGCCAGTGCGGCAGCTGCAGGAAGTCCACGACGTGACCGTGCAGGAACCCAGGGGCGCGGAAGACCCGGTCCGTGAGGTTCCCGAGAACCCCGGCCAGCAGGAACCCGAGGGCGACGGCCCACCCGGTGCTGCCGAGCCGGCGGGCGACCCACAGCACCGCGCACGCGGCCACGATCGCCACGACGCTGAGCACCAGGGTGTACGACGTGCCGGTGCTGAACGCGGCGCCGGGGTTGCGCGTGAGGTCGAACATCAGCAGGTCGCCGACGGCGTGGACCGGGGGCCGGCCGGTGAGCCTGGCCACCGCGAGCGTCTTGGTGACCACGTCGGTCGCGTAGCCGAGGGCGGCGACGGCCGCGAACAGGGTCAGCAGACGCGCACGGGCCCTGGCCGGACGAGTGCGGTTCGACGGTGGTCGGTTGGTGCCGCTGGGGGTCAGCGGCGCTCCTCGCGCTGCTTGCATGACAGGCACAGTGTCGCACGGGGGAACGCCATGACCCGCATCTTGCCGATCGGCTCACCACAGCTCTCACACACGCCGTAGCTGCCGTCCTCGATGCGGGCGAGCGCCCGCTCGGTCTGGGCGAGCATGTCCCGGGCGTTGTTGGCCAGGCTCATCTCGTGGTCCCGCTCGAAGGTCGTCGACCCGACGTCGGCCTGGTCGTTGCCCGCTCCGTCACCGGCGTCCCGCATCAGGTCGTGCAGCTCGACCTCCGCGAGGTTGAGCTCCGAGCGCAGCCGCAGCCGGTCGGTGTCGAGCTCACCGCGGACCTCGTCGAGCTCGGCCGCGGTCCACGGGTCCTCGTCGGCCTTGACGGCCAGCCGGTGCGCCGCGGTCCGTCCGCCGACGGCGACCTTGGCGCTCACCTTGCCCGTCCGCTTCGCGGCCGTCTTCTTGGCCGGCGGCTGCGCTGCGGCCTTCTTGACGCTCTTCGCGGCCGTCTTCGCGGGCGCCTCGGTCCCGGCCTTCGAGTCCGCCTTCGTCGTGGAGGCCGGGTTGGCCGTCTTGGTGGCGGTCTTGGTCGCGGTCTTGGCAGCCGCGGACGTGCGCTTCACCGGCGGCGCCGCCCCGTCCTCGGAGGCCGTCTTGCCTGCAGTCGTGCGTGCCATCTGCCCGCGGCCCCCTCGAAGCCTGGTCCACATCGTGACGTGCGGTCGGTGACGCAGGCCACACGCGTCCGGCGAGGATATGCCGCGCCCGCACCGCTGACAACCGGACCGCCGACACGATTCGGTAAATTCGCGTCCTCTGGCAGACTGGGGCCACCGCACGGCGTCGACGGGACGAGTAGCTCCGAGCACAGCCGGCAGCGACCCGGGGACGGTGTGAGCCCGGGGGTGTTGTCCGGAGCGAAGATCACCCCCGAGCCGCTGGAAGAGCGCCGGCACCCGCACGGGGCGGCAGGTAGACCCAGCAGCGGTGACCTCGAGAGTGGACGGACGCCCGGACGGGTCCGTCAAGGAGGGTGGTACCGCGGGCTCGTCTCGTCCCTTCAGCCAGCACCGGGCCGCACAGGCCGAAGCCAGAGCCGAAGGAAGCACCGTGAGCGCCTACCGCCCCGTCCCCCCGCAGGTCGACCTGCCCGCCCTCGAGCACGAGATCCTCGCCCTGTGGGCGGAGAACCGGACGTTCGAGAAGTCGCTCGCGCAGGCGGAGGGCCGTCCGCGCTGGACCTTCTACGAGGGTCCGCCGACCGCCAACGGCCGCCCCGGCACGCACCACGTCGAGGCCCGCGTGTTCAAGGACGTCTTCCCCCGCTACAAGACGATGCGGGGCCACCTCGTGGAGCGGAAGGCCGGCTGGGACTGCCACGGTCTGCCCGTCGAGCTCGCCGTGGAGAAGGAGCTCGGCTTCTCCGGCAAGCAGGACATCGAGGCCTATGGCGTCGCGGAGTTCAACGCCCGCTGCCGTGAGTCGGTGCTGCGCCACGTCGACGCCTTCGAGGCGATGACCCGGCGGATGGGCTACTGGGTGGACACCACCAACCCCTATCGCACGATGGAGCCGGGCTACATCGAGTCGGTGTGGTGGGCCCTGAAGCAGATCCATGGCTTGGGCCTGCTCGTGGAGGACTACCGCGTCTCGCCGTACTGCCCGCGCTGCGGCACCGGCCTGTCGGACCACGAGCTGGCCCAGGGCTACGAGACCGTCACCGACCCCAGCGTCTACGTCCGGTTCCCGCTGACCTCCGGCCCGTACGCCGCCGGCACCGACGCTCCTGCTGCGCTGCTCGTCTGGACGACCACCCCGTGGACCCTGGTGTCGAACACCGCGGTGGCCGTGCGCCCGGACGTGACGTACGTCGTCGCCACCGACGGCACGGAGTCCCTCGTCGTCGCGGAGCCGCTGCTCGACTCGGTGCTCGGGGAGGGCTGGACGGTGCGGGACCGGCTGCAGGGGGCCGACCTGGAGCGCTGGACCTACCAGCGCCCGTTCGAGCTCGTCGACTTCCCCGAGCCGGCCCAGATGGTCGTCCTCGCGGACTACGTGACCACCGAGGACGGCACGGGCCTGGTGCACCAGTCCCCCGCCTTCGGCGAGGAGGACATGGCTGTCGCCCGGGCCTACGGGCTGCCGGTCGTCGTACCCGTGCGGCCGGACGGTCACTTCGCCGAGGACCTACCCCTCGTCGGCGGCCAGTTCTTCAAGCACGCCGACGCGGACCTCGTGAAGGACCTGGAGCAGCGTGGCCTGCTCTACCGGCACGTCGCCTACGAGCACAGCTATCCGCACTGCTGGCGGTGCCACACGCCGCTGATGTACTACGCCCAGCCCTCCTGGTACGTCCGCACCACGCAGGTCAAGGACGCGCTGCTGCGCGAGAACGAGCGGACCAGCTGGTTCCCGGACACGATCAAGTGGGGCCGGTACGGGGACTGGCTGCACAACAACATCGACTGGGCGCTCTCACGCAGCCGCTACTGGGGCACGCCGCTGCCGATCTGGCGGTGCGAGCAGGGCCACCAGACGGTCGTCGGCTCCCTCGCGGAGCTCTCCGAGCTGTCCGGCACCGACCAGTCCGGGCTCGACCCGCACCGGCCGTACGTCGACGCGGTGCTGCTCGACTGCCCGGAGTGCGGCGGCCGGTCGCAGCGGGTGCCCGAGGTGATCGATGCCTGGTTCGATAGCGGGTCGATGCCCTTCGCGCAGTGGGGGTTCCCGCAGCAGCCGGGCTCCGAGGAGCTCTTCGAGCGGGCCTACCCGGCCGACTTCATCTGCGAGGCGATCGACCAGACCCGCGGCTGGTTCTACACGCTGATGGCGATCGGCACGCTGGTGTTCGACGAGTCGTCCTACCGCAACGTGCTCTGCCTGGGGCACATCCTGGCCGAGGACGGCCGCAAGATGTCCAAGCACCTCGGCAACATCCTCGAGCCGATGCCGCTGATGGAGCAGCACGGGGCGGACGCCGTGCGCTGGTTCATGGCCGCGTCCGGCTCACCGTGGGCGGCCCGGCGGGTCGGGCACGCCACCATCCAGGAGACCGTCCGCAAGGTGCTGCTGACCTACTGGAACACGGTGGCCTTCCACGTGCTCTACGCGCGCACCGCGGGCTGGGACCCGGCCACGCCGACGCTCCGGGTCGCCGAGCGGCCGGTGCTGGACCGGTGGCTGCACGCCGAGACGGCGCGGCTGGTGCGGCTGGTCACCGAGGCGATGGAGCGCTTCGACACCCAGCGGGCCGGTGCGCTGCTGGCCGACTTCGTCGACGACCTGTCCAACTGGTACGTGCGCCGGTCGCGGCGCCGGTTCTGGGACGGCGACCCGGCGGCCCTGGCCACCTTGCACGACACCCTCGACACGCTGACCCGGCTGATGGCACCGCTGGTCCCCTTCATCACCGAGCGGGTGTGGCAGGACGTCGTACGCCCGGTGGACGCCGGCGCCGCCGAGTCGGTGCACCTGGCGCAGTGGCCCGAGGCGCAGGAGTCCGCCGAGGACCCCGACCTGTCCGAGTCCGTGTCACTCGCGCGCCGAGTGGTCGAGCTCGGCCGGGCCGCTCGGGCGGACGCGAAGGTGCGCACGCGTCAGCCGCTGCGTCGCGCCCTGGTCGCCTCCTCCGCCTGGCAGCAGCTCAGCGAGGAGCTGCGCCAGGAGGTGGCCGAGGAGCTGAACGTCGGTGCGGTGGAGCCGCTCTCCGTCGCGGGCGCGGACCTCGTCGACTACTCGGCCAAGGGCAACTTCCGGGCGCTCGGCAAGAGATTCGGCAAGCAGACCCCGCACGTGGCCGCGGCCGTGGCGGCCGCGGACGCCGGAGCCCTCGCCGAGTCGCTGGCGGCCCGGCAGAGCGCCGTCGTCGTGGTGGACGGCCAGGACGTCGAGCTGCACCCGGACGAGGTCGTCGTCTCCGAGCGTCCCCGCGAGGGGTGGTCGGTGGTCAACGAGCAGGGAGAGACCGTCGCGCTGGA
Organism: Nocardioidaceae bacterium; assembly: GCA_033850795.1. Classification (GTDB taxonomy): domain Bacteria; phylum Actinomycetota; class Actinomycetes; order Propionibacteriales; family Nocardioidaceae; genus Nocardioides_B. Next base: position 20,082 of record JAWWPF010000094.1, on the reverse strand, counting down.
CCTCGAGCTCACCCCGGAGCTGCGCCGGGCAGGCCTCGCGCGGGAGGTGGTGCGGCTGGTCCAGGAGGCCCGCAAGAGCGCCGGCTTCGAGGTGAGCGACCGGATCGCGCTGGTCTGGCGGGCCGCCGGCGAGGTGGCCGAGGCGCTGCGCGAGAACGGTGCGCTGGTCGGCGCCGAGGTGCTGGCCACCGAGGTCCGCGAGGGGACGCCGGAGGCGGAAGCCGTGGTGCGCGACGAGGACCTCGGCCTGGCGTTCTCGGTGGTGCGGGTCTGAGGGCCGTCCGGGTCTGGGGGCCGCCCGGGTCTGGGGGCCGCCCGCTCAGGCGGGGTGGTCGGCGGGCGCGTCCTCGACCAGCCCACCGTCCCCCGTGCCGTCGAGGGAGGCGAGCTGCTCCTGGAAGTAGCTCCGCAGGCGCGAGCGGTACTCCCGCTCGAAGCTGCGGAGGCTCTCCACCTCGCCGTTGAGCCGGTCGCGCTCCTTCTCGAGGTCCCCGAACAGCTGCGCGCGGCGCTCCGCCGTCTCGGACTCGAGCAGCTGCGAGCGTGACCGGGCGTCCGACTCCACCTGGTCGGCGCTCTGCCGGGCCTCGGCGAGGATCCGGTCGGCCTCCGCGCGGGCCTCGTCGACGAGCTGGTCGGCGTTGCGGGTGGCGATCTCGAGCAGCCGGGTGGCGGCGCTGGAGGCCTCCGCCGCGGTGGTGACCCTGAGGGTCTCGCTGGGCGATCCCGGCACCGCGGTCGGGACCGTGCCGGTGGCCGTGCCGTTGCTGGCGCCCGTGACGGTGCCGTTGACGTTGACGTTGACGTTGCCCGTGCCCGTGCCGGTGCCGGTGACGTCGGCCGTACCGTTGCCGGCCTCAGCGGTGGGCGCCGAGTCCCCGCTCGGCCCGGGCCGTCCGTCCGAGCCCTTCCCGGGCAGGCTGTCGTTCTCCCCGAGCAGCCTCGCCAGCTCGGACTCGACCTCGTCGAGGAACTGGTCGACCTCGCCCATGTCGTAGCCCTCGCGGAGCCGGACCGGCGTGAAGCGCTTGTTGCTCACGTCCTGCGGCGTCAACGGCATGACTCACCCTTGTCTGTAGTCGTGGTGCGCGATCAGCAGGGCTGAGGATATCGCCGCGGGAGGAGCGTTCCGGCCCCGGGGCGGCCGGTCACAGGAAGATGGTGGCGACCAGGATGCGCAGCAGGTAGACCGCCACCAGCACGATGAGGAAGCTCGTGTCGAGGGCCACCGCGCCGAGCCGCAGCGGGGGGACGAAGCGCCGCACGAACATGATCGGCGGGTCGGTCACCGTGTAGACGATCTCCAGCAGGAAGAGCACGACACCCCGCGGGGACCAGGAGCGCGCGAAGACCTGCACCCAGTCGACCACGAGACGCACCAGCAGCAGCCCCAGGAAGATGTTGAGGACCAGGATGAGGATGCCGCCGACGACCTGCACAAGGGGCGAGTCTAGCCAGACGACAGCCGGCGCGACCGCGAACCGGTCGGCGTGGGCGCGCCGGCCTCAGCTCTGGTTGAAGAACGCGCCGTTCTCGGCGATGCGCTGCTTGTCCTCGGCGGCGACCGTGACGTTCGGCGGCGAGAGCAGGAACACCTTCGCGGTCACCCGCTCGATGGTGCCCCGGACCGCGAAGACCAGTCCGGCGGCGAAGTCCACGAGGCGCTTGGCGTCGGAGTCCTCCATCTCGGAGAGGTTCATGATCACCGGGACGCCCTCGCGGAAGTTCTCCCCGATGGTGCGCGCCTCGTTGTAGGTCCGCGGATGCAGGGTGGTGATCCGGGACAGCTCGGCGATCGTGCTCTGCGGCGCGAGACGTCCCTGCGGCTCGGTGTGCTGCGGTGACTGGGGACGGCGACGCTCGGAGATGTTCGCCACCGGCGCGGGACGCGGCGCCTCCTCCGCGCGGGCGCGCTGCCCCGGCTCGTCGTACTCCTCGTAGTAGGCCGAGTCGTACTGGTCGCCGTCGTAGCGCTCGGTGTCCTCGAGCAGGCCGAGGTAGACGCCCATCTTGCGCATCGCGCTGCCCATGACTCATGCCTTCCGGTACGTCTGCGGCCCCCGGATGGGGCGCTGCTGCGACCCTGACCCTACCTGCCGGACGGCCGGCTACCGAGCACCGCGCTGCCTATCCGCACGTGTGTCGCGCCAGATTGGACCGCCGCCTCGAGGTCGTTGCTCATCCCCGCCGAGATCCACGTGGCCGACGGGTCCAGGAGCCTTACCTGCGCGGCCACGTCGGCGAGTTTCGCGAATGCGGGAAGGGGATCCTCGCCGAGGGGCGCCACTCCCATGACCCCGCGGAGCCGCAGCCCCTCCGCCTGGGACACGAGGCCCGCAAGCGCGGCTGCCTCGTGCGGCGTGACGCCGGAGCGGCCGGTCCCGGCAGGCCCGCCCGGATCCAGGTTGACCTGCACGAGGACGTCGATCGGCCGACCCGCCAGGTGGGCGCCAGCGGACAGCCCGCGCAGCAGCTTGGGGCGGTCGAGCGACTCGACCACGGAGGCGTAGCCCGCGACGGCCGCGGCCTTGTTGCTCTGCAGCGCCCCGATGAAGTGCCAGGTCAGGTCGAGGTCGCCGCAGGCGGCCGCCTTGGCCTCGGCCTCCTGGTGGCGGTTCTCCCCCACATCGCTCACACCGAGGTCCGCGAGCAGGCGTACGTCGGAGGCGGGGAAGAACTTGGTGACCACGGTCAGCGTCACCTCGCCCGGGGACCGGCCGGCACGCTCGCACGCTGCCGCGATCCTGCTCCGGACGCGCTCGAGACCGGCGGCCACCTGGGCCCGGCGGTCGCTCACGGACGCATCCAGACCAGTCCCCCCAGCCGACCGGACTCCCGGCCCTGGCGGCGGTAGGAGTAGAGGTCGTCGTCCTCGACGGTGCACCGGGCGACGTCGCGCACGTCCGCGACCTCGACCCCGTCGACCTCCCCGGAGAGGAGCTGCGCCCGAACCCCGGCACCGATGTCGAGCGCGGGGGTTCCCCACGAGGTCTCGGCCCAGGACGCGGGGACCACCTGGGCGACCTCCGCGCGCATCGTGTCGGGGACCTCGTAGCAGCCGCCGCACACGTGCGGACCCACCCAGGCCGTCACCCTGGTGGCGCCCTGGTCCCGCATCGCCCGCAACGCGGCCGGCACGACGCCCGCGGCGAGCCCGGGCCGCCCGGCGTGCACGGCCGCGACCACACCGGCGTCGGGGTCGGCGAGCAGCAGGGGGACGCAGTCGGCCACGCGGACCAGCAGCGCCACGCCGGGCAGCCGGGTCACCAGGGCGTCGCAGACCGGCACCTCGCCACCGTCCACGACAGAGCTGTCGACGAGCGTGGCAGTGGCCTCGTGGACCTGCCGCATGCCGACCAGCACCGGCGCTCGGTCTCCGGCACTCCGCGGCCCACCGACCAGCGCCCCGCGGACGACGTCGAGGTTCGCCGCGTCCGCCCCGAGCGCGAGGTCCAAGGACCCCGCTGTGAACCCGACCTCGACCGCGCCCCTGCTGTCCTGCCAGGCGAACACCGCCTCGGCTACTTCTGGAAGTCGGGGACGTCCAGGTCCTCGTCGTCGAAGCCGCCCGGCCGTGACTGGCGCAGCGGCTGCGGCGCCCCGGCCACGGAGGCCGGCCCTCCCGGACGCACCGAGACGCCCGCGGGCTCCGGCTCGGGCCGACTGGGGTTGACCGGTGAGCCGGTGGTCGGCCGCGCCGCGGCCGAGCTGCCGACCTGCGCAGGGGCCCGCTGCGGCATCGGGGACTGCGCCGGCACCGCGTTGCCGTTGTGCAGGGCCGGGCGCGCCTCGGGGGCACTCTGCGGGGGCAGCTGCTCCCGGCGCAGCGCTGAGCCGCTGTCGCGACGCTTGGGCATCCCGCCGTCGAACCCGGCGGCGATCACCGTCACCCGCACCTCGTCGCCGAGCGCGTCGTCGATGACCGCACCGAAGATGATGTTGGCCTCGGCGTGGGCGGCCTGCGCGACCAGCGCGGCGGCCTCGTTGATCTCGAAGAGGCCGAGGTCCGAGCCGCCCGCGATGGAGAGGAGCACGCCGTGGGCGCCGTCGACGGAGGCCTCGAGCAGCGGGCTGGAGACGGCCATCTCGGCGGCCGCCACCGCACGGTCCTCGCCCCGAGCCGACCCGATGCCCATGAGCGCCGACCCAGCGTTGGCCATCACCGACTTCACGTCGGCGAAGTCGAGGTTGATCAGGCCCGGCGTGGTGATCAGGTCGGTGATGCCCGAGACGCCCTGCAGCAGCACCTGGTCGGCCTGCTTGAACGCGTCGAGCACCGACACGTTGCGGTCGCTGATCGAGAGCAGCCGGTCGTTCGGGATCACGATGAGGGTGTCGACCTCCTCGCGCAGCGAGGAGATGCCGTCCTCGGCCTGGTTCGCCCGGCGGCGTCCCTCGAAGGAGAACGGACGGGTCACCACGCCGATGGTCAGCGCGCCCAGGGAGCGGGCGATCCGGGCCACCACGGGCGCACCGCCGGTGCCGGTGCCGCCGCCCTCGCCGGCGGTCACGAACACCATGTCGGCGCCCTTGATGACCTCCTCGATCTCCTCGGCAGGGTCGTCGGCGGCCTTGCCGCCGACCTCGGGGTTGGCGCCCGCGCCGAGTCCGCGGGTCAGCTCACGGCCGATGTCGAGCTTGACGTCGGCGTCGCTCATCAGGAGTGCTTGGGCGTCGGTGTTGATGGCGATGAACTCGACCCCCTTGAGGCCGACCTCGATCATCCGGTTGACGGCGTTGACTCCACCTCCACCAATACCCACGACCTTGATGACGGCCAGGTAGTTCTGCGGTGCTGCCACGGCACTGCCTCTCGCTGCTTGGCTGCCCTTCGCCGAAGGTCCGTCGGGGACCACCGGGGTGCTGGGCAGAACGGGGTGTCTGTCGGTGGGGAAGTGCGCGAGACCGCCATCCCTAGAACCTTAACCCTGAAGTAGAGGGTTATAGTTATGTCAACCTCGCGTTGGTGAAGAAACTAGGGGGTCCACAGCACCGATCCACGCCGACACGCGGCGCGTCGCCCTTGATTGTTGACTTTGTCACCCGGTCGAGACCGGCGAAGGCGGCCCCGCACCGGGGTCCGGCTCACTTCCGGATGACCGGCTGCCCGGGGACGCTGACGTCGTAGAACGACGCCTTCCGGGGCAGGACGGCCAGCACCCGGGCCTTCTCGGCCGAGTCCTGGGCGCTCCCCCACAGCACGGTGCGTCCGCCGCGGAGCTCCAGCGTGATCCGGTCGACGGTCCGGACCCGGACGAAGTCCACCTTGGCCGCCAGCGACGGGGTCAGCGACCCGGCGACCTGCGCCGCCTGAGCCAGCGCGTCGGCGTCCGCGTGCGGGCCCCGGCGGATCACGGGGAGGTCCGCGGGCCGCTTCGTGAACCGGCGGAACACCACACCGTCGGCGTCGATGCCGCGCACGTGGCCACCGGGTTGGGCGGGGGCGACGACCGCCACGGCGGTGCGCTCCGTGACGTCGACCCGGACCCGGTCCGGCCAGGCCCGGGAGACGTCGGCGCTGCGTACGGCGGGCAGCCGCTCGACCCGCCGGGTCACCGCGCCGAGGTCGACGGTGGCCAGCGGCGCACCCGTGGGTACGGCGGCAGCGCGGCGCACTGCAGCAGGCGAGAGCACGTCGACGCCCTTCACCTGGACCCCGGAGACCGCGAGGACGGTGGAGAAGAACACCAGCCAGACGGTGCCGACGACCGCACCGAGGACCAGGGCGGTGACGAGGACGCGGCGCCAGGCGAGCCAGCGCCGGGCCCACTGACGCCTGACGAAGCGGCGGCGCGCGATCCGCAGCGTGCGCTCGTCCGCGTCCCCGCCGTCCACCTCGGGGTCGGCACTGCGGGGGCTCCTGGTGAACAGGCTCATCGGTCGTCCCCCGCTCGCTCATGAAGGAGGTCGAGCACCTCGGGTCCGAGGAGCGTGACGTCGCCGGCGCCGAGCGTCAGCACGACGTCCCCGGCCACGGCGCGGTCCACGAGGACCGCCGGTGTCGCGGACCAGGAGGGCTCGAAGTGGACCCGGTCCTCGGGAAGCGGGACGTGGGAGGCGACCAGCCGGCCGTCCACGCCCGGCTCGGGGTCCTCGCGGGCCACATAGACGTCCATGACGACGACCTCGTCGGCCGCCCCGAGCGCCGTGCCCATCGCCGGCCCGAAGATCCTGGTGCGCGAGACCAGGTGCGGCTGGAAGGCCACTACCACGCGGCCGTCGCCGGCGAGGGAGCGTGCCGCCTGCAGGTCGCCGGCGATCTCGTTCGGGTGGTGGGCGTAGGAGTCGTACACCCGCACCCCCGCGGCCTCGCCCTTGAGCTCCATGCGGCGCCGGGTTCCCGTGAACGCCTCGAGGCCGCGCCGGAGGTCGCCGAAGCCGAACCCGAGCCGCAGTCCGGCAGCGAGCGCGGCGAGCGCATCGAGGACGTAGTGCCGCCCCGGGATCTGCAGCGTCACCGCCCCTAGCCGCTCACCGTCGACGCGCACGGTGAACCGCGACGTGGAGCCGACCAGCTGCAGCCCCTCCGCGCGCACGTCGGCGTCCTCGGACTCCCCCACCCCGACCACGGCGAGCCCGCGGTCGCGGGCCTTCGCCGCCAGGTCCGCGGCGCCCGCGTCGTCGACGCAGGCGACCAGGAAGCCGGCCGGGTCGATGCGCTCCAAGAAGGTCCCGAACGCCGCGTGGTAGGCCTCCTCGGTGCCGTAGTTGTCGAGGTGGTCAGCCTCGACATTGGTCACCAGGGCGCCGTACGGCGAGTAGACGAGGAACGCCCCGTCGCTCTCGTCCGCCTCGGCGACGAAGATCCGTCCGCTGCCCTCGTGCGCATTGGACCCCGACTCGTTCAGCTCTCCACCGATCGCGAACGACGGGTCGGCGCCGCAGTGCTGGAGGGCGACGGTCAGCAGGGAGGTGGTGGTGGTCTTGCCGTGCGTGCCGGCCACCGCGACCACGCGCCGGCCCTTCATCACCGCCTCGAGCGCCGCGGAGCGGGGCAGCAGCCGCAGCCCGAGCCGTTGCGCCTCCAGGACCTCCGGGTTGTCCTCGCGCACGGCGGTCGAGACGACGACCGTGTCGACGTCGCGGACCTGGGACGCGTCGTGGCCGACGTGGCAGCGGGCGCCGAGCGCGCGCAGCGCTTCGAGGGTGCGGGACTCCTTGGCGTCGCTGCCGCTGACCGTGATCCCCCGCGCCAGCATGATCCGGGCGATGCCGGAGAGCCCCGCACCGCCGATGCCGACGAAGTGCACGCGGCCGAGCTGGTCGGCGGGCAGCAGCTCGTCCGGGACGGGGACCCTCATGCGCGCCCCTCACGGCCGGCGGCCAGCACCATCCGGGCCAGCTTCTCGTCCGCGTCGCGTGGGATCAGGCCGGCAGCGGCGCTCGACATGGTGCGCAGCCGGTCGGCGTCCCCGAGCAGCTCGGGCACGACGGTGCAGACCTTGTCCGGGGTGAGCTCCGCGTCGCGGACCAGCAGCCCGCCGCCGGCGTCCACGACGGGTCGGGCGTTGAGCTCCTGCTCGCCGTTGCCGATCGGCAGGGGGACGAAGACGGCGGGAAGGCCGACCGCCGCCACCTCCGTGACCGTGTTGGCGCCGGCACGGCAGACCACCAGGTCCGCTGCGGCGTAGGCCAGGTCCATCCGGTCCACGAACGGCACGACGACGTACGGCGGCCCGCCGGCCACGTCCGTCGTGGTGACCGTCCCGTTGGGCCCGGCGACGTGCAGCACCTGGATGCCGGCGGCGGCGAGGCAGGCCTGCGCACCCGAGACCGCGTCGTTGAGCCGGCGAGCCCCCTGGCTGCCGCCGGTGACCAGCAGGGTCGGGAGCTCGGGGTCGAGGCCGAAGTTCCGCCGGGCCTCCTCGCGGAGGGCGGCGCGGTCCAGGGTGGAGACGATCCGGCGGATCGGCAGCCCGACGTACGCGCCATGCCGCAGACGGGTGCCGGGAAAGCTGGTCGCGACCCGGGTGGTGAGCCGTGCACCGAGCCGGTTGGCGAGCCCGGGAAGGGCGTTCCCCTCGTGGACCACCAGCGGGACCCGGCGCCGCCGGGCGGCGAGGTAGGCCGGCACCGAGACGTAGCCGCCGAAGCCGACGACAACGTCCGGCCGGAGGCGGTCGACCACCTCCAGGGTCGCCCGCAGGGCACCGGCCAGCCGGGCCGGGACCCTCAGCAGGTCCGCCGAGGGGCGGCGCGGGAGGGGCACCGGAGGCACCATCTCGATGGGGTAGCCGGCCTCGGGCACGACCCGGCCCTCCAGGCCGCGGGGAGTGCCCAGGGCGGTCACCTCGACGGGGTCGCCGGGGTCCTCGAGCCGGCGGAGGGCGTCGGCGGTGGCAAGCAGCGGGGACGTGTGCCCCGCGGTGCCGCCGCCGGCGAGCAGCACCTTCACCGAGGTCGCCTCGCCAGGCCTCCACCGGCGGTGACGCCGGCGGCGCGACGACGCCGACGGTCCTGGAGCGCCGCCCGCGCCCCCGGTTCGGAGCGGGCGAAGGACACCAGCAGGCCGAGGGCGACGAGGGACGGCAACAGGGCGGAGCCGCCGTAGGACACCAGTGGCAGGGGGAGCCCGATGACCGGCAGGAGCGCGAGCACCATGCCCACGTTGATCATCATCTGCGCGGTGATCCAGATGGTGATGCCGGCGGACATGTACCTCACGAACGGGTCCTTGGTGCGCACGGCGACGCGGATGCCGGCGTACGCGATGGTCAGGAACAGGGCGAGCACCAGCAGGGTACCCACCAGCCCGAGCTCCTCACCGAGCACCGCGAAGATGAAGTCGGTGTGCGCCTCGGGCAGGTTCCCCCACTTCTGCTGGCTCGCGGAGATGCCCTTGCCGAGGATCCCGCCGCTCGACATCGCGAAGAGCCCGTGGGCGGGCTGCCAGCCGGCCCCCTGGTAGTCCTTGAACGGGTCCGCGAAGTTGGTCAGGCGCTGCAGCCGCTCGGCGTTCGTGGTGGCGAGGTACAGCGCCAGGACCCCGACGGTGACCAGCGCCCCGACGAAGAGCCGCGCCGGCGCGCCGACGACCCACAGCATCGCGAGGATGATCGCCATCAGGACGAGCGCCGTGCCGAGGTCGCCCTGCAGCACCACCAGGCCCGTCACCAGGCCGGTCACCGGCACCATGGGGATCAGGGCGTGCTTCCAGTCGTCGAGCATCCGCTCCTTGCGTGCGTAGAGGTCCGAGCACCACAAGATGATCGCCAGCTTGGCGAGCTCGGAGGGCTGGATGGTGAGCGGGCCGAGCGCCAGCCAGTTGCGGTTGCCGTTGACCGCGAACCCCAGCGAGGTCCCCGTGAGGTAGATCAGCACGGCGGAGCCGACGAGGGCGGGCCAGGCCATCAGCCGCAGCAGCCGGTGGGGCATCCGGGAGGCCACGAACGCGATCGGGAGGGCGAGCAGCACCCAGGTCAGCTGCTTGAGGAAGACGTGGTAGCTGTTGCCGAAGATCCGGTAGGAGTAGACGCTCGAGGCGCTGAGCACCTCCATCAGCCCGATCGTCAGCAACAGGCTGGAGGCGCCGAGCAGCAGGTAGTACGACGTCAGGGGGCGGTCGAGGAGGTGCGCGACGGAGTCCCGTGGTCCGGCCAGCCGTCCGCGGAACGGGCCTGCGGGCCTGCGGTGCTCCTCGGTCGTGGTCGTCACGCAGAGCCCTCCTCGGCCCGACGGGGACTGCGCCGTCCGCCGAGAACCGGGTCGAGCCGGTCGCTCAGCGGTCCCGGAGACGGCGCACCGACTCCGAGAAGGCATCCCCGCGAGCGCCGTAGTTCGCGAACATGTCCATGGACGCGCAGCCGGGCGCGAGAAGCACGGTGTCCCCTGGCTGCGCCAGGCCCGCGGCCGCTTCCACCACGCGGTCCATGACAGAAGTGTCGCCGCCCTCGACTTCGATCACGGGGACATCGGGGGCGTGTCGCGCAAGGGCCTCCGCGATGACGGCACGGTCCCTGCCGAGCAGCACGACCGCACGCAGCCGGCGGTGCACGGCCTCCACCAGGGCGTCGAAGGAGGCGCCCTTCGCCAGCCCGCCGGCCACCCACACCACGGGGTCGTAGGCCTGCAGCGAGGAGGCCGCCGCGTGCGGGTTCGTCGCCTTGGAGTCGTCGATGTAGCGGACCTGCGCGACCTCGCCCAGGTCCGCGATCCGGTGCCCCTGGGGGACGAAGGACCGCAGCCCCTCCCGCACGGCGGTGGCCGGGACGCCGACGGACCTCGCCAGGGCGGCTGCGGCCAGCGCGTTGGCGACGAAGTGCGGTGCGGGCGAGGCCAGGTCCGCGACCGTGCACAGCTCGGCCGCGCTGTGCCGGCGCTCCTCGATGAAGGCTCGGTCGGCGAGCACGTCGTCGACGACGCCGAGCATGCCGAGCTGCGGGGTGCCGAGGGTGAATCCGACGGCGCGCGCCCCCTCGACGACGTCGGCCTCGCGCACCAGACGCTCGGTGACGGGGTCCGCGACGTTGTAGACGCAGGCCTCCCGGACCCGTTCGTAGATGCGGCCCTTGTCGGCTGCGTAGGCCTCCATCGAGGGGTACCAGTCGAGGTGGTCCTCGGCAACGTTGAGCACCGCGGCGGAGTGCGCCGACAGCGACGAGGTGTAGTGGAGCTGGAAGCTCGAGAGCTCCACGGCGTAGACGGAGTACGGCGCGGGGTCCATGACCGCCTCCACGAGGGGCAGCCCCACGTTGCCGCAGGCGATGCTGCTGACCCCGCTCGCCCGGACGATCGTGTCGAGCATCTGCACGGTGGTCGTCTTGCCGTTGGTGCCCGTGACGCAGAGCCAGGTGCCCGGCGCCTCGGGATCCCGGAGCCGCCAGGCCAGCTCGACCTCTCCCCACACCGGCACGCCGCGCGCGCCCGCGGCGACGATCAGCGGGGCGGTGGGGGGCACCCCCGGCGAGGTCACCACGAGGTCGATGCCGTCCGGCAGCGCCGTGGTGGCGCCCGCACCGATCCGGACCGTGGCACCGAGGACCTCGAGCAGGGAGGCCTGCTCGCGCTGACGGTCGTCGGCCGACTCGGCGAGGACGGTGACCCGGGCACCGAGGTGGGTCAGGTTGTCCGCTGCGGCGAAGCCGGACACGCCGATGCCGACGACCACCGCGTGGACGCCGGCCCAGGAGGTGTGCCGGCCCAGGGAGTCCAGCGCGACGCTCACGCGCCCGCCACCCACTCGGCGTAGAAGATCCCGAGGCCCGCCGCAACGCAGATCCCGGTGATGATCCAGAAGCGGATCACCACGGTGATCTCGTCCCAGCCCTTCAGCTCGAAGTGGTGGTGCAGCGGCGCCATCCGGAACATCCGTCTGCCGCCGGTGAACTTGAAGTAGCCGACCTGCAGGATCACCGACAGCGTCTGGATGACGAACAGGCCGCCGAGCACGGCGAGGAGCAGCTCGGTGCGGGTCAGGACCGCCAGACCGGCGAGGGCACCGCCCAGGGACAGCGACCCGGTGTCGCCCATGAAGATCTTCGCCGGGGAGGCGTTCCACCACAGGAACCCGAAGCAGGCGCCGGTGAGGGCGGCGGCGACCGCCGCGAGGTCCAGAGGGTCGCGGACGTCGTAGCACTTGTTCCCGGCGTTGATCGCGCACCACTGGTTGTTCTGCCAGATGTTGACCAGCGTGTAGGCGCCGAAGACCATCGTCGAGGCGCCGCTGGCCAGACCGTCCAGGCCGTCGGTGAGGTTCACCGCGTTGCTGGACCCGGAGATCATCACGAGGATCAGCAGGACCACGACGACGGCGGGCAGGGTGATGTTGTCGAAGTCGCGGATGAAGGAGATGTGGTGTGACGCGGGGGTCTGCCCGCGCTCGTCGGGCCGGGTCAGCGCGAGCGCCGCGAACACCACGGCGACCAGCGTCTGGCCGGCGAACTTGGCCTTGCTCCGGAGCCCGAGGCTGCGCTGCTTGGCGATCTTGATGTAGTCGTCGAGGAAGCCGACGGTGCCCAGGCCGACGAGCAGGAACAGCAGCAGCAGGGCCGACCACGACGGGACGTCCTGGGTGATCAGCTCGGCGAGGAAGTAGGCGAGGACCACCGACAGGATGATCACCGTGCCGCCCATCGTGGGAGTGCCACGCTTGGTGTGGTGGGTGGTCGGCCCGTCGTCGCGGATCAGCTGGCCGTAGCCCTTGGTGGTGAGCACCCGGATCGCGACCCGGGTGCCGAGCAGCGAGAAGATCAGTGCGAGCCCGCCGGAGAGCAGGATGGCCCTCATCGGCCGCCCTCGGCTGCTAGCCCGTGAGCTGGCCCGTCAGCCAGCACGGCCTGAGCCGCCCGGCTCAGCTGCACCGCGTTGGAGGCCTTGAAGAGCACGACGTCCCCGGGCCCGAGGTTCCGGCGGAGCCAGTCGATGGCCGCGTCGGTGTCCCCGACGAACACCGACTCCTTGTCCCACGACCCCTCCAACGAAGCTCCCAGGTGGATCGGCTTCGCCGCCTCGCCGACGACGAGCAGCTGGTGGATGTCCAGTCGCACCGCCAGTCTGCCAACCGCGTCGTGTTCCTCCGGCCCCGACTCGCCCAGCTCCCGCATCTCCCCGAGCACGGCGACGGTCCGGGCGCCCGGACGGCCGCGCCCGATGGCGGCGAGCGCCTTGAGGGCGGCGCGCATCGAGTCGGGGTTGGCGTTGTAGGCGTCGTCGATGACGGTCACGCCGTCAGCGCGCTCGACGACCTCCATCCGCCCTCGCGAGGTCGCGGTGGCCGAGCTCAGCGCCTCCGCGACGGAGTCCAGGGGCACCCCGAGGGACAGCGCGACGGCCGCGGCGGCGGTGGCGTTCCCGGCGTGGTGCTCCCCGACCAGCCGCATCGTCACCCGGGCCTGCCGGCCGTCCGCGTGCAGGGTGAACGACGGGCGTCCGAGGTCGTCGAGAGCCGGCTCGTCGAACCGGACGTCCGCGTCGCGGGCCGTCCCGAACGTGCGGATCCGGCCCCGGGTCCGCGTGGCCATCGCGCTGACCAGGGGGTCGTCGGCGTTGAGCACGGCCACGCCGTCCTCGCCGAGCGCCTCGACGAGCTCTCCCTTGGCCTGGGCGATGTTGGCCTGGGAGCCGAACTCGCCGACGTGCGCCTTTCCGACGTTGAGCACCAGCGCGACCTCGGGCGGGGCGACCCGGCACGAGGCCTCCAGGTCCCCGATGTGCCGGGCGCCCATCTCGAGGACCAGGTACTCGGTCGAGGTGTCGGCGCGGAGCACGGTCAGCGGAAGCCCCAGCTCGTTGTTGAAGGAGCCGAAGGTGGCCACCGTGCGCCCGGCGCCGGCCAGCACCTGCGCCAGCAGGTCCTTGGTGCTGGTCTTGCCCTGCGAGCCGGTGAGCGCCACCACCCGCACCCCGGGGAGCCTGTCCAGCGAGTGGCGGGCGAGACGGGCGAGCGCCTCGACGGGATCCTCGACGACCACGCCGGGGTGGCCGGTGTCCCGGGAGGACAGCACGGCCGCGGCTCCCGCGTCGACGGCGGCCCGGGCGAAGTCGTGGCCGTCCACCCGGTCGCCGACGACCGCCACGAACAGTCCGCCGCGCTCGGCGACCCGGCTGTCCACGAAGGCCGGCCCGGCCACGGTGGCCCCGGAGTCGTGCACGACCGAGCCACCCACCACCGCGGCCAGCTCGGGCAGCGTCATCGGGATCATCGTGAGGCCAGCTCCTCGCGCAGGACGTCGCGGTCGTCGAAGGGGTGCACGCTCCCGGCGATCTCCTGGCCGGTCTCGTGGCCCTTGCCGGCGACCACGACGGTGTCGCCGGGGGCGGCCAGGGCGACCGCGGTGCGGATCGCGGTGCGCCGGTCTCCGACCTCGTGGACCTCGGCCCGGTCGTCGGCGGGGACCCGCCGGGCGCCGCCCAGCAGCGCCGCCCGGATCGCGTGCGGGTCCTCGCTGCGCGGGTTGTCGTCGGTGACGACCAGGACGTCGGCGAGCCGGGCGGCGATCTCGCCCATGAGCGGCCGCTTGCCGGGGTCGCGCTCACCGCCCGCGCCGAGGACCACGATCAGCCGGCCGGTGGTCAGCGGACGCAGCGCGGTCAGGGCGGCCTGCACGGCGTCGGGCTTGTGCGCGTAGTCGACGACGGCCAGGAAGGGCTGCCCGGCCTCCACCTGCTCGAGCCGCCCGGGGACCCCGCCGGCGTCGGCCATGGCTCGGGCCACCGTGGGCGCGTCGAAGCCGAGCTCTGCGAGGGCTGCGATGGCGCACAGCGCGTTCGAGACGTTGAAGTCACCGGTGAGCCGCACCCGCGCCGGGAACGGCGGGCCGTCCGGAGGCTGCACGGTGAAGGAGGACCCCGTGGGCTCCAGGCGTAGGTCGCAGGCCCGCCAGTCCGCCTCCGGGTGATCGACGGCGAACGTCCGCACCGGAACCTCCGCCTCACCGGCCAGCCGGCGGCCGTACTCGTCGTCCAGGTTGACCAGCCCGCGCCGGCATCGGGCGGGGGTGAACAGCGACGCCTTGGCCGCGAAGTAGTCCTCGACGTCGGCGTGGAAGTCGAGGTGGTCGCGTCCCAGGTTGGTGAAGCAGGCCACGTCGAAGACCACGCCGTCCACCCGACCCATCACCAGCGCGTGGCTCGAGACCTCCATGGCGCAAGCAGCCACCTCGCGCTCGACCATGACCGCGAGCAGGCCGTGCAGGTCCGGCGCCTCCGGGGTGGTCAGCGAGGTCTTCACGGCCGTCCCGTTGACCCGGGTGCCGATGGTGCCGACCACCGCCGCCCGGACCCCGGACGCGCTCAGCGCGGCCTCCGCGAGCCGGGTCGTGGTGGTCTTGCCCTGGGTGCCGGTGACCGCCATCAGCCGGAGGTGCCCGGCCGGGTTGCCGTAGAGCCGGGCGGCCAGGTCACCGAGGACCGCCCTCGGCCGCTCCACCACCAGCACCGGGATCTCAGGCAGGTCCGCCATCGTGTCGAGGACGGCGAGGCCGGCGGGGTCGGTGAGCACGGCCACGGCACCCGCGGCCAGGGCCTGCGGCACGAAGAGCGCCCCGTGCCTGCGGGCGCCCGCCGGAGCGACGTACAGGTCGCCCGGGTCGACCCGGAGCGAGCTGATGGTGACCCCGGTGACGACCGTTCCGGCGACCTGCCCGCGCCGGTCCACGAGAGCCTCCTCCAGCCCCTGTGCGACCTCTTCCAGAGGGGTCTCCACCGGGTGGGTGGGACGCAGCGGGATCTGGTCTGGCACGCCCGGAAGGGTACCGGGCGGGCTCACCAGTCGATGCGGGGCGTGGGGGCCGTGGAGCCGGTCGGCGGCACGGCGTACTTCTCCAGGAGGTAGCTCATGATCTTGTGGAACGCCGGTCCGCCGACCGATCCGCCGCCGCCGCCGTTCCTGGGGTCCTGCACCACGACGTAGACCAGGAAGCGGGGCTTGTCGGCGGGCGCGAACCCGGCGAACGAGACGGTGAAGGTGCCGTTGTAGCAGTGACAGCGCGAC
Source organism: Nocardioidaceae bacterium (assembly GCA_033850795.1). GTDB lineage: Bacteria > Actinomycetota > Actinomycetes > Propionibacteriales > Nocardioidaceae > Nocardioides_B. Next base: position 4,652 of record JAWWPF010000094.1, on the reverse strand, counting down.
CCGACACGCTGCGCCGTGCCGGTCTTGCCCGCGACCCGGTAGCCCTCCACGCCGGCCGAGGGAGCGGTGCCCACCACGGGGTTGGTGACCGCTTCCATCATCCCGGTGGTGAGCCGGGCGGCGCGTGCGCTCACGACCCGGTGCTCGGTGGTGGTGTCCGAGCCCACCACCTCACCGCCGGAGGTGGTCGCCTCCCCCTTGACCAGGCTGGGCCGGACGTAGACGCCGCCGTTGGCGATGACGTTGACCGCGGCGGCCATCTGTACGGCGTTCACGGCGACGCCCTGGCCGAAGGCGATCGTGTCCTGGTTGATCTGCGACCACTGGCGCCAGCCGTTCAGCACCCCGGGCGACTCGCCGTGCACGCCGATGTTGGTCCGCTGCCCCAGCCCGAACTTGCGGAGGTAGTCGTAGAGCTGCCGGTGGGTGAACTTGCTGGCCGCGAGCACGGTGCCGATGTTCGAGGACTTCGCGATCACCCCGGTGAGGGTCAGGTGGAGCGTGCCGTGCGGGAAGTAGTCGTGGATCACCCGGTCGCCGCGCCGCAGCTGCGACGGCACCGAGATCTTCGTGTCGGGGGTGACCTTGCCGGCGTCGATGAGCGAGGAGGTGGTGAGGACCTTCTCCACCGAGCCGGGCTCGTAGACGTCGCGCAGCGCGCGCGAGCCGAGATCCTTCTGCGATGACAGGCCGGGTTGGTTGGCATCGAACGTCGGGTAGTCGGCGAGCGAGAGGAGCTGCCCGGTCTTGGAGTCCATCACCACGGCTGCCCCCGAGGACCCGCCGGAGCTCTGGACCGCGGTGCGCAGGACCCGCTGGGTGTACCACTGCACGTCCCGGTCGATGGTCAGCTTCAGGTTGTGGCCGCTCCTCGCGGGGACCGTGCTGTTCTCCCCGAGCGGGATGCGGTTGCCGCCGCCGACCTCGTAGGTCGCCGACCCGTCCCTGCCCGAGAGCATCGTGTCGAACATCAGCTCGGCGCCCTCGGCGGCGTCGCCCTGCGCGTTCATGAACCCGACGAGGTTCGCGGCGACGTCGTCCCCGGGGTAGGAGCGGACCGGATCACGGCGGGTGTCGATCCCCTTGTAGCCGTGCTTGTCGATCTCGGTGAGCACCGCCCGGGCCTCGGTGGCGGGGACCCGGCGGGCGATGTACTGGAAGTGCGTGTCGGGCATGCGCAGCCGCTGCAGGAGGTCGAAGTAGTCCACGTGCAGGCGGCGGGCGATGATCGTGGCGATCGCGCTGGCGTGCTTGACGGTCAGCGTCGGGTCCGCGACGAGCATCAGCCCGTCCACGGAGTCGGCGAGCGGCGTGCCGTTGCGGTCCTCGATGGTGCCGCGGGTGGCTGGAAGGGCGACCGTGACGACACCCTCGGCCCGAGCCTTCGCGACGTAGGTGGCGGCATCGACGCTCTGCAGCTGGAAGAGCCGAACCGCGAACAGGGAGACGATCATCGCGATCAGCACGAAGCCGATGCGGAGCCGGACCAGCGTGGGTCCGCGCACTGCGCGGACGCGGGGACGACGGCGTCGCGGACGTGGTGGTCGCGGGCCCGATCGGCTCCCCTGGGTCAACGCGGGTTCTCCTGTCCTGGGTCGCGGGTCTTCTTTGTACCTGCCGCGATGGCCGTTCCCGGGGCTGCCGCGCCGCCGGCGGTGACCTTGGGTGTCGTGGCGTCCTTGGGCGCCTTGACCTTCTCGATCACGGTCCGCTGCCGCAGCGCCTTCGGCTTCGGGTTGCGCATCGGGGTGATGCGCACGGAGTCGGCGTTCGTGGCCAGCGTCGGGGTGCCGAGGATCTTGCCGTCGCCGAGCCGGATGAACGCGGGGCTGGCCGGCGGCACCATCCCCATCTGCTTGGCCTGCAGGGCGACGCGCTGCGGGTCGCGGAGCGCGTCGAGCTGCATCTGCAGCGACTGACGCTGCGCCTGGAGCTCGGAGGCCTTCTGCTCCATCGCCGTGGTGGTGAAGGAGACCTGCTGCATCGAGGTGTTCACGAACAGCAGCCCGGCCACCCCGCCGACCAGGAGCACGGAGAGCAGCGCGAAGAACGGGACCCGGGCGGCGCGTCGACCCGTCGAGCGCGGCACCACGCTCAGCCGGGCCCGCTCGACGGCGGCCTCGGCGAAGCGCGGGACCCGGTTGCGAGCCTGGTTCATCAAGGTGCTCATCTGCGCTCTCCTCCATCGGCCGGGCTCGTGGGTGCGGTGCGTGCCACTGCGGTTCTCATGCCGCCGCCGGTCTGATCCGCTCGACCGCGCGGACCCGCACGGACGCGGCGCGCGGGTTGGCCGCGATCTCCGCGGCCCCGGCCTTCTCGGCCCCGCGGGTGACCAGCCGCAGGGCCGGCTCATGCCCCTCGGGAACGAACGGCAGGTCGGGCGGCAGGTCGCTGCGGGTGACCGCGGCGAACACCTGCTTGGTGATCCGGTCCTCGAGCGAGTGGTAGGACATGACCACCACCCGGCCCCCGACGCCGATCGACTCGATGGCGGCGGGCAGGGCCCGGCGCAGCGTCGAGAGCTCGTCGTTGACCTCGATGCGGAGCGCCTGGAAGGTCCGCTTGGCCGGGTGCCCTCCGGTGCGGCGGGCCGGCGCAGGGATCACGTCGTACAGCAGCTCGACGAGGCGGGCGGAGCGCACGAACGGCTGCTTGACCCGCTCGCGGACGACGGTCTCGGCGATCCGGCGGGCGAACCGCTCCTCGCCGTACTCCCGCAGGATCCGGGTGAGCTCCTCGACCGGGTACTCGTTGAGCACGTCGGCGGCGGTGCGGCCGGTGGTGTCGTTCATGCGCATGTCGAGCGGTGCGTCCTCGGCGTAGGCGAACCCGCGACCCCGCACGTCGAGCTGCATGGAGGAGACCCCGAGGTCGAACAGCACCCCGTCGACGGACGGGTGGCCGAGCTCGGTGAGGACCTCGCCGATCTCGTCGTAGACGGCGTGGACCAGCGTGACCCGCTCGGCGTACGGCGCGAGGCGGTCGCGGCTGCGATCGAGGGCGTGGACGTCGCGGTCGATGCCGATCAGGTGGGCCTGCGGGCAGCGCCGGAGCACCGCCTCCGCGTGCCCGCCGAGGCCCAGCGTCGCGTCGACGAGGAGGGTGTGCTCGCGGGTGGAGCCCGGCGGGAGGTCGAGGGCGGGGGCCACCAGGGCGACGATCCGGTCCACGAGCACCGGGACGTGGCTCGTCACGGTCGCCTAGCCCGCCAACGTGACGAGGAGGAGAAGGGCCAGGGCCAGGAGGGTGGAGGCCGCCGCCGAGAACGCGATGACCGCGACGCCGTCGCGGACCTGGTGCCGGACGCGAGGGGTGTGGTGCGAAGTGGAGGACTCGGGAAGCGTGACGCTCATGGTGTTCGACCCTTGCTGCTCCGGTGCGGATGGCCTGTCGAGGTGGCGGGGTTCGCCGGGCCAGGTCCCCGCCCGCGCGCCGCCGGCGGCTTCTGGCACCGGGGAAGGTGTGCCAGAGGCTGCCGCGGTGAGCGGGCGCGAGACCTCGCCCTGCGACTCCTGCTGCTCGTCGGTGGTGCTGTCGTGCTGGTCCTGCTGCTCAGATGCCCGGGAAGGCCTCCTCGGAGAGGTCCGCGAACGCCTGCTCCTGCTGGTCCGAGTAGGTCTGCCACGAGGCGGCGTCCCAGATCTCGATCCGGTCCATGGCGCCGATGACGATGCAGTCCTTCGCCAGCGAGGCGTAGTCCCGCAGCATCGGCGGCACGGTGATGCGACCTTGCTTGTCCGGCGTCTCGTCCGAGGCGCCGGCGAAGAACATCCGCACGTAGTCCCGGGCCGCCTTGTTCGTCACCGAGGTCGCGCGCAGACGCTCGGTGAGCCGGCGGAACTCCTCCATCGACCACACGTACAGGCAGCGCTCCTGCCCACGGGTGACGACGAGGCCGTCCGCCAGCTCGTCCCGGAACTTCGCCGGGAGGAAGAGCCGCCCCTTGTCATCGAGCCGGGGGGTGTAGGTGCCGAAGAACATCCGACCCCTCCCAGTGTCGATGCGAAGAAGCTTCCCTCCTCCTCCACTGCGCACCACTGTACCCCACCGCGCTCCACCGTCAACCATTTCGCCCGTGTTGCGCCCCGTCGCCGGCGGTACGCGCGCTCCACCCCGGGAGGGCGGGTTTCACGCCCGGTCGGGGCCGTTCGGTGGCAGCCGCTTGAGCGATGAGGTTGACTGAAGGTCACCGTGTTTGCTGTGGGGCGCCTCGACGAGCCCGTGAGGACCGCTCAGGACCTTGGGGGGACCCACGACGGCACGGGCGCTCGTACGCCTGCAGGTCGCGGCAGTCGGGTGTCGCATCGAGAAAGAGGACAGCGTGACGGCAGCTCACGACAGCGGGACCCAGCAGCGACCCGGCGTCTCCGCGGGAGGCGCCGACCTCGACACGCTCGCCCGGGTCAGCGGCCGCATCCGCGCCAGCATCGAGAAGGTCATCGAGGGCAAGCCCGAGGTGGCGAAGCTGGCGCTCATCGTCCTCCTCTCCGACGGCCACCTGCTGATCGAGGACGTTCCAGGGGTGGGCAAGACGATGCTGAGCAAGGCGCTCGCCCGGTCCATCGACTGCACAGTGCGCCGCATCCAGTTCACCCCGGACCTGCTGCCCTCCGACGTCACCGGCGTCTCCGTGTTCAACCAGGACACCCGCC
>JAWWPF010000056.1:0-11920 GCA_033850795.1 Nocardioidaceae bacterium | reverse complement strand
ACCGCGGTGCCGAGGGCGACGGCGACGTGCCGGTCGCTCCGCCCACCCCCTGACGGCGACCTCGCGGCTGCACCTGGCCGAAGGCGCCCACGCGAGTCTGCTGCGCACGGTTGGGTGGTGCGCCTAGTCTGAGCACGTGGACCGCCGGATCTTCGGGATCGAGAACGAGTACGGCGTCACCTGCACGTTCCGCGGGCAGCGACGCCTCTCGCCGGACGAGGTTGCGCGCTACCTGTTCCGCAAGGTCGTCTCCTGGGGCCGCAGCAGCAACGTCTTCCTCCGCAACGGCGCCCGGCTCTACCTCGACGTCGGCAGCCACCCGGAGTACGCCACCCCCGAGTGCGACGACATCATCGACCTCGTCGCGCACGACAAGGCGGGGGAGCGGGTCCTCGAGGGCCTCCTCGTGGACGCCGAGCGGCGCCTGCACGACGAGGGCATCGCCGGGGACGTCTACCTGTTCAAGAACAACACCGACTCGGCCGGCAACTCCTACGGCTGCCACGAGAACTACTGCGTCAGCCGGCACGGGGAGTTCTCCAAGCTGGCCGACGTGCTGATCCCGTTCCTGGTGACCCGGCAGATCATCGTCGGCGCCGGCAAGGTGATCCAGACCCCTCGCGGGGCGATGTACTCGGTCAGCCAGCGCGCCGAGCACATCTGGGAGGGCGTCTCGAGCGCCACCACCCGGTCCCGGCCGATCATCAACACCCGCGACGAGCCCCATGCGGACGCCGAGCGCTACCGCCGGCTGCACGTGATCGTCGGCGACTCCAACATGAGCGAGACCACCACCATGCTCAAGGTGGCCACCTGCGACCTCGTGCTGCGGATGATCGAGGAGGGCGTGGTGATGCGCGACCTCACGATGGAGAACCCGATCCGCGCGATCCGCGAGATCTCCCACGACATGACCGGGCGCCGCAAGGTGCGCCTCGCCAACGGGCGCGAGGCCAGCGCGCTCGACATCCAGCAGGAGTACCTCTCCCGGGCCCGCGACTTCGTGGACCGCCGCGAGCTCGAGACGCCGCTCGTGGCCCGCGCCCTCGACCTGTGGGAGCGGGCCCTCAAGGCCGTCGAGTCCGAGGACTTCGGCCTGGTCGAGAGGGAGATCGACTGGGTGATCAAGTGGAAGCTGATCGACCGCTACCGCAGCCAGCACGGGCTCCCGCTCAGCCATCCCCGGATCGCCCAGCTCGACCTCGCCTACCACGACATCCACCGCGGACGGGGCCTCTACTACCTGCTGGAGAAGCGCGGCGCGGTCGCGCGGGTCACCAACGACCTGCAGGTCTTCGAGGCCAAGTCCGTGCCGCCGCAGACCACCCGGGCCCGGCTCCGCGGGGAGTTCATCAAGCGCGCCCAGGAGCGCCGCCGGGACTTCACCGTCGACTGGGTCCACCTCAAGCTCAACGACCAAGCGCAGCGCACGGTGCTGTGCAAGGATCCGTTCCGCGCCCATGACGAGCGGGTGCACAAGCTCATCGAGGGCATGTAGCCGCGCTGCACGAAGTGATTTCTCAGGTCTCCCGGTTATCGTGGCGGTTCAGCGTCCCCCACTTTCCAGCCCGAGGTGTTTCTTCAGTGCGTCGTTCCCTTGCCGTCGTCGCGGCAGCCCTCCTGCTCACCACCGCCGCCTGCGGGGGTGGGGACTCCGGCAAGGCCAAGTCCAGCGCCGGCTCGGGCGCCAGCAAGTCCCGGACCGCCACCGGGGACACGATCACCGGTGTCTCCGTCAGCGGCACCTTCGGCGCCGAGCCGAAGCTCAAGGTCTCCAAGGCCGTCAAGGTGACCAAGCCCGAGACGAAGGTCATCTCCACCGGCACGGGGAACCCGGTCGAGGCCAACAAGGCGGCCATGTTCGACATGTACGTCGCCAGAGGCCGTGACGGGCAGAAGATCTTCAGCAGCAGCGACCGCGGCGTGCCCACGCAGGCGACGATGCAGACGACCCAGGGCAACGCGGTCTCGAAGGTGCTGACGGACGCGCTCGTCGGCAAGACGCGCGGCTCCCGCGTCGTCCTCGCGGCGCCCGCCACGGCGGTCTTCGGGCCGTCCGGCGCGCCGCAGTACAAGCTCAAGGCCACGGACTCGGTGCTGTTCGTCTTCGACCTTCTCTCGGTCCAGCCGAAGCAGGTCCTCACCGGCCCCCAGGGCGCGAAGGTCAAGGAGCCCGCCGGCGAGCCCGTCGTCCAGCAGTCCGGCGGCAAGGTGACCGGCCTCGACTTCTCCTCGGCGACCAAGAAGGCACCCACCAAGCTGCAGGTCATCCCGCTCGTCAAGGGGACCGGACCGGCCGCCAAGCCCGGCACGTTGGTCACCTTCAACTACTACGGCGCCGTGTGGGGCTCGAAGAAGGCGTTCGACTCCTCCTTCACCCGAGGCGCCCCGGCTGCCTTCGGCATCGGCGTGCACAGCCTGATCCCGGCCTGGGACAAGGCCATCCCCGGGCTCAAGCGCGGCAGCCGGGTGCTGATCATCGCGCCGCCGAAGGACGCCTACGGCAGCAAGGCGCAGACGAACATCCCCGCCAACTCCACGCTCGCGTTCGTGGTCGACGTGCTCGGTGTCGACTCCTGAGCGAGCGTGCGCCTGGGGTAGGTTCACCCCGAAGTGAAGCTGTCGAGGGATGAGATGACTGCCCGCAAGAGCGAGCGCCTGCTCAACCTGCTCATCACCCTCCTGGTCTCGCGCAGCTACGTCACCAAGGAGCGGCTCCGCACGGTCGTCGAGGCCTACCGGGAGGCGGGCGACGACGCGTTCGAGAAGATGTTCGAGCGCGACAAGGAGGAGCTCCGCTCGCTGGGGATCCCCATCGAGGTGGGCTTCCTCGACCGCGCCTTCGAGGACGAGCCCGGCTACCGCATCGAGCGCTCCGCCTTCGAGCTGCCCGACATCGACCTGGCGCCGGAGGAGGCCGCCGTGATCGGTCTCGCGGCCCGGGTCTGGCAGCACGCCGGCCTGGCCGCCGCGACGTCCGACGCGCTGGTGAAGCTGAAGGCGGCCGGGGTCAGCGTCGACAGGGCGGCTCTGAACGTCGTACAACCGCAGCTGACCGCCGAGGAGTCCGCCTTCGAGCCGCTGTGGGAGGCGACCCGGACCCGGACCCCGGTCCGGTTCCGCTACCGCACCTCGTCGGCGGCCCGTGCCGTCCTCCGACACGTGCAGCCGTGGGGCGTGGTGTCCTCCCGGGGCCGCTGGTACGTCGTGGGGCACGACACCGACCGCGGGGCCACCCGGGTGTTCCGGCTCTCGAGGGTGCAGGGCGAGGTGCTGAGCGACGGTCCGCCGGGAACCTTCGACGTGCCCGCCGGGACGGACCTGCGCGCCATCACCCGCTCGCTCGCTCCACCGCCGGCCGACCGGACCGCCGAGGTGCTGGTCAGGCCCGGCGCGGGGCACGGCCTTCGACGGCACGCCGAGCCGCTGGGCGACGAGGCCGGGGCGCATCCCGGCTGGGACCGGCTGGCCGTGCGGTACGGCGGCAGCGACGCGTTCGCCGACGAGGTGCTCGGCTACTGCGCGGACGTCGTGGTGCTCGCCCCTGCGGAGGTCCGCGAGTCCGTCGTACGACGGCTGCGCGAGGCCGCCGGAAAGCAGGAGCCGTCGTGAGCGGCGCACGCGAGCAGGTGGCACGGCTGCTGGCCCTGGTGCCCTACATCCAGGCCCGCCAGGAGGTCCCGTTGGAGCAGGCCGCCGCCGACCTCGGGGTCCGGCCGGACCAGATCGTCAAGGATCTCAACGTGCTGTGGTTCTGCGGCCTGCCGGGCCTGGAGATGGGAGACCTCATCGACGTGGACATGGAGGCCCTCGAGGGCGAGGGGGTCATCCGGGTCTCCAACGCGGACTACCTGAGCCGTCCGCTGCGGCTGGACAGCTCCGAGGCGTCGGCGTTGATCGTCGCCCTGCGGGCCCTGCGAGAGGGCGCCGAGGACGACGTGCGCCCGATCGTGGACCGCACCCTGCACAAGCTCGAGGCGGCCGCGGGCGAGGGCGGGGCGGTCGCCGCCCGGGTCGACATCCGGCTCCCGGAGCAGCAGGCCCGGGTCGACGAGCTGCGGGCCCGGCTCTCCGGCGCCGTGGACCAGCGGAGGCAGGTCCGCCTGGACTACTACGTCCCCACCCGCGACGAGTCCACCCGACGGGTCGTCGACCCGCTGCGGGTGGTCAGCGCCGAAGGGCATACCTACCTCGACGCCTACTGCCACGTCGCGGAGGGCCAGCGGTTGTTCCGGCTGGACCGCATCTCCGCCGCCGAGGTGCTCGACACCCCCGTGGAGCGCCATACCGACCTCGAGCCTCGGGACCTGGCCGCGGGCATCTTCCAGGCCTCCGGCGACGACCTGCTGGTCACCCTGAGGCTCTCCGCCTCGGCCAGGTGGGTGGCGGAGTACTACCCGGTGGAGCACACTCGCAACGAGCGCGGGGGAGGGCTGACCGTGCGGATGCGGTTCGGCGACCCGGCGCTGCTGACCCAGCTGATGCTGCGCCTGGGCGCGTCCGCGGAGCTCGTGGAGCCGCTCGAGCTCGCCGAGGACGTCCGGGGGGCGGCCCTCGAGGCCCTAGCTAACTACTCCTAAATCGGTCCTTTCGTGCCAGGCAACTCTGAGCCGCCGCGCGTACGATGGCAGACGACCCGACATAGCGAAGAGGACGAAATGACACCGGTAGCCGTACCCCTGCTCGGAAACCTCGGTCCCACCGAGATCATCCTGATCATCCTGGTGATCGTCCTGCTGTTCGGGGCCAAGAAGCTCCCCGAGCTCGCGCGCGGCAGCGGCCGCGCCCTGCGGATCTTCAAGGCCGAGACCAAGGGCCTGCTCGACGACGAGGACGACGACCTCAGGGACTCCGAGAAGACCGAGGCCCAGCGCCAGATCGACGCCCAGCGTCGCGCCGAGGCGGCCCGCCGGCTCGAGACCCCGGTCGAGCAGCCTCGCGTCGACGGCGATCGGTGACCGCTGCCGCCCCGCTGCCCCTGAGCTGACATGTCCTTTGCCGGAGTCATCGGGCTCTTCCGCGCCCAGCCGCACAATCCGATCAGTGCGGACGGCCGGATGGCCCTGGCCGACCACCTGCGCGAGCTCCGCGCCCGCCTCCTGCGGGTCGTCCTCGTCCTGCTCATCGCGGTCATCGTCGCGCTGTTCTTCTACAACCAACTGCTGGCGGTCGTCTACGACCCCTACCGGGTCGCTGCGTCGAAGCTGCCGCACGACACCAACACCATCGCCACGATCAGCGGCGTCGGCGGCCCGCTGCTGCTGCAGCTGAAGCTGTCCGGCCTGGCCGCTGTCGTGGGGACCAGCCCCTACTGGCTCTACGAGATCTGGGCGTTCATCGTCCCTGGCCTGCACCCGCACGAGAAGCGCTGGACCCGACTGTTCGTCGCGATCGCCGGCCCGCTGTTCCTGGTCGGCGTCGGGGTCGGCTACTACGTGTTGCCCAAGGGCCTCGAGGTCCTCATCGGCTTCACCCCGGCGCACCTCACGAACCTCGTCGAGTTCGGCGAGTACTTCTCGTTCATGACCCGGATGCTGCTGGTCTTCGGGGTGGCCTTCGAGATCCCGCTGTTCGTCGTACTCCTCAACCTCGCCGGGATCGTCTCCGGCCGCGCCCTGGCCAACTACCGACCGTGGATCGTGGTGGGCACCTTCGTGTTCGCCGCCGTCGCGACCCCGTCCACGGACCCGTTCTCCATGCTGATGCTCGCGATCCCCATGACGGTGCTGTTCCTCGTCTCCGAGGTCATCGCCCGCACCGTCGACCGCCGCCGCCACCGGACGTCGTACGACGCGTTCGCGGACGACGAGGCCTCGGCGATCGACGGCATCGACACGGTGGGCCGCTCCGACCTCGACGAGGACGAGGACTGACCGGGTCGGCGGGCCGCCACGTCGAGCTCGTGGAAGCCTTCGACCTGCCCGAATGGCTCGGCACCACCCCGGTCACCTGGACGGCGACCTCCACCGTGCGGCGGGCCCGCCACGTGCGTGGTGCCCTGGCCTCACCCGACGGCGAGATGGCCTGCGACCTGCTCGCCGCCGACGTGGCGCACCCCCAACCCCTGCTGCCGGACCCGTGGCGGCGTCAGGCGCACCAGGCCTGGGAGTACGGACAGGTCCTGCTCGTCACGTACGACGGACGGCTGACCCTGCCGGTGCCCGGGACCGCCTACTCCGCCGACGGCGCCCTGGAGACCGTCAGTCGGCTCGCGAAGGCCGTCGGCGCTCCGACGTCGCGCTTCACGGTCTGCCTGCGGCTCTGAGCCGGGGTGGCCCGCGTACGCTCGTGGACGTGGCCAGAGACATAGAACTCGGGACGAACCGGGCCTCGTCGAGCACCCCCGCGGAGCGGTACGCCCGGGCCCGGCTCGAGCGGACCTCCCCGGTGTTCTACGACTTCGCCGAGCTCTACGACTTCGAGCTGGACCCGTTCCAGGTCCACGCCTGCAAGGAGCTGGAGGCCGGACGGGGCGTCCTGGTCGCCGCGCCCACCGGGTCCGGGAAGACCCTCGTTGGCGAGTTCGCGGTGCACCTGGCGCTGCAGCAGGGCCGCAAGTGCTTCTACACCACGCCGATCAAGGCCCTGTCGAACCAGAAGTTCGGGGACCTCGTGAAGAGGTACGGCCCCGACGAGGTGGGCCTGCTGACCGGTGACAACACCATCAACGGCGAGGCGCCGATCGTGGTGATGACCACCGAGGTCCTCCGGAACATGCTCTACGCCGGGTCCTCGACCCTCTCGGGGCTGGGCTTCGTGGTCATGGACGAGGTGCACTACCTGGCCGACCGATTCCGGGGGGCGGTCTGGGAGGAGGTGATCATCCACCTGCCCGAGTCGGTCGCCCTGGTGTCGCTGTCGGCGACCGTGTCGAACGCCGAGGAGTTCGGCGAGTGGCTGGAGACCGTGCGGGGCGAGACGACCACGATCGTCGAGGAGCGCCGGCCGGTCCCGCTCTACCAGCACGTGCTGGTCGGCCGGAAGATGTTCGACCTCTTCGCCGACGACCAGACCGGCCCGGACGCGCAGGTCAACCCCGAGCTCCTGCGGGTCGCTCGCGACGACTGGCGGGCCGGACGTACGGCGGACCGCCGGTCGTCCCGCAGCAAGACCAACGCGCCCCGCGGCCGCGTCGGAGGGCGGGGGCAGGGGCAGGGGCAGGGGCAGCGCGGGCCCAGCACCCCGAGCCGGTTCGACGTCGTGGAACGGCTGGACTCGCAGGGCCTGCTGCCCGCGATCGTGTTCGTCTTCAGCCGGGTGGGCTGTGACGCCGCGGTGACCCAGTGCCTGAACGCGAACCTGCGGCTGACCTCGCCCGAGGAGCGCGAGGACATCATCGACTTCGTCGAGGAGCGGTGCCGCAACATCCCGGACGAGGACCTGCACGTCCTCGGCTACCACGACTTCCTCGACGGCCTGTCCCGCGGGGTGGCCGCGCACCACGCCGGCATGCTGCCCACCTTCAAGGAGTGCGTCGAGCAGCTGTTCGCGACCGGCCGGTGCAAGGTCGTCTTCGCCACCGAGACCCTCGCCCTGGGGATCAACATGCCGGCCCGCTCGGTGGTGATCGAGAAGCTGTCGAAGTGGAACGGCGAGACCCACGCGGACATCACGCCGGGGGAGTACACCCAGCTGACCGGTCGCGCGGGACGCCGCGGGATCGACGTGGAGGGCCACGGGGTGGTCCTGTGGCAGCACGGCTTCGACCCCAAGGCGGTGGCCGGGCTCGCCTCGACCCGCACCTACCCCCTGAGGTCGTCCTTCCGGCCGTCGTACAACATGGCGGTCAACCTGGTCCACCAGGTCGGGCGGCCGACCGCCCGGGAGCTGCTGGAGTCGTCGTTCGCGCAGTTCCAGGCGGACAAGGCGGTCGTCGGGCTGGCCCGGCAGCTGCACAAGGCCGAGAACGCGCTGCAGGGGTACGCCGAAGCGGCCACGTGTCACCTCGGCGACTTCATGGAGTACGCCCGGCTGCGGCGCCGGCTCTCCGACGCGGAGAACGCCCAGGCACGGCACAACCGGGCCGACAAGCGGGACGCCGTACTCACGTCGCTGGAGGCGCTGCGGGCCGGGGACGTCATCGAGGTCCCCGCGGGGCGGTTCTCCGGGATGGCCGTGGTCCTCGACCCCGGCACGAAGTCGGACCGGGACGGGCCGCGGCCCTACGTCCTCACCAGCGACCGGCACGCGCGGCGGCTCTCGATGGTCGACTTCCCGGTGCCGGTGGAGGCCTTCACCCGGATCCGCATCCCGAAGAGCTTCAACGGGCGCAACCCGCAGTCCCGCCGCGACCTGGCCTCGACGCTGCGGGCCCGGACCCAGGGCCTGACGCCGCCGCCCCGCAGTGGGGGTGGGGCGGCGCGCCGCGGGCGGCCGGACCGGCAGCAGGCGGAGGGCGAGCGGGAGATCAGCCGGCTGCGCGCCGAGCTCCGCGCGCACCCGTGCCACGGCTGTCCCGACCGCGAGGACCACGCCCGCTGGGCGGAGCGCTACCACAAGCTCGAGCGTGACACCCGGACGCTGCAGCGGCGCATCGAGCAGCGCACGAACACGATCGCCCGGCAGTTCGACCGGGTCTGCGACGTGCTGACCACCCTGGGCTACCTGTCCGAGGACAAGGTCACCGGGACCGGGGCCCGGCTGATGCGGATCTACACGGACATGGACCTGGTCGCCGCGGAGTCCCTCCGCAACGGGCTGTGGGAGGGGCTGTCGGCCGGCGAGCTCGCCGCGGCGCTCTCGGCGCTGGTCTTCGAGACCCGCCGGGCCGACGACGCGGTGGCCCCCCGGCTGCCCGGTGGGCGCGTCAAGCAGGTGCTCGCCGACATGGTCTCCCTGTGGTCGGACCTCGACGCGCTGGAGCGCGAGCACCACCTGGACTTCCTGCGCGAGCCGGATCTCGGGTTCGCCTGGGCGGCCTACCGGTGGGCGGAGGGCGCCACCCTCGACGAGGTGCTGACCGAGACCGACCTGGCGGCCGGTGACTTCGTCCGGTGGGTCAAGCAGCTGCTCGACCTGACCGACCAGGTCGCCGACGCGGCCGGCGACGGTGTGCTGCGCAAGACCGCGCGGGCCACCTCGGACGCGTTGCGTCGCGGCGTGGTGGCCTACTCGTCCGTCTCGGACTGATCCACCAGGCGCAGCTCCGCCCAGACCCGCTTGCCCGTGCCGGGGCGGTCGTGCTCGGTGGCCCAGGCCGAGCTCAGCGCGGCCACGATCATCAGCCCGCGTCCGCTCTCACCGTCGCGGTCCGGGCGCCGCAGGTGCGGGTCGCGGTCGTCGCTGTCCGACACGACGAGGCGGACGGTCTCCGGTCCCGCCTCGAGGACCACGTCGCCGACCGCGCCGGTGTGCCGCAGCGCGTTGCCGCAGAGCTCCGAGACCACGAGGTCCAGGTCGGCGGCGAGGTCCTCGCGCACCGGCCGTCGTACCAGCTCAGGAAGCGTTCGGCGCACCCAGCGGCGGGCGGCCGCCACCGGGTTGTCGGTCGTTCCCTCGGGGCTCCAGCGGGAGCCGACCGCGGCCTCGGAGGGTCTCGGTGGGCCGGCGGGCACCGAGCGGGAGGCGTCCAGCGCGCGGCCGATCCGCCTGCCGAGGTCCTCGGCCTCGGTGAGGGCGTCCGAGCCGAGGGCGGACGGGCCCTCGGATCCTTCTCGAGCCGCACCCGTGCCGTCGTGAGTTGCGTGCACCAGGTTGAGGGCGCCGAGCACCACGCCGTCGGCGACGACCGGTGCGATGACGGCGCCGCCGAGGTCGAGACGCTGCAGGAGCGCGAGGTTGTCCTCGTCGGTGGCGATGGCGCGCAGGTGCGCCGGGTCGACCTTCGAGGCGAAGCGGCTGCGCCCGGTCAACGTCACCCGTCCCGAGCCGTACGGGTCCCCGACGCGGGGATGCAGGGCGTCCACCAGCCGACGCAGGGCCACCTCGAGGTCGGGGTCCCGGTGACGCAGCGTCACCATCGACAGCGGCTCACCCTCCTGCGGCGGGCCGATCCCCGCCTCGCGCAACGGGCGTACGGCGTCGCGCCCCGCCACCTCGAGGACGGCGGTGCGGATGTGGAGCAGCACCCAGTCGGAGCGTGCGGGCACGAGTCGGTCCCCGACCGCCCTGGCCACCTCGAACCAGGTCCCCTCGCGCGGCGACACGCGCCCCCCGGTCGCCGGCTCCCCTTTCACGGGTCACATGAAAGCAGCCCCCTGCGACGTCTTGCGAACGGGTCCAGCGATCGCGGTCCCGTCGGGGTCAGCTCACCGGCCGGTTCTCGTACGGCGTGGACAGCACGATCGTCGTGCGCGTCGACACGTTTGCCGCCGAGCGCACCCGCGCCAGCAGGTCCTCGAGGTCGATGGGGGCGGCAACCCGTACCTTGAGGATGTAGGACTCGTCGCCGGCGACCGACCAGCAGCTCTCGATCTCGCTGATCGCGCGAAGCCGCTCGGGGGAGTCGTCGGGCTCCGAGGGGTCGATCGGCCGGATCGAGATGAACGCGGTGAGCGGGCGGCCCAGCTGGTCGTAGTCGATCGATGCGCCGTACCCGGTGATGAGGCCGCGCTGCTCGAGGCGCTTGACCCGCTGGTGCACGGCGGAGGTGGACAGACCCGTGGCCTTGCCGAGATCGGTGAACGACATCCGGCCGTCGGCGGCGAGAAGCGTCAGGATGCGCTGGTCGAGGTCTTCCACTCCCCAACCCTATCGGCCACCGGCGTGTCCCCGAGGTCCCGTTGCGGTGGGGCGCAGGCTGCAAGACTCCCGCCGTGACCTCACGTCTGATGCTTCTCGACACCGCCTCGATGTACTTCCGTGCCTTCTACGGGGTGCCGGACTCGTTCCACGCCCCGGACGGCACTCCCGTGAACGCCGTGCGGGGGCTGCTGGACTTCATCTCCCGGCTGGTGACCGACTACCGGCCCACTCATCTGGCCTGCTGCTGGGACAACGACTGGCGGCCCCAGTGGCGCGTCGACCTGATCCCGTCGTACAAGTCGCACCGGGTCGAGTACGTGGTGGCCGCCGGCCCGGACGTGGAGGTGGTCCCGGACCCTCTGGAGGTCCAGGTCCCGGTGATCCTCGACGTCCTCGAGGCGTTCGGGATCGCGGTGGTCGGAGCGGACGGCTACGAGGCTGACGACGTGATCGGCACGCTGTCGCGTGACGCCGGGATGCCCGTGGACGTCGTGACGGGGGACCGGGACCTGTTCCAGCTCGTCGACGACGACGCCGAGGTGCGGATCCTCTACATCGCGCGCGGCGTGGGACGGCACGAGCGGGTGACCAACGCCGTCATACGGGAGAAGTACGGGATCGACGGGCGGCAGTACGCCGACTTCGCCGCGCTGCGAGGGGATCCCTCCGACGGGCTGCCCGGTGTCGACGGCATCGGCGAGAAGACGGCGGCGACCCTGCTGCAGCGGTTCGACACGATGGCCGGCCTGCGCGCCGCGGCGGAGGACCCCGCCTCCAACATCGCGCCGAGCCCTCGCCGGAGGATCCGGGAGGCGGCGGCGTACCTCGAGGTGGCGCCCACCGTGGTGGCCGTCGCCCGTGACATCGACCTCGGCGAGCCGGACCTCGAGCTGCCACTGTCGCCCGTGGACCCGGAGCGGCTGGTAGCGCTGTCCGGGAAGTGGAACCTCGAGAGTCCGATCGCCCGGCTCGTGGAGGCGCTCACTGCCCTCCGCTGACCCGGCCCATCCGCATGTCTCAACGATGCCGACCCGGCCCATCCGCACCTCTCAACAGAGCCCGGTCGCGGAGTGAGACGTGCAGACGCGCCGACTCGCGGGGGTTGAGGCATGCGGACGCGCCGACTCGGCGTCAGGCCAGGGGGAGGAGCGCCTGCGCCTCGGCGGCCTCACGGGACGCGGCCGCCGAGCGGGAGGCCGCGGCCAAGTCGTCTCCGGCGTGCCGGCGCCACCAGTCC
>JAWWPF010000050.1:0-9907 GCA_033850795.1 Nocardioidaceae bacterium | reverse complement strand
TTCGCGGTGCTGGTGGCGCACAACGAGGACGTGGTCCGGCCTGGCCACGGGTACGCCCTCCACCCGCACACGGACCTGGAGATCGTCACGTGGGTGCTCGAGGGAAGCCTCGTGCACCAGGACTCGCGCGGGAACTCGGGCGTCGTGCACCCCGGACTGGCCCAGCGGATGAGCGCCGGGAGCGGCGTGCTGCACTCCGAGCGCAACGACGCGCCGAGGGCTGCGCGGGAGACCCGTTTCGTACAGATGTGGCTACGGCCCGACGAGCCGGGGGGCGACCCGTCGTACGCCCAGCGGGAGGTCGACGTGCGGAGCGGGCTGGTCCCGCTGGTCTCCGGCATCTCGGGTGTCGACGGGGTGCCGATCCACGCCTCGGGGGCGGCCCTGCACGTGGCTCGGCCGGCTACCGGGGAGAAGCTCAGCCTCCCGGACGCGCCGCGCCTGCACGTCTTCGTGGCTCGAGGGACGGTCGACCTCGAGGGCGCCGGCCGGCTCGTCGAGGGCGACGCGGCCCGCTTCACCGGGGAGGGCGGGCCGACGCTGACGGGCGAAGGCGACGCCGAGGTGCTGGTCTGGCAGCTCCCCTGACGACCCCGTTGAGACGGCGCTGATTTCCGTTGAGACGGCGCGGATTCCGGGTCCCTTCGGAATATGAGCCGCCTCAACGGGAATCCCCGCCGCTTCAACCGGAATACCAGCCCTCTCAACGGGATTCCGAGCCCTCTCAACGAGGGTCAGCGGCCGAGGGCCTCGAGCACCTCGGCGCCGGGCAGGTCGCCGAGCCGCCGCCCTGGGAGCAGCAGCTTGGACCGGCGTACGCCGCTGCCGATGATCGCCACGTCGATGTCCAGGCAGGACCGGTCCACGAAGACCCGCCACCCCTCGGGAAGGCCCACCGGGGTGATGCCGCCGTACTCCATGCCGGTCTCCTCGACCGCGCGGTCCATCGACAGGAACGACGCCTTGCGCACGTCGAGGCTGCGCTTGACGAGGTTGTTGACGTCCGCGCGCGTGTCGGCACGCACCACGCACGCCGCCACCCGCTCGACGCCGTCCCGCTTCCCGGAGACGACCACGCAGTTCGCGCTGACTGTCAGGGGTACGTCGTAGGCCTGCGTCATCGCGGCCGTGTCGGCGAGTTCGGGGTCGATCTCCACGACGCCGACCTCGTCGACGTACGGCCAGTGCCGCAGTGCCTCGGACACGGTCGGTCCGACGAGCCCGGGATGGTCTGCGACGGGCAGTGAGCTCAGGGAGCCGAGGGCGGGCGATTCCATCGGGACACGGTAACGACCTCCGGACCAGACCCACGGGGGGCCGCCCTTTGGCAACTCTTCACGCGTTCACTACGTTCTGATGTCAGGGGGACGACGAGCAGAGCGACGAGGAACGAGGCCGCCATGAGCGACACCACCCCGCCACCGGAGGGTGGCCAGGACAGCCCCCCGCCGGGCGGCTACTACCCGCCGCCCTCCGGCTACGGCTACGGCGAAGCGCCCGGCTACGGCCAGCCGCCCTACGGCCAGCCCGGCTACGGCTACGGACCGCCGCCCGCGACCGGGCAGCCGGCCGAGCTGTCGGTGCGCTTCCTGGCCCGGTTCATCGACATCCTGGTCCTGCTCTTCATCAACGTGGTCCTCGGCCTGGTCCTCGTCCTCAGCGCCGCGAATGGCGGCTCGCGTGACCTGGCTGTCGGCGGTGGCGCCGGGCTGCGGGTCGCTGCGGCGCTCGTGCAGGGCCTGATCTTCATCGGCTACTTCGCACTGATGGAGTCGCGGACCGGCCGGACCCTCGGGAAGCGGATCATGAGGCTGCGGACCGTGAGCGCCTCCGGCGGAAACCCCACCTTTCAGGAGGCCGTACGGCGCAACATCTTCATGGCCTACCCGGTGCTCGGCGTCGTGCCGAACCTGGGCTTCGTGGCCGACCTCGCCGCACTGGTCGCGATGGTCCTCGCCGGGGTGACGATCAGCCAGTCACCGGTCCGCGAGGGCTGGCACGACCGGTTCGCCGGCGGCACGGGGGTCCTCAAGGTCGGCTGAGGCGCCCGCGCCGCGACCTCCACGTCAGCCGGCCGCCCGCAGGAACCGCTCGAGGATCGGGCCAGCGGTCCCGGACCCGGACGCGCCGACGTCGACGAACACCGCGACCGCCAGGTCCCCGTGGACCGCGATCATCCACGCGTGGGTCTTGAGCGGCGGCTTGTCCCCGAACTCCGCGGTCCCCGTCTTCGCGAGCACCGGCGCGCCCGGCAGCGACGCCAGGAACGAGCCGCTGCCGCGGGTCACGACGCCGCGCATCAGGGACCGCAGCTGCTGCGCCTCGGCGCCCGTCAGCGGCGAGGGCGGCGCGACGTCGTCGGCCTTGTGGCCCGGGAGCAGGCGCGGCACCACCACGGCGCCCCTGGCGACGGAGGCGGCGACGGTCGCCATCGCCATCGGGGACGCGACCACCCGGCCCTGCCCGATCATCGACGCGGCATGTCCGGTGGCCGACCCGGCCTGCGCGTCGCTGGCGGGCACCGACCCGAAGTAGGCGGGGAAGCCGAGGTCGTGGTCCACCCCCAGACCGAGCGCGGCCGCGGCGCTCGCCAGGTCGGCCTGCGACACCCGGTCCCGCTGACCGATGAAGGCCGTGTTGCAGGAGTACGCCACCGCCGTACTGAGCGGGATGCGGCCGATGCCGTTGGGCGGATAGTCGGAGTAGTTCTTGAACCTCTTGCCGCTCACCACCGTGGTCGAGGGGCAGCTGACGGTCGTCGACGGGCGCAGCCCGGCACGCAGCAGCGCCAGGCTGCTGACCACCTTGAACGTCGAGCCGGGCGCGTACTGCCCGAGCGTCGCCGTGGAGTACCCGGCCGATCCGGGACCGCTCGCCACGGCGAGGAGGTCGCCCGTGGAGGGCCGGATCGCGACCACCGCGCTCGCCGGGCGTATGGCGGACAGAGCCGCCTCGGCGGCCCGCTGGAGCCGCACGTCGAGCGTGGTCCGCAGCGGCCGACCGGGCACCGGGTCGGCGGAGAACAGCCCGCGTCTGCTGCTGCCGCCCACGACGTGCACGCTGACCCCGGGGGACCCGCGCAGCTGCGCGTCATACCGGGACTCCAGCCCGGAGAGCCCGGCCTCGTCGCCGGCCCGGTAGACGCCGCCGGACTTCTTGACCATCTCGGCGGTCACCGGCCCCACCGTGCCGAGCACCGGCCGGGCGAAGTCCCGCGTGGGTGCCAGGGGCAGGGTGTCACGGACCACCCCCACGCCCGGACCGGATCCGGCGCCCTTGCGCAGCGCGCTGCGGGCGTCGGCCGGTCGCAGCACGAGCGCCTCGACGAACGCCTTGGGGCCGGCCGCCCGGACCCGCGCGACGTACCCCGGGACGTCGATGCCGAGCTGGGTGGCCAGCAGCCGGGCGGCCGCGGCCTGGCGGGCCGCGGCGACCGTCGTCTTGTCGATCCCGAACCGGAGCACCGGCCGCTCGGTGACCAGCTCGGCGCCGTCCGCGCCGAGGATGTCGCCGCGGTCCGCCGGGGTCGCGGACTCCTCGAGCCGCTCACCGGCCCGCAGCGCGGGATGCACCAGGGTGGGTGCGAGCCTGACCCTCCAGTCCGACCCGTGCTGCAGCTTCGCGACGGCCTCGTAGGTCCACGGCTTCCTCGTGCCGGCCAGCGTCCACCGGTACCTCAACCGGGCCGTCGCGGCGCCGCCGTCCCCCTTCGTGACCTTCACGACGCTGACCCGGGCCTTCGACGTCCCGAGACCGGCGACCGCGCTCCTCCAGAGCGCCTGCGCCTGCTTGGGCGTGCCGCCCACGTAGGACAGGCTCCCCGGCTTCCCGGCGCTCAGCGCGGCGGCGAGGGCGTCCGCCTCGTCCTGGGCGCTCTTTCCGCCACCGACCAGGCTGCACGCCGTGGTGGCCAGCAAGCCGGCCAGCGCCGCGCCGAGAAGGGCCGAGGTGGGACGCCGCCGTGGGGAGGGCTTCACGGACAGATCGCACCATGGCCGTCCCAGCGGGGTCAAAAGCGCCGGAGCCGCGGCGCGCCGAAGAACCAGCCGATGAGTTGCCCGATGAGTTGGTGGGACCGGGCCAGTCCATACCCACGGACCCGGAACCGCCCCTAGGGTGGGCGACGAGGAGGACGCAACAGATGGCGATCCAGACAGAAGAGAACGGCACGGGGACCGAGTCCCAGCGGGGGTCACGGGCCGACTTCCCCCAGGTCGCCGACCCGTACCGGCGCGAGCTGCTGGCGCACTGCTACCGGATGACGGGCTCGGTGCACGACGCCGAGGACCTGGTCCAGGAGACCTACCTGCGTGCCTGGCGGGCCTACCACCGCTTCGAGGGCCGCTCCTCGGTGCGGACCTGGCTCTACCGGATCGCGACCAACGTCTGTCTCACCGCGCTCGAGGGCCGCGACCGGCGTCCCATGCCGGCCGGACTGGGCGCGCCCTCCAGCGAGGGCACCTCGCCGGTGGAGCAGAACGGCGAGATCCCCTGGCTCGAGCCCGTGCCCGATGCGCTCCTCGAGGGCGGCGACCCGGCGCAGGTGGTCACCGACCGCGACACCATCCGGCTCGCCTTCGTCGCCGCGCTCCAGCACCTGCCGGCACGGCAGCGCGCGGTGCTCATCCTGCGTGACGTCCTGCGCTGGAAGGCCGCGGAGGTGGCCGAGGCGCTGGAGTCGACGACGGCATCGGTGAACAGCGCGCTGCAGCGTGCGCACGCGACCTTGGAGAAGGCGAACCTGTCCGAGGACACCGTGTCCGAGCCCACCCCGGAGCAGAAGGAGATGCTCGACCGGTACGTCACGGCCTTCTGGGAGAAGGACATCGACGCCATCGTCTCGATGCTCACCAGGGACGCGGTGTGGGAGATGCCGCCCTACACCGGCTGGTACCAGGGGGCCGAGAACATCGGCACGCTCATCGACACGCAGTGCCCGGGCGGCGTGCACGACATGCGGATGGTCCCGACGCGTGCCAACGGGCAGCCGGCGTTCGGGCTCTACATGCGGTGCGAGGACGGGCAGTTCCACGCGTTCCACCTCCAGGTGCTCACCATCGGACCCGACGGGGTGCAGCACGTCGGCGCGTTCTTCGGCGCCGAGGTGTTCAGCACCTTCGGGCTGCCCGAGGCGTTGCCTCCCGACGTCGTCGCCTCCTGAGGTCGCCGTGAGCTCGCCCCGACCGGGGCCTGCGCCGCCACCGGTCCCGCCATACGTCGACGGGCCCGCGCTGCTGGAGCGGGCCGTCGGCTACACGCGCGGCTGCCTGCGGCTCCTGCCAGGTCGCCGGATGGACAGCCGCACGCCCTGCGCCGATTGGGACCTGCTTGGCCTGCTCCGGCACATGGACGACTCGCTCGCCGCGTTCACCGAGGCAGCCGAGATCGGGTACGTCGACCTGGTGCCGGTCCGCGCCGACGGCACCCCGTCCGGGACCGCCCGAGCGATCGCGGACCGGCTGAGGGCACGAGCCTGCGCGGTGCTCGCCGCCTGGGCGCGCCACCCGGAGGCCGCCGAGATCCTGGTGTCCGACCGGCCGCTGCGCTCGGACGTCCTCGCGGCCGCCGGAGCCCTCGAGGTCGCCGTGCACGGCTGGGACGTGGCCCGGGCCTGCGGGGCCGACCGCCCGCTGCCCGAGGCGCTCGCACGCGACCTGCTGCAGGTGCTCCCGCTGCTGATCCACGCCAACGACCGTCCGGGCCGGTTCGGCGACCCGGTCGTCGTGCCCCCGCACGCCGACGCCGGCACCCGGCTGCTCGCAGCACTGGGCCGCCGGAGCCTCCGGCCGTAGGCTCCCGAGCACGTCCCGACGTCGCGAGGAGTGGTCCGTTGATCTTCATCACCGCCAAGTTCAGGGTCCTGCCGGAGCACGCCGACGCGTGGCCGGGGATCTCCGAGGACTTCACCGTCGCGACCCGGGGCGAGGAGGGCTGCCTGTGGTTCGACTGGTCGCGCAGCGTGGACGACCCGAACGAGTACGTCCTGGTCGAGGCCTTCCGTGACGGGGACGCGGGCGCCGCGCACGTCGGCTCGGCGCACTTCCGGGAAGCGCAGCGGACCCTGCCGTCGTACCTCGCCGAGACCCCGCGGATCGTGAACTTCGAGGTGCCGGGGACCGAGTGGTCCGAGCTCGGGGAGATGCGGGTCGACGGGTAGCCCAGGCACTCCGGGACAGGTCAGGTCGCGGGGGCGGCGGTGCCACGGGGCAGCAGCCGGACCGACGGCACGGTGGCGATGCCCGCGGCGACCAGCACGCCGACCACGGTCATCGCGACGAGCGTCTGGTGCACGCCCACGGAGGCGCTGACCGCGCCGACCAGCACGTTGCCGAGGGGGATCATGCCCGCGCTGGTGAGGTAGTCGTAGCTCGACACCCGGGAGAGCGCGCGGTCGGGGACGTGCTCCTGCAGGCTCGTCTCCCAGAGGGTGAACGTGCCGGTGACGCAGACGCCGGCGAGGAGCTCCAAGCCGGCGATCCCCCAGGGACCGAGGCCGCTGCCGATCGCCGCCGCCTGGCACGAGGCGCCGATCAGCAGGAGGCTGGCCACCCGAAGGGCGTGCCCAGGACGCCAGGCCAGGAACAGCAGGTCACCGAGCACGCAGCCGGCGCCGAAGCCGGCGGACACGACCGCCCAGGAACGGGCGCCGTGCATCTCCGTCTGGGCGATCACCGGGCCGACGACGAAGACTGCCGGTAGCACGACGACGTGGTAGACCGCCATCCCGGACAGGAAGGCCAGCACCCAGGACCGGCTGCGGACCTCGGACCAGCCCTGCCGCAGGCTCCGCCAGAAGTGGTCGGTCGTGGCGAGGGGGTCCTCGTCGGACACGACCGCTTCGACCATCCGGGGCCGCAGCGGCGCCAGCAGTACGACGGACACCACGAACGTCGCTGCGTCGAAGAGCATCGCCGCTCCGGGGCCGCCCGCGAACGCCACGAGCAGCCCGGCGAGCAGCGGGCCCACGATCGCCCCGACGGAGAAGCTCAAGCCCCGCAGGGCGTTGGCCGGCTGCAGGTTCAGCGGGCTGACCGTCGACGGCAGCAGGCCGGTGAAGGCCGGGGCGAAGAAGGCGTCCGCGGCGCCGTACACCGCGGCCAGGACCGCGAGGTGGCCGACGGCGGCGTGCCCGGTGACCAGCAGCGACCCGGCGGTCAGCTGGGTGACCAGCCGGACGAGGTCGGAGCAGATGAGGATCCGCTTGCGGTCGAGCCGGTCCGCCCACACCCCCGCCGGGAGCGCGAGGACCGCGAACGGCAGGAACTGCGCGGCCGAGACGAGGGCGACCTCGCGGACACCCCCGCCGACCGAGAGCACGGCGAACGGCAGGACGACGCTGGTCACCCGGTCGCCGAGGATCGAGAGGACCTGGCTCCCGAACAGCAGACGGTACTCGGGCTCCTCGCGCAGGACCGCGGGCACCCGCACCCTGCTCACCACGGCCGGACCGTGACCAGGAGGCTCGCGGGTGGTTCCACCGGCACAGGATCGCATCGCGGGGTCCCACGTCGCGACGGGTTTGCCCCACGGCCCGACGAACACCGCCACCCGGTGGGCCGGCACCTCGGTTCAGTCGGGACCGTAGTCCCGGTGCACGACCGCCACGCGGACCCGGTAGTCGGAGTACCACGCCTCGCGCCCGCGCCGCTGGGCCACCAGGTGGGCGGCGACCTGCTTCCAGGCCCGCGCCGCGTCCTCGTCTACCCAGTAGGACACGGTCACCCCGAGGTCGTCGCGGGCCGCCTCGAGGCCGAGGTAACCGGGTTGCTCGGCGGCCAGAGCGTTCATCCGCGCGGACATGGCCGCGTAGCCGTTGTCGCCGTCGGTGCGCTGCGAGGTGAAGATCACCGCGACGTACGGCGGCTCCGGCGTCTCGGCGATCATCGGGCGGCGACCGTGGGGCGGTCCGAGGTCGAGCCGGCCCTGCCGAAGCGCAGCACGCCGTCGTCGAACCGCGCGCGGCGCAGGGTGACCGCGTCCCGGAGGTAGTTCTGCCGCAGGCGCCACGGAGCCCGTGAGCCCTGCTTCGGGGCGAGGTGCATGGCCCGCTGCACGTAGCCGGAGGTGAGGTCCATGAACGGCTCCTCCTCGACGGCCGGGTCCCGCTCCGGGACGACGATGTCGAGCCGGTGCGAGCGCAGGTGCCCGAGCAGCCGGCAGACGTACTCGCTGACCAGGTCGGCCTTCAACGTCCACGACGCGTTGGTGTAGCCGATGACGTAGGCGAGGTTGGGGACCCCGGACAGCATCATCCCGCGGTAGGCCATCGTCTCCGCCAGCCGGACCTCCTCGCCGTCGACGACGAGTCCCATGCCGCCCAGGAGGTGGACGTCCAGGCCGGTCGCGGTGACCACGACGTCGGCCTCGATCTCCACGCCGGACTCCAGCCGGATGCCGCGTTCGGTGAAGCGTTCGATGCGGTCTGTGACGACGTCGACCTTGCCGTCGCGGATGGCGCGGAACAGGTCCCCGTCCGGGACGAGGCAGAGCCGCTGGTCCCACGGGTCGTACGACGGCCCGAAGTGCGTGTCCACGTCGTACCCCTCGGGGAGCCGGCTCACCACGCCCCTGCGGAGCAGCCGCTTGGTCAGCTCGGGTCGCCGTCGGCTCAGCTGGTAGACGCCGGTGGACACCAGGATGTTCTTCCAGCGGGTGAGCGCGTACGCCGCGGACGGCGGCAGCCTCTTCCGCAGCCGGACGGCCGACGTGTCAGTGCCGGGCATGGAAAGGACGTACGACGGCGAGCGCTGCAGCATGGTCACGTGGCCGGCGTCCTCCGCGAGCGCAGGGACGAGCGTGACGGCGGTGGCGCCGCTGCCGACGACGACCACCCGCTTGCCGGCATGGTCGAGGTCGTCGTCCCAGTGCTGCGGGTGGACCAGCCGCCCGCCGGCCGCGGTGAAGTCCGCGGTGCCCTCGAAGTGCGGCGTGAAGCCCCGGTCGTAGCGGAAGTAGCCGGCGCACGACCACAGGAAGCCACAGGTGAACGTGACCGGCTCCTCGGCGCGGGACGCGTGCACGGTCCACGTCGCGTCCGCGGTGGACCACTCGGCGCGTTCCACCCGGACGCCGTACCGCACGTGCCCGTCGACCCCCCGCTCGCGAGCGGTCTCACGGACGTACTCCAGGATCGAGGGCCCGTCGGCGATGGCCTTCTCACCGGTCCACGGGCGGAACCGGTAGCCGAGCGTGAACATGTCGGAGTCCGACCGGATCCCGGGGTAGCGGAACAGGTCCCAGGTGCCGCCGATGGACTCCCGCGCCTCGAGCAGGAGGTATGACGTGCCGGGCAGCCGGTCCTCGAGGTGGCAGGCCGCCCCGACCCCGGACAGGCCGGCGCCGACGATCAGGACGTCGACGTGATCGGGCATGGGAGCAGGGTAGCCAGCACCGAAGCGGCGGTCAGGACGCCAGCCAGCGCAGGGCCCGCCCGTGCCCCTGCGTCCAGGCGACGGGACGCCCGTCGAGGGCGAGCAGGAAGGCGTTGGTGCCGACGACCGACCCGACCCCGGGGGCGGGTCCGGCGGCCGCGGCCAGCGAGGGCAGCACCGCTGCCCCCTCGTTGCTGACCCAGTGCCCGCGCAGGCACTTGACGACGCTCGTGAACGCCGACCGCTGTGCCTGGGACAGGTAGGCCAGGACCGCGCTGTGGAAGACGACCAGGGTCGCCTCCTCGGGCACCTCGGCGACAAGGGCCGGCAGCTGCTCGACGAGGTCGCCGCGCACCAGCCTCGGGGGGTCGCGGCGAGCCAGGTCGACGGCCGCCGCCAGCCGGGCCCTGCGGTCCTCGTGCTCGGGCCACACCAGCTGCTCCAGCCAGCGCGTCGCGTCGGCGGCGCGAACGTCCAGCGGGTTAAGGTCGATGCCGCCGCGCCAGACGACCTCGGGCAGCCCCAGAGGTCGTCTG
>JAWWPF010000048.1:0-22774 GCA_033850795.1 Nocardioidaceae bacterium | reverse complement strand
CAGCCCGGCCAGCACTCGAGGTACCGCCCGCACCCGGTCCGGCCGGACCGCCGCGGGTCCCTGCGAGCCCACTTCTCCGACGAGTTCAGCGGCACCAGCCTGAGCGACCGCTGGACCTGGGTGCGTCCGCCCGTGGACGGGACGTACGGCGTCGAGGCGGGCGCGTTCCGGTTCGACACCCGGAAGTCCGACCTGAGCAAGGACGACAACACGGCGTCGGTCCTGACCGAGCCCGCTCCACGCGGTGACTACGTCGTCCAGACGAAGGTCCACCTGAACCTTCCCGTGCAGGGCGACACCTTCAACTTCGTGCAGGCCGGGATGGTGGTCTACGGCTCCGACGACTCCTTCATCAAGCTGGTGCACTTCGCCGACTTCGAGACCCGCCAGACCGAGTTCGCCAAGGAGGTGCCGACCGCGCCGACCGGCTCCCCGCGCTACGGCAACACGGTGGTGGGCCCGCCCGGAGCAGTGACCTGGCTGCGCATCGTCAAGCGCACGACAGGGGCCGGGCAGACCTACACCGCCTACACCAGCCAGGACGGGCGCCACTGGGTGCGCGGGGGCACGTGGGTGCACAACGAGCTCGGTCCGCAGGTCCGCATCGGGCTCGTGTCCATGGGCGGCGACGGGTTCACCGCGCGGTTCGACTACGTGCGGGTATGGCGCCTGCGCCACTGAGCCCTGCAAGCACCGGGGATCAGCCGATCTGGCCGGACCCGCCTGCGGCGCAGCCGGGCAGGGACTGCCGGGCGGCCGGGAGGGTGTCCTGCCGGACCACCGCGCCCGAGGCGTCGAGCACGCGGTACTGCGTCGCGTACTTCGTGCCGGCCCGCTGCGGGCCGTCCAGCCAGGACTGGAGGTGCGCGAAGCCGCTCTCGGCGCGGGTGCTGAACCAGGGCTTCGGGACCCCGTTGACCCAGTAGCGCTGCTGGACCTTCGAGACCTCGGGGGAGACGAGCAGCCAGGACGTCATCTGCACCCGGTCCAGGACCTTGCCGGTGCACTTCCACGTCGAGCGGCCGTTCGACAGGAACGCGACCGGGCGGGTGTCGGACAGCGTCGGGATCGGGGACTGGGAGGGCGGCTCGGCGCCGAACTCGTCGCACAGCCGCAGGGCGCCGGCGTGGTTGCGCAGCACGAACACCGGCGAGCTGCCTCCGACGGTGCGCTGCTGGACGCCGTACAGCACCTGCACGGCGGACGGCCGGGCGGCGAATTCCCGGTCCAGGCACTTCGCGACCTGCTCCGCGCTGCTGACCTGACCGACGTCGAGGTCGGTCGTCGGGTCGACCGTCGGCCGGTCGGCGGCCTGACGGGTCTTCGCGGAGGGGATCCCGACGAAAGCCTGCACGGCGCTGACGGCCAGCACCAGGGCGACCACGGCCAGCACCACGCCGACGACCGGCAGCGTGGGCCGTCCCGACTCCCGCACGAGTCCCTCACCCCTTTGTCCGAGCCGACGCGGGTCCCCACCCACGCCAGGCGCCGACTCTAACCGGCGCAGAGCCGGGCGCGTCGCTGAACGCCCGAAAGGCCGCAGATCCGGCACCCCGGTGGGAATCCTGGCCAGGAGTTGGTACGGTTGTCCCGCAACAGATGCAAGTTCCAGCAGGTACGCCCGCGGAGTTTGTGATCCGACGGCGTTTTCTCTTGTTTGAGCAGCAGCTTTTCAAGGGGGCTCGGCGTTTCACCCGCATCTGTCGTGGGGCCGCCGAGGTGGCGGTTCCTCGCCCCGTATGAGGAGTAAGTCAGCATGGCTCAGGGCACCGTCAAGTGGTTCAACGCCGAAAAGGGCTTCGGCTTCATTGCGCAGGAGAACGGCGGCGACGACGTCTTCGTGCACTACTCGGCCATTCAGAGCCAGGGCTACAAGTCCCTGGACGAGAACCAGAAGGTCGAGTTCGACGTCACGCAGGGTCCGAAGGGCCCGCAGGCGGAGAACGTTCGCGCCCTCTGATCGGTCCGAGGACCACAGAGAACAGAGGAAACGCCTGATCCCTTCAGGCACCCGAGGACCCCGGCGGATTCCGTCGGGGTCCTCGTCGTCTGCCCGAAATGACTATGGGGACGCCCTGTCCCGTCGGCGACAATAGGTTGTGGGGAACAGGCATCGCGCCTGTTGACAGGAGACAGGCGCTTGCGAGAGAGAGCGGGACGATGGAAGACCAGCTGAACGTTCCGCTCGAAGACTCAGAGCTTCTTGCGGAGGTGGAGCTGACCACCAACCTGATCATTGCGGCCAGCGAGGCCGAGGCGCCGCTTCCCCAGGCGATCATCGACGACCTGCTCGGTCTGGACCATGCCGCCGGCGGCCGGTCGCCCGAGGCGATCACGCAGCTCCCGACCCAGAAGTCCCATCACCACGTGTGAGCGCTAGGCCCGCCGCTCCGGTTCGAAGGTCCGCAGCCGCAGCGAGCTGAGTACGACGCACACGCTCGACGCCGCCATCGCCGCCCCGGCCACCATCGGGTTGAGCAGTCCGAGCGCGGCGACCGGGATGCCGATGACGTTGTAGGCGAACGCCCAGAACAGGTTCTGCTGGATGGTGGCGAGGGTACGCCGGGCCAGCTCGATGGCGTCCGCGGCCGCCCGCAGGTCCCCGTGGGTGAGGATCACGTCCCCGGCCTCGACCGCGACGGCCGCTCCGGTTCCCATCGCCACGCCCAGGTCGGCCTGCACCAGGGCCGCCGCGTCGTTCACACCGTCGCCCACCATCGCCACGTTGCGTCCGGCTCGTTGCAGGTCCGCGACGGCGGCCGCCTTGCCCCCCGGCAGAACCTCGGCGACCACGTCGTCGATCCCGACCTCGCGGGCCACGGCCTGGGCCGCCGTGGTGTGGTCCCCGGTCAGCAGCACCGGGTGCAGACCCAGCGCCCGCAGCCGCCGTACCGCCTCGGCGCTGGTCGGCTTGACCGTGTCTCCCACGTCGAAGACCGCCACCGGCCGCCCGTCGAGCTCCATGAGTACGGCGGTGCGCCCGGCCTCGCGGGCGACGGCCACCGCCTGCGCCAGCACATGGGGCAGCCCCGGCTCGTCGGCCCGGCCGACCCGCACCGTGCGACCGTCCACCACGCCGGAGACGCCCAGGCCCGGCTCGTTGACGAACGACTCGACCGGCGGGCGGCCGAGGTTCCAGGGCCGGAGGCTCTCGACGTGCTCGGCGATCGCCCGGCCGATCGGGTGCTCGGAGGAGGCCTCGAGCGCGCCGGCCAGCCGCACGGCCTCCGCGTGCCGGGTGACCACCTCGTGCACGCGCATCCGTCCGGTGGTGACCGTGCCGGTCTTGTCCAGCACCACGGTGTCGACGCGTCGGGTCGACTCCAGCACGCTGGCCTCGCGGATCACGATGCCGAGCTGCGCGGCGCGGCCGGTCCCGACCAGCAGGGCCGTCGGCGTGGCGAGCCCGAGGGCGCACGGGCAGGCGATGACCAGCACCGCGACGGCGGCCTCGAAGCCGCCGGAGGGGTCGCCGGCGAGGGCCCACACGGCGCCGGTGAGCACCGCGATCCCGAGGACCACGGGCACGAACACCGCGGAGATCCGGTCCGCGAGGCGCTGCACGGGCGCCTTGGTGGTCTGGGCGTGCCGGACGAGATCGGTGATCCTGGCCAGCACGGTGTCGCGGCCCACCCGCGTCACCTCGACCACCAGCCGTCCGTCGGCGTTGACGGTGGCGCCGGCGACCTCGTCGCCGGGACCACGCTCCACCGGCAGGCTCTCGCCGGTGAGCATCGACTCGTCGACCGCGGAGTGCCCGTCGAGGACCACACCGTCGGTCGGCACCTGCTCGCCGGGGCGGACCAGGACCCGCATGCCGGGGCGCAGCAGGCGCGCGTCGACCGGCTCCTCCGCGCCGTCCTCGAGGAGCACGGTGGCCCGTTGCGCGCCGAGCTCGAGCAGCTCGCGCAGGGCCGCGCCCGCGCGCCGCTTGGCTCGGGCCTCGAGCCACCGGCCGAGCAGCAGGAACGTGGTCACCGTCGCGGCGACCTCCGTGTAGGTGTGCCCGCCGCCGCGGACCGCCTGCAGGACCGACCAGCCGTAGGCGACGAGGGTGCCCAGCGAGACGAGCGTGTCCATCGTGCCCGCGCCGTGCCGGGCGCTGACCGCCGCCGCACGGTGGAAGGGCCAGCCCGCGTAGAGCACGACCGGCGCCGCGAGCAGCAGCTCCGCCCAGCGGACCGCTGAGGTGTCCGGCACCTGCGGCAGCATGGTGAGCAGCAGCACAAGCGCGGAGAGCGGCGCGGCGACCAGCAGCCGGCGCTTGTACCCCTCGGCGACCCGCTGCTCGTCGTCCCCGGCTTCCGTGGCCGCCTCGGGTGTCGCCAGCGTCGCGGTGTAGCCGGTCTGCTGGACCGCCCGCAGCAGGGCGTCGACCTCGACGTCGGCGGGGTCGTACTCCACCGCCGCGGAGGCGGTGGCCAGGTTGACCGTCGCGGTCACCCCGTCCAACCGGTTCAGCCTCTTCTCCACCCGCCCGACGCAGGACGCGCAGGTCATCCCGCCGACGAGCAGCTCGACGCTCTGCTTCATGCCACCGCGTAGCCAGCCTCGTCGACGGCCGCGCGCACCTCCTCGTCACTGACCCGCTCGCCGCGGACCACCATGGTCCCGGCCTCCACGTCGACCTCCACGGACTCGACACCGGCCACCGAGCCGACCTCGCTGGTGACGGCTGCGGCACAGTGCTCGCAGGTCATCCCGGTCACCCGGTAGGTGGTCTGGTCCATCGTCGTTCTCCTCGGGTCGCTCGAGTGGTCGTCGTACGGCGCCGCGCTGGTCGTCATACCGGCGTCAGGTGCGCAGCAGCCGGGCGATCGCGGTCGACGCCTCGGCGACCTTCTCGTCGGCGGACGCCCCGCCCGCGGCGACCGCGTCGCGCACGCAGTGCCCCAGATGGTCCTCGACGAGTCCCACCGCGACTCCCTGCAGCGCCTTGGTCACCGCGGAGACCTGGGTGAGGATGTCCAGGCAGTAGGTGTCCTCCTCGACGAGCCGCTGCAGGCCCCGCACCTGTCCCTCGATGCGGCGCAAACGGGCGAGGTAGGCGGCCTTGTCGTCGTGGTAGCCGGGCGTTTCGGACACGGCGCTGATCATATACCCCCGGGGGGTACCACGGCACGCCGGGGCTGGCCTGGGTTGCTGAGTCGAGTGAGCCGCGCCCTAGCATGTTCCACGGCTTCACCGGTGCGGGACCGCCTAGGGTTCCACCGTCGGTGATCGAGCTTCTCCAGAACCGAACCAGGAGCGCGCCGTGGCTTTGCGCCTACGTCCGACCGACACGACGTTTTACGACCTCTTCTCGCAGTCCGCGAACCACCTGGTCGAGGGTGCCGCGCTGCTCGCAGAGATGCTAGGAGAGGGCAACGACCGCGAGGCGATCGCGAAGCGGATGCGGGACGCCGAGCATGCCGCCGACGAGACCACGCACAGCATCGTGCGCCGGGTGAACAGCACGTTCGTGACGCCGTTCGACCGTGAGGACATCTACTCGCTGGCCTCCGGTCTCGACGACGTCATGGACTTCATGGAGGAGGCGGTCGACCTCACCCTGCTCTACGAGGTCAAGAAGCTGCCCTCCGAGCTCGCCAAGCAGGTCGAGGTCATCCAGCGCTGCGCCGAGCTGACCTCCGAGTCCATGCCGCGGCTGCGGAGCATGGACGGCCTCGAGGAGTACTGGATCGAGATCAACCGCCTGGAGAACCTCGGCGACAAGAGCTACCGGCGGATCCTGGCCAAGCTGTTCAGCGGCAAGTACGAAGCGCTGGAGGTGCTGAAGCTCAAGGACATCGTCGACTCGCTGGAGGCGGCCATCGACGCCTTCGAGAGGGTGGCGAACATCGTCGAGCAGCTCGTCGTCAAGGAGTCCTGAGCCGTGGACCTCGCGATCGTCATCGCGGTCGTGATCGTCGCCCTGGCGTTCGACTACACCAACGGCTTCCACGACGCCGCGAACGCGATCGCGACCGCGGTGTCGACCAGAGCCCTGACGCCCCGGATCGCCTTGGTCATGGCGGCGATCATGAACTTCGTCGGGGCGTTCCTCGGCCAGAAGGTCGCGCAGACGGTCGCCGAGGTGATCGACCTCTCGTCGGTCTCCCCGCCGAGCCACGGGCTGGTGATCGTGCTCGCGGGGCTGTTCGGCGCCATCGCCTGGAACCTGGTGACCTGGTACTTCGGGCTGCCCTCCTCCTCCTCGCACGCGCTGATCGGGGGCCTGGTCGGGGCTGCGCTGGCCGCCGGCGGGGTGGTCCGCTGGCACACGATCGTCGACAAGGTGCTCATCCCGATGATCGCCTCGCCCATCGTGGGCTTCGCGCTCGCGTTCGCGGTGATGCTGCTGATCCTCTGGGTGTTCAAGAAGCGCAACCCGCACCGGGTCACCCGTGGGTTCCGGCTGGCCCAGACCGTCTCCGCGGCCGCGCTGGCGCTCGGGCACGGCCTGCAGGACGCGCAGAAGACCATGGGGGTGATCTTCCTGGCGCTGGTGACCGGCAACTTCGTCTCCCCGGACTCCGGTCTGCCGATCTGGGTCATCTTCTGCTCCGCCTTCGCCATCTCGGCGGGCACCTACTCCGGCGGCTTCCGGATCATGCGGACCATGGGCCGCAAGATCATCCACCTCGACCCGCCGCGTGCATTCTCCGCCGAGTCCGTCGGTGCGCTGGTGCTCTACACGACCGCGTTCGTCTGGCAGGCCCCGGTCTCGACGACGCACATCATCACCTCGGCGATCATGGGGTCAGGAGCGACCCGGCGGCTGTCCGCGGTGCGCTGGGGGGTGGCGTCGAACATCCTGGTGGCCTGGGTGTCGACGTTCCCGGCGGCCGGGCTGGTCGCGGCGATCGTGTACTACGTCTGCCGGCTGGTCTTCCAGCTCCCCTGACAACCCTGCCGACCCGGCGCGTCTGCAGGTCTCAACCCTGCCGACCCGGCGCGTCTGCAGGTCTCAACCGTGCCGACCCGGCGCGTCTGCAGGTCTCAACCCCTTCAAGTCGGCGCGTATGGCGTCCCCGGGGACGCGTCAGTCAGAGCATCCGCTTCATACGCGGGGCGCTGGTACGAGTGAAGCCGAGTCGCCCATAGATCCGCTGGCCCTCTGGCGTGGCGCTCAGGTCGATGCGGTCGACCGCCATCTCCTGTGCCCACTCGATGACATCACCGATCAGCTCGGTCGCGAACCCGCGGCCTCGATACGGGGCCAGGGTGAACACGTTCACCAGCCGAACCGCGCGGCCGGTAGGGGAGTGGGGGTTGGGGACGCCCACCTCGACCGTGCCGACGGCCGAGGCGACGATCTCACCTGCGACGTCGATGACCGGAATGCGGGCCGCGCTGTCGTCGTCGACGAACCTGGTGAGCCAGTCCCGCGCATGTTCTCGCCATCCCGTCGACGTCGGGGCGCCCATCTCGTCGAACATGTGTTCCCACAAGGACAGCAGCCGCGTCGCGTCGTCAAGGTGGGCCCGCCTGAGGCGACCGGCGTGCTCCTGGGTCACGGCATCATCCTGTCATCGGCCTGGAGCGTCCGTCGGTACTCCCGGCCCGGCTCGGTGTCGGACGTCTCGGCTGACGGCGGGTCGCGGTCCGTCCGGAGTGCGCGACGGCTGCGGATGCGCCGGCTCGAGGGGGTTGAGGGCGGCGGATGCGCCGACTCGGCAGAAAGTTCTGCACAAACGCGTCATACCGCGAGGCATGTCCCGTCTCTCTTGTGCCGGGGGGACGGCGGGAGCCCGTCGGACAGGGTCGCACGGGTCGTGCCAGCTTGGGGGCGGGCACGAACCTCGATCCTGTCCGACCGGGTCCGCTGAGGCGTGCGGTTGCGCCGGGTCGGCGGGGTTGAGACGTGCGGACGGGCCGGTTCGGGGGGTCAGCCGAAGCGGCCGGAGATGTAGGCCTCGGTGGCCTTCTCCTCGGGGTTGCTGAAGATCTTCCGAGTCGGGTTCATCTCCACCAGCCGGCCGGGCTTGCCGGCGCCCGCGAGGTTGAAGAAGGCGGTGTCCTGCGAGACCCGGGCGGCCTGCTGCATGTTGTGGGTGACGATCACGATCGTGTACTCCGCGCGCAGCTCGTGGATGAGATCCTCCACGGCCGAGGTCGAGATCGGGTCGAGGGCCGAGCAGGGCTCGTCCATCAGCAGGACCTGCGGCTCGACGGCGATGGCCCGGGCGATGCACAGCCGCTGCTGCTGCCCGCCGGAGAGGCCCTGCCCGGGCTTGCCGAGCCGGTCCTTGACCTCCTCCCACAGGTTCGCGCTACGCAGCGACCGTTCGACGATCTCGTCGGCCTTCGCCTTGGGCATCCGCTTGGAGTTCAGCCGGGAGCCGGCGATCACGTTCTCGTAGATGGACATGGTGGGGAACGGGTTCGGCCGCTGGAAGACCATGCCGATCTGGCGGCGCACCTCGACCGGGTCGATGTCGGCGCCGTACAGGTCCTGGCCGTCGATGACGATCTTGCCCTCCACGCGAGCCCGCGGGATCACCTCGTGCATCCGGTTCAGCGAGCGCAGGAAGGTCGACTTGCCGCACCCGGACGGCCCGATCAGGGCGGTCACGGAGCGAGCCGGGATGGTCATCGTGACGCCCTCGACGGCGAGGAAGTCGCCGTAGTAGATGTTCAGGTCCGAGACGTCGATGCTCTTGGCCATGGGGGATCCTTCTCGAAAAGGGGCGTCCGCCGGGACTTCAGCGGACCGTCTTGGGGGACAGCAGGCGGCCCACTGCCCGGGCGAGCAGGTTCAGTGCCATCACCAGCGCGATGAGCACCAGCGCAGCACCCCAGGCCCTGGCCTGACCGTACTCCGCCGGCACGCCGGGCTGGGTGAACGAGTAGTAGATGAACACCGGCAGGGTCTCCATCCGCTCGGCGAACAGGTTGCTGTTCACCGAGTCGGTGGCCCCGGCGATGATCAGCAGGGGGGCGGTCTCGCCGACCACCCGCGCGATGGCCAGCGTGATGCCGGTGATGATGCCGGGCAGCGCGGTCGGCAGCACGACCTTGACGATGGTGCGCCACTTCGGCACCCCCAGGGCGTATGACGCCTCGCGCAGGTCGCGCGGCACCAGCTTCAGCATCTCCTCGCACGAGCGGACCACGATCGGGATCATCAGCAGCGAGAGGGCCACGGCTCCGCCGAAGCCCATCCGCACGCCCTCGCCGAAGAACAGCACGAACAGCGCGTAGGCGAACAGCCCGGCGACGATCGAGGGGATGCCGGTCATCACGTCGACCAGGAAGGTGATCGTCCGGGCGGTGCGACTGCGCTCGCCGTACTCCACGAGGTAGATCGAGGTCAGCAGCCCCACCGGGACGGAGATGAGCGTGGCTGCCAGGGTGATCAGCAGCGTGCCGATCAGGGCGTGGTAGATGCCGCCGCCGGGACCGATCACGTTGCGCATCGAGAAGGTCAGGAACTGACCGTTCACCACGCCCAGCCCGTTGCGGAGCACCGTGTAGACCAGCGAGACCAGCGGCACCAGCGCCAGGCCGAACGCCGACCAGACCAGCGTGGTCATCAGCCGGTCCCGGGCCGCGCGGGGGTTCTCCACCAGCCGCGACCAGACCGGCAGCGCGACGCCGTACAACACGACGGCTAGCACTGCGGCCCCGACGAAGTTCCAGCCCAGGGTCAGGCTCACCAGAGCCGCGGCCGCCGCGGACACCACTGCCACCAGCCAGCCCGCCCACCGGGGCAGGCGCGGCTGGCTCAGGCTCAGGTGCCGGACCGTGCCGGTCCCGGAGTCGCGACCCGGCTCGCCTCCCGGCTCACCACCCGGCTCACTACCCGTGGGTCGACCCAGGACGGGAACCGGGGGCGAGGGAGGCGGGGTGTCCTGGACGGGCACCTGGATCCTCATCAGGCCGCTCATGCGAGGCTCCTCTCGCTGCGGGCCACGATCGAGCGAGCGGCGAAGTTCACCAGGAAGGTGATCACGAACAGCACCAGGCCGCTGGCGACCAGCGCGTTGACGGCCAGCCCGGTGGAGTCGGGGAACTTCAGCGCGATGTTCGCGGCGATGGTCGACGGGTTGGTGTTGCTGATCAGGTTGATGCTCACCACGCCGCTCGCGGAGAGCACCATGGCGACCGCCATCGTCTCGCCCAGCGCCCGGCCGAGGCCGAGCATCACCGCGGAGACGATGCCGCTGCGTGCGTAGGGGAGCACGGCGAGCCGGATCATCTCCCAGCGTGTGGCCCCCAGCGCGAACGCCGCCTCCTGGTTGAGCGTCGGGGTCTGCACGAAGATCTCGCGGGTGATCGCGGTGATGATCGGCACCACCATGATCGCCAGGACGATGCCCGCGGTCAGGATCGTGCGGCCGGTCGTCGAGGCCGGCCCGGCGAACAGCGGGATCCAGCCCAGGTGCTGCTCGAGCCAGCCGTAGAGCGGGCTGAGCCGGACGCCGAGGAACGCCAGGCCCCACAGGCCGTAGACAACGCTGGGTACGGCGGCCAGCAGGTCGACCAGGTAGCCGAGTGGAGTCGCCAGCCGTCGCGGCGCGTAGTGCGAGATCACCAGGGCCACGCCCAGCGAGAGCGGGGTGGCGATGAGCAGCGCCAGCACCGCGGCGAGCAGCGTGCCGAACACCAGCGGAGCGACGTACGTCGCGAAGTTCGCCGCACCGCCGAGCGCGTCGGACGGTGCGGTGAAGGCGGGCAGGCCCTCGGTGGTGAGGAAGATCGCCACCCCGGCCAGCGCCAGCAGGATGAGCAGGCCGGCCAGGCGGGTGATGTTGAAGAAGATGCGGTCGCCGACCCGCTGGCGTGGCCTGCTCATCTCAGTCACTTCGCGGCGATCTTCTGCACCGCGGACGACGCGCTGCCGCTCAGCGAGCTGGGCAGCGGCGCGGAGCCGGCTGCCTTGCCGGCCGCGGCTTGACCGTCCTTGCTGACCACGTAGTCGAGGTAGCCCTTGACCAGCTTGGCGGTGTTGGCGTCCTTGTAGGTCGGGCAGGCGATCAGGTAGGACACCAGCACCAGCGGGTAGGCGCCGGACTCGGTGGTGGTGCGGTCGATGTTGAGCGCCATGTCGTTGGTGGCCCGACCCGGGACGCGCTTGGAGACGTCGGCAGCCTTGGCCGCGGCGTCGGCGGTCGGAGCGACGTAGGAGGACCCGACCTTGACGCTGGCGACGCCGAGCTTCCCGGCCTGGCTGGCGTCGGCGTAGCCGATCGAGCCCTTGCCGCTGGTCACGGCCTGGACCACTCCGGAGGTGCCGTTGGCGCCCTCGCCCGACTTGAACGGCCAGGTCTCTCCGGCCTCGTCGGTCCAGCTGCTGCCGGCGGTCTGGTGCAGGTAGTCGGTGAAGTTCTTCGTCGTGCCTGAGTCGTCGGAACGGTGGACGGCGGTGATCTTCGTCGAGGGCAGCGTCGTGCCGGGGTTCTCGGCCTTGATGGCCGGGTCGTTCCACGTCGTGACCTTGCCGGAGAAGATCTTCGCCGCGGTGTCCGGGGACAGCTGCAGCTTGCTGACGCCGGGCAGGTTGTAGACCAGGGCGATCGGGCTGATGTAGTCCGGGACCTCGATCGCGGTCTGCCCGTTGCAGGGCTTCTTCGAGCCCGGGAGCTGGGTGTCGTCGAGGTAGGCGTCCGAACCGGCGAAGTTGACCGCGCCGGCGAGGAACTGCTCCACGCCCGCGCCCGAGCCGCTCGGGTCGTAGTTGACCGTGACCCCGGAGTTGGCGGACTGGAAGCCCGCGGTCCAGGCGGCCTGGGCGGCCTGCTGGGCGCTGGAGCCGGCCCCGTTGAGGGTGCCGCTGAGGGTGCCGCCGGCGCTCGCCGCGGCGTTGGACTGGTCCGAGCTGCTCTGCTCGTTGGACGCGCCGCACGCGGAGAGGCTCAGGCCGAGTGCCAGAGCTGCCACGGTCGGTGCGACCGCGTAGCGGATCGAAGTGCGCTTCACTTCTCGTCTCCTGAAGAGTCTTGGGTTCCGGCACAGGTGTGGCCGGTTGCCCACAACGTAGGGAGGCGAGGTGAAGCGACCCTCGGAGTCCGGTGAACGCGAGGTGAACGCTGGCTGACGGTGCTTCGGGTCTGTCGGCAGGCCGCGGCGGCGTACCTCCTAGAGCTGGTGCTGCTCGACGGCGAGAAGCTGCCCCGCCCGGTGGTGCACGACGAGCATCGCGCCGGCCTCGAGCTTGGGGTCCGGCACCCCCAGCGCGTCGTACACGTAGGGCAGCACCGGGCGGTGCGTGCAGACCACGGCCGGCTCCGGCTTGTCCAGCAGGCGGTGCACGTGGCGACTGATCGCCTTCGCCGACGCGTCCTCCTCGGACAGGTCGCGGGTGACCTGCAGGTCGAGCTCGGCGGCGTCGACGTACGGGCTGACCGTGCACCAGCACCGGCGGCTCGTCGAGCTCAGCACCCGGCGGACGCCGTACGCGCCGAGGACCGGGACGAGCTCGGCGGCCTGGCCGCGTCCGACCTTGTTCAGCGGGCGCTCGCGGTCGTCCTTCTTCCACTTCTTGCGAGGTTTGGCCTTGCCGTGCCGCAGCACGATCAGCGGGTGGCTCTTCTTCCGGTACGGCGCGGCCTCCTCCAGCGTCGTGCGGTCCCGGTCGTAGGTCAGCAGCCGCTCGGCGTCCTCGACCGGCACCCAGGCGACCTTGTCGATCTCCGCGTTCGGCCGGTACTTCGAGACGTCGTCGCTGCCCACCGCCCGGGCGGCCCAGTAGCGGACGTGCTTGACCCGCGACTGGCCGTTCTGCACGGTGTAGCGCTGCGGGCCGAGCGGCGGGCCGAGCCGGATCCGGAGCCCGGTCTCCTCCTCGACCTCGCGGAAGGCCGCCGCGGTGACGTGCTCGCCCGGGTCGGCCTTGCCCTTGGGGAAGGACCAGTCGTCGTACTTCGGGCGGTGCACGAGCAGCACCTCCTGCCCGCGCCGAGCGACCACAGCGCCCGCTGCCAGGATCTCGGGTCCGTCGACCATGCGGCTAGTGTCACATCGTCGCCGAACGATTGGGTGAACGAGGGGTGCACACACGTGTCGTCGTCTACGTCGCGGGGCTGCTCGTGGTCGTGGCCGTCGTCGGCGCAGTGACCTGGCGGGTGCTCGGTGCCCGGTCCACCTACGAGCAGGCGCTCGACACCCTGCCCGGCTCGACGCTGCGGGTCGCCTACATCGACTGGAACGTGGCCCGGGAGGCGGCCGGCGGGAAGCCGCTGACGGACACGTCCCCGCAGCGGCGGGTCGCGGCCTTCCTGGGCCGGGCGACCACCCGGGACCTGGTCCCCGGGTCCGCGGTGGCCGGCTCGACCCAGGTCCTGTCCCGGCGGTACGGGTTCAGCGCTCTGGACGCGGAGTGGGAGGCGCTGGGGACGTCCGCGTCCGGCTCGGTCGACGTGCTCAAGCTCGACGGGGTCGACATGGCCGCTCTGGAGCCGCGGCTGCGCCGGCTGGGGTACGTCGCCGCCGGCCGGGTCTGGACGGGCTCCTCGGCGCTCGTCACCAGCCTGGCCGGGACATCAGCGCCGCTGCTGCGGCACGTCGTCGTGCTGCCGGACGAGCACCTGGTCCTGCTGTCGGACAGCGCCGGGTACGTGTCCCAGGCGGCCTCCGTGGCCCGCGGCTCGGGGTCGTCGGTCCTGCACGGAGCCGGCGTCGGCTCACTGGCGGACGCGGCCGGCGACCCGTCGGCGGCGGTCCAGTGGGCCGGCGCCTACGCCTGCCGGGACCTCGCCATGTCGGCGGCGGACCCGCGCGCGGTCCAGGTGGGACGGGCGCTGGTCGCGAGGGCGGGCGGGGTGTCGCCGCTGGCCGGCCTGGTGATGGCGCAGCACGCCGACCGGAGCATGGTCCTGGCGATGCGGTTCTCGGGCTCCTCGGAGGCCTCCCGGAACCTGCGGCCGAGGGTGCGGCTGGCCCGGGGTCCGGCGCCGGGACAGGGCGGGTCGTTCCGGGACCGGTTCCGGGTCGCTTCGAGCGATGCCGAGGGCCGCGACGTCGTGCTGCAGCTCCAGCCGGTCGCAAGGCGGCCGGTGCTGTCCGACCTGTCCTCCGGACCGGTCCTGTTCGCCGCCTGCTGACCCCCTCGTTGAGGCGGCGCTGATTCCCGTTGAGGCGGCGCGCATTCCCGTTGAGGCGGCGCTGATTCCGGACCTACGCCGGAGCGGCTACAGCTTCTCCATCTTGCTGAAGGGGCTGACGATCCGCACCGTTCGAGTCCCGAAGTCCACCGTGACTGCCCCGGGATCCGTGCTGACGACACGACCGACCCCGTAGGTGTCGTGAGCGACACGGTCGTCGACGGCGAACTCCTCAATCACCGGCTCCGGTCGACGCTGGAACGGGCTGCTGGAGAGGTGCCGCGGCCTGGCCGCTGATGAGCTCATTACCTCCAGTATGCGCCCTGGCCGTCAATCGCGCGGTGGAAGGTCCCAGTGGACGGTTCATCCAGTTGACACTTGATCAAGCAGATGATTGAGTAAGTCCGTGGTAGCGACCCTCGAGGACCAGCAGCTCGACGCCCTGTTCACCGCGCTCAGCGACCGCACCCGCCGCGACATCGTGGCCCGGCTGAGCGCCGGCGACGCGACCGTCAAGGAGCTGGCGGGAAAGTACGACATGAGCATGCAGGCCGTCTCGCAGCACATCCGGGTCCTCGAGCGGTCGGGTCTGATCAGCCAGGGACGGCTCCGGCAGACGCGGCCGTGCCGGCTCGAGCCGGCGGCCCTCGAGACCGCACTCTCCTGGATCGAGGAGAACCGGCGCACCTGGTCCGAGCGGATGGACCGCCTGGAGTCGCACCTCGCCCGCTTGCAGGAGGGCGAAGACCGGTGACGGACGACGAGCTCGTCTACCGTCGGGTCTTCCGCGCACCTCGTGAGCTGGTATGGCGGTGCCTGACCGAGCGCGCCGAGCTCGCGCAGTTCTGGGGTCCGAGCGGCATGGCCACGCCGGTCGACGGCATCGTCGTGGAGCTCCACGCCGGTGGCCGCTTCGAGACACTGTTGGTGGGGGTCCACGGCAGCCACCGGATGGTCGCCACCTTCACCGAGGTCGTTCCGCCCGAACGGCTGTCCTGGGTCGAGTCGGCCTCCGGC
Source organism: Nocardioidaceae bacterium (assembly GCA_033850795.1). Classification (GTDB taxonomy): domain Bacteria; phylum Actinomycetota; class Actinomycetes; order Propionibacteriales; family Nocardioidaceae; genus Nocardioides_B. The sequence goes on along the minus strand of JAWWPF010000048.1, from coordinate 7,730 downwards.
ATGCACACGACGAGCACGCTCGCCGACCTCGGCGACGGCAGCACTGCGGTCGTCATACACCAGCGGAACGTGCCCGAGGCGATGCGCCTGCCCGAGGCCCGTGCCGGGTTCCTCACGTCCCTCGACAAGCTCGAGGAACACCTCGCCCGCCTCAGCCAAGGAGACCGATCATGACCGACACACAGTCCTGGGTTGCCTCGACCTACACGGGGCTCGCCGATCTCCTCGCCTCCGCGCCCGTCGACACATGGGACGCCCCGTCGCTGTGCGAGAAGTGGCTCGTGCGTCACGTGGTCGCCCACGTGACGATGCCGGTGCGGCTGACTCCGGAGAAGTTCGGGGCCGAGATGGCGGCAGCCCGTGGCGACTTCACCGTCCTGTCCGACACGGTGGCCATGAGAGACGCCTCCCTGCCCGTCGCGGACCTCCTCGGCCAGCTCCGATCGCCGGAGCTGCACGCGTGGCAGCCACCGGGCGGCGGTGCGGCCGGCGCACTGAGCCATGCCGTCGTCCATTCCCTGGACGTGACGATCCCGCTCGACCGCCCTTCCGTCGCACCGGCAGAGGCCACGACCGCCGTCCTCGACCAGCTCGTCGCCGCGAACGGCACGATCTTCGGGCTCGACCTCACCGGTGTCCGGCTCGAGGCAGCGGACACCGAGTGGAGCTGGGGGACCGGTCACCTCGTTCGCGCCGACACCGGCTCTCTGGTGGCCCTCCTGAGCGGCAGAGAGCTCCCCGACGGCCGGACCCTGCCCCGCGGCTGAGGACGGGCCGCCGAGCTCGGCAGAGCTCAGTCGAACCGACTCGCGTCCCCGAAACGACGGACCTCCTGCGGCCAGCCGCAGGCAACCGCGATCCTTCCGGCCCACAGCCGCGCCGCCTCCTCGTCGGCTACATCCACGACGGCGAAGCCGCCCAGGTGCTCCTTGGACTCGGTGAACGGACCGTCGGTGAACAGCGGCGTGCCGCTGGACGCATCGACACTGAACACGGGGGAGTCGTCGTCCAGGCCGCCGGTGAAGATCAGGACCCCCTCAGCCTTCATCTCGGAGATCAGCGCCCTGACGGTCCTGGACTTCTCGCGCAGCTCCTCGAACGTGAAGTCGGGCACCCAGTCGTTGTTGAACGCGATGAGGTACTCGGTCATGTCATCTCCTTCGCTCACGGCGGCATCTGCGGCACCCTTCACCATGTCCACGAACGGCGACAGCCCAATCCGACAGAGACATCTTCGACGATCGCGCGTGAGGGAGCACCGGTATGGCGACCTGGGCTGTGTGCTGCTCAGTCGAGCACCTTGCTGAAGAAGACCCGACGAAAGCCGTCCTGCGTGGCCCGGTGCGTCTCCCGGTAGCCGCGTCGTGGGTAGTACGCGAGGTTCTCGGTCATCGCCTCGTTGGTGTACAGCCGCACCTCGGGGAGACCATGCGCCCGGGCCCGCTCCTCGGCCAACCGCAGCAGCCGAGCACCGACGCCAAGACACTGCGCCGGCGGCGCGACGGCCACGTTCTCCAGGAGCAGGTGGTCCAGGGCCGGCACCAGCACGAGCAAGCCGACGATCGTGCCTCCTTGCTCGGCGACCCAGGCCTCCCCGGACTTCGCGATGCCGTAGTCGGCGGTCATCGGCGCCGGCTCCCGGCCGATCCGGTCGACGTACAGCCGGTACGCCGCCCTGGCGACCTCTCGCATCGCGTCGGCGTCAGCCGGGCGCGCCGACCGGACGGACACCACCTCCGAGCTGCTCACGAGCGCAGTATCGACCCAACCACCGCTGCAACGCGTCGCACTGCCGCGGCTGGAGTGATCGCCACTCCGAAAGTGGTGGACCGGGTGGACCTCGACAGGGTGTCCGCGGTCCTCATCGAGCGGATGCCCCGGACGCCCGCGGGTCAGCTCGACTGCATCGGCAGAGGACGGGCGCGCCGGCGGGGTGAGGCTTGTGGCCGGCTGGCACGGCTCGGCCATCCGGGAGAGTGGGGACGAGGGCCACGGGCGGCAGCGGCTGCAGTGGGCCGTCCCCGTCGGTGTCGTTGCAGGTGGAGGTGCACCAGTCCCCGTAGATCCTCAGTGACTTCCGGCGTGGACAGTCGGCGCCGCCGCGCCATACCTGCCGACAACCGCGAGCGGTGTTCCTCGTCCTTTCGCCTTGGCTTCACTGAGAGCTGAGCGAGCCCTTGGCTACTCGGCTACCGGCACCCACAGCTCGATCTCGTCATGCCGCTTGTAGTACTCGACGAGCGGACGCGTGCGATCCGCCGGGATCTTCGACTCGAGCTCCTCGAATCCCGGCCCGATCAGGGCGTAGACCCCAGGTGGCTCTCCACGCAGCCGTCCCCGACGGAACCGACCACCGGGCAGCTCATCGACCCGCAAACCCAGAGCAGCCGGATCATCTCCGGCACGGATGGGTGTGCACGTCGCGTAGACGCCACCGATCACGTCAGCGGTGGCGTACATCTTGCGCCCGCGCAGTCCCGCCAGGTTCTCGAACCAAGGCCACAGGCGCTGAATCTCCGAGACCTCATCCGGGCAGCTGGCAAGCATGACGGCGACCGGATCGCGAACGCGACGGGGCGGTCTGGGATGATCGATGGGTGACCGACTCGGGCCGGGCGCCGCTTGTTCTGCTTGCGGCGTGCGTGTTCTTCGCGATCTGCACCGAGATGCTGCCGGTCGGTCTGCTGCCCGAGATCGGCCGCGGGCTCGACGTGTCCTCGTCGGAGGCGGGCGTCCTGGTGTCGCTCTACGCCGTCCTCGTCGCCGTCATGTCCGTGCCGATCGCGGCGATCGCCGAGCGGTGGCCGCGCCGGGTGGTCCTCGCGGGCCTGCTGGGTGCCTACGCGGTGAGCAACGTCGTCTTCGCGGTTGCGCCGAACTACGCCGTGGCGGTCGTGGCTCGGACGATCGGCGGCTTGGCGCACGCCGGCTTCTTCGCCGTGGCCGTCGCCGCGGCGGTGTCGCTCGTCGACGCTGCACGGTCGGGCCACGCGATCACCGTCGTGATGATCGGCAACGCGGTGGCCCTCGTCTTCGGCGTCCCGCTCGGCACGGTGCTCGGCACTGCCCTCGGCTGGCGGTGGGCGTTCGTCGTCCTCGCTGTTGCGGTGACGGCGCTTGCCCTGGCGGTCCCGCGGGTGCTGCCCGCGCAAGCGTCCCCCCGGCAGACGGCGCGGTCGAGTTCCCGAACGCCGGTGCTGATCGGGATCCGCCATCCCGCGGTGCTGGTGATGGCATCGGTCATCACGCTGCTCTCGCTGGGGCACTTCACGCTGTACACCTACGTCAGCCCACTGCTCCTGCACGACGGCGTCGGCCGCGCCCATGTCGGCGTCGCGCTGTTCGGCTACGGGTGCGGCGGCCTGCTCGGGCTAGCGCTCGCGGGTGCAGTGGTCGCCCGCCGCCCGGACGAGGCACTTGCGGCCGACATCGTCCTGATGCTCGTGAGCCTCGTGCTCTCCGCCGCCGTCGCTTCGACGATCGGCATCATCGCGATCGTCGTCGTCTGGGGCGCCGCGTTCGGCGCCTTCCCGACGCTGACGCAGACGGTGATGCTGCGGTCGGCGGGGGAGGCCACCGACGCGGCGACCGCCCTGGTCAACGCGACCACGAACATCGGCATCGCAGGCGGTGCACTGCTCGGCTCCCGACTGCTCGCGGTCCTCGACGTGCCCGCACTCGGGTGGATCGGCGCAGCCCTCGTCGCGGCATCGCTCGTCCTCTACTCGTTGAGGCTTCGACGGGCCCGACGAGCCCGATGAGCCGCTCGGCAGACGATCGCTCGTCGGCGCCGGGCCCGTTGCTCTAGCTCTCGTCTCTCTCGAGCCCGAGGCCTAACTCGACGACGCCGATGATCCGACGACCGTGCGATTCGGATCGCCGGGCCGGATTTCCGGGTGGGCGAAGGACCAGACCAGGGACCTCGATCGAACGAGATGCCGAGAGCAGTGCCGCGACGAAGCGGTTGACAGCGGGCGGTCTCGCATCCCTCGGCAGAACTCCCAGCCGCCCCGCGTCGCTCGACGGCAAACCCGGCCGGTCAGAGGATCCCGCGGTCGGCGAAGGCTGTGGTGACCGTCTTGGCGGCCGCGTTTCCGTAAAGATTCCGCGCGGCTGCGACGGTTCGGTTCGCGAGGTCGGTCATGGACGTGCCCGGGAAGTCGAAGGACCCCTGCAGGATGATCGTGTCTGCCTTGACGTTGCCGAGGGCCTGCCGGATGTCCCACAGCGCGCGTGACCAGATCTGGCCGTCGTGATGCACCTCGCCGTTCAGGTCCGCCGGGTAGTGCAGGTCGGTGTCGAGGCGGCGCAGGCAGTGGGGCAGCGTGCTCGTGTATGACGTGGAGTCCCAGTCGGCCACGCAGGCCAGCGGCTCGCGCTCCGGGACGCCGAGGCTCCTCGCGACGACGTCTGAGACGGTCACCGCCCAGTAGTCGCCGAAACCCTCGCTGATCGCGCCGGCCTCCTCCGAGGCGAAGCTGAAGTTCTGCGCGAAGTGAATGGCGTGGCCGTATTCGTGCAGGATCACCTCGGCATCCTCGGCGTCGTCCACCCCGCCCTTGCCATAGCGAATCTCGTTCACGGGGTGGTCGGTGGTGAAGGAGTTGTCCGCGCCCAGCTGGTTGATCCGCACCCGCTGCGGCACGTTGTCGATCGCGCGTCGGGTGCTCCCGAAGCCGAGGCTCTGAATGTACTTCTGGGCCTCGGTGACCCAGTAGTACGCCATGACCTGCTCGAACTCGTCCTGGTGCCGCGTGTAGCGGAAGGTGTTCGTGGCCGACACGGCGGGGTTGCCCGTCTCGGTGACGACCGTCGCGAAGTCCCCGCTGAGGCGGCCGGTGCCGTCGAGATTGGTCAGCGTGACGGTGTGGTACGCAGCCGCGGGTACGGCGGCGTCCGCATCCTTCTGGTCCGTGAGGGACTCGTCACCCAGGGACTGGACCGGGTTCGACACGAACACGGATCCAGTGCCCGTGCTGCTGCCCGGGGTTGCGGCTGTCGTGGCGGTCGTACCCGCCGCAGTGACGAGTCCGGCCACGGTCACACCCACCAGCAGCTTCCACATCATCGGACCTCCTCGGGCGAGCTGACGCCGACTTGGATGCTATCGACCACGGGAGCATGCGTCACCTCCCAAATCCGGGCGGATCTTGCCCGCCCACGCCGGTCACTCCCTCGGCGTGGAGATCCGCATCAGCGCACGTGCAGCAGCCGCTCTCACGCGGGGAACGGGGTCGTCCTGAAGGTCCGCAACTTTCAGGAGCGCGTCCTCGAGCCGGTGCCGGGCCACCACCTTGAGCGCCATCTCGCGGACCCGCCAGGCGTCGTCGCTCAGTGCAACGTCCACCGACCCAACTGCCACGTCGTCCCAGGCCCAGAGGAGTCCTCGCGTGGCCCACACCCGCAGCCAGTAGTCCTGCTGGGGAACCTCGCCCGTGACGACCCCACGTGCCGGTGGGCCGCCCAGGGCGAGGATCAGTTCGGCGTCGGCGTCGCCACCGCCGAGAAGCTCCATGCAGCCGGCGACAACAGCGTCCTTCCCGCGACGTGCGCATTCCTGCTCGATGCTCTCGCGGGGCGTCTTGCCCCACACCGACGGCGCGTTCACCGGGTCAGGATAGGCGTGGGTGAGACGGCTGATCCGGGCACAGCCAGCGGCGCACCCGCCAGCCGCCGAGGGCGACGGGGGTCGCCCCGGACCAGCGTGGCCAGCCAGCCGACGAGAAGGGGAGCACCGATCCCGACCGGCGGCCAGAGCCGGAACGCGACAGTGTCCTCCGAACCGTGCAGCATGCCTTCAGGGTGGGCGAAGGTGGCGCCTCGGGTGAGTACGTCGGCGATGATCGGGTCTTCAGTCAGACAAGGGGTGATGATGCAGCGTCCAACGCTGTTCTTGATGGTGGGGCTCCCAGGCACCGGCAAGACGAGCGCTGCGCGGCGAATAGAGGTCGAGCAGCAGGCGCTTCGTCTCACCAAGGACGAATGGGTGAAGGCTCTCTACGGGGATGAGAACCCGCCGTCGGCCCAGGACGTGATCGAAGGACGGCTCATCGAGATCGGACTGCGCGCGCTCGAGCTCGGCAACAACGTGGTCGTCGACTACGGCCTCTGGGGTCGGGACGAGCGCTCCGCTCTACGACGGGCCGCAGCTGACCGGGACGCGATGGTGGAGCTGCGCTACTTCGAGCTCACTCCAGCCGAGCAGCGGAGACGACTCGCCCAGCGTGAAGCCGAGGCGCCCCACACGTCCTGGCCGATGTCCGACGAGGAGCTCAGGCGGTGGGCTGCCCGCATCGACATCCCAACGCCCGGTGAGCTCGACGGCAGTGAACCCATCGATGACCCGCCGGACGGGTTCTCGACCTGGGACGAATGGCGCAGGGAACGCTGGCCGCCGTCCGTCTCATGACGCAGGAGCATCGCGCCGATCGAGCCAAATCCGGGGAGCAGCAACTCTAGACCGCTAGCCCGACTCACCGGACGCTGGCCGTCCCACGCCAGGACCCAACGCTCGCGTATCTAGGGCGAAGCGTCCTTACGGTACCCGCTTCGGCCGGCACGGTGGCCTTCGCTTCTGCCCCACTCGAACGAGGTCTCACAAGCTCAGTCTTGGACGTAGCTCGCAAGCTGGTCGAGTCGCGCCTCCCAGGGGGCAATACCAGTCGGGTCCCCAGATCTCACACTCGAACCCGTCGACGTCCCTCGCAGCGACACCCTTAGCCGCAGGTCGACCCAGCCTGCGTGCTCGTCGTCCCACGCATTCGCTCTGGGCGTGACATTCGAGCCGTAACGGGAGGACGTCCAGGAACGGCTTGGCGGCCAAGCCCGGCACCGATGTGGAGCCGACGTGCTCCACGACCACCGCCACCGATCCCAATGCCTGATTCGAGCGGCGACCTCGGCGTACTGCCTCGGCCACCTGGCATCCGGCGGCGCCAAGTGGATCGGGTCCTGGTGAGCGCGGCGGGCGGGCGAACTCCGGGCCAGCAGGCAAGTTCCGATGGTCGCACACCGGTCTACCACGTCGATGCACGTCGGGCTTCAAAGCGGCAACACCGGTACGAATCGCGGCTATGTCAGGGCGTCCGCGTTCGGAGTTCGGCGCGCAAGACGCCGAGGGTCGAAGCAAGCGGGCCTGCGGCGTTCACCCAGCAGGCGCCGGGACGCTGTTGCCGAAGTGGCTCGATGGTCTGGACGAGCGCCCCGGCGTCTTCCGACCCAACCAGCCGGTTGTTGACCTCGTGCTCGATGCGGTCCGGATCGCTGGCCCGTTCGGCAAGACGCTTCGCCAGGGCGGCAGCATCCAAGTGGAGTACGAACTCGCAGAACTGTGCGCCGTGTCGCTCGGCGCACCGCTCCAGGTCCTCGATGAACGGGGTTCGCGCGAGGTACTGGCCGATGACGACGTCGAATCCGGCAAGCAGCTGTTCGTCGGCGAGCGCAAGGGCTAGCCGCCTGGCTTGCAGTCCCGAACCCAAAGGGTCCTCGCCCCAGCGTCCCAAGGAGTGCTTGATCCCGTCGATGTCCAGTGCGAGCGTCATCGACTTGTCCTGGGCGAGCGCGTGCGCAATCGTCGACTTGCCCGAGCCCGGAGCGCCGTTGATCAACACGAGACGATTCATGCCGAGACGGTACGGGTAACTGGGACGCACGTGCCTGCCCCGGGACGTTACGACTAGGTGGCTCCCCACACAAGACCGTCAGACTTCCGCTCTCGGCACCTCCGCGCG
>JAWWPF010000298.1:0-10494 GCA_033850795.1 Nocardioidaceae bacterium | reverse complement strand
CTCGGGCAGGAGGTCCGCCGGAAGGGTCGGCGTCACGATGAACCCGGTGCCCGCGTCGCCGTAGGTGGTCGTCAGCTCCGGCCGCCGCTCGGCCCACAGCGCGACGTAGGCGCAGACCACCGCGTCGACCTGGTCCTCGGCTCGGCGCAGGTCGCTCTTGCGGGCGGCCGACTCCACCTGCCGGACCAGTTCCTGCCACGGCGGGTGACCCGCGACGTGCATCGGCGGCGAGGACTCCGCCAGGCCCTCGACCATCCGCACCAGCCGGAGCAGCTCGGTGCGCAGCTGCTCGAGGCGCCGACCCGGCTTGTCCTTGTACTTCAGCGTCCGGCCCAGCCGGAAGAGCGCCACGGTCGCCGGGTGCGGGTACACCTCGATCGCCCGCCGCGGGGACGACGAGCGGGGATCCACGTCCAGGTCCAGAGCCGTCGCGAGACGGGCGGCGCGCGGAATCCTCGAGAACTCGGGCCTGGCGGTGTTGGCAGGATGCGCACCGGCCTCGAAGCGTGCGAAGTCCCGGTTGAGGGCGGCCTCGGCGGGCCGGTTGCCCGTCGCGTTCGTGACGACGAGAGGAGCGTCCACCGCGACCAGGCAGGGCCCGTCGACGTACGGCGCGAGGGCGCTGACGATCGACGCGTCGTCGCCCTGCGCGGACACGTGCACCAGCCGGCCCCCGTCGTCGAGCACCGCGATCCCTGTGGGCCTCTTCTCGCCCCAGGCGAGGTCCACTCCCACGAAATACATGGGGTCACCCTGGCACGGCGCCACCTGCTCGCTCGGTTCAGCCCGGAGGTCGTCGGTGACGTCCGGGCCGCCGTGGAGATCGGCAACAACGCGTTGGCCGAGGACGCTCCCTGGTCACACCCGGCCCCGGAGGAGCGGTTCGTCGCGCACCTGCGTCTCGGCTGGGACGGGGAGCCGCCGATGCCGTACCTGCTCTGCGCCGACGGATGTCCGGTCGGCTTCGCGGAGCTGACGCTGCCGCAGCGCGACAACACCCACCTGGCGTGGGCTTCGGTGGCGGTCCGTCCGGACCATCGCCGGGGCGGCTAGGGACGACGCTCGTCGCCTACGAGGAGGCGATGCTGGCCCGAGGCGACAGGCTGTACCGGCTGGTCGCGAGGCAGCACGACACGGCGGTGGCGCGGGCTCATCGCGGGCACCGGCTGGGCCTGCTCCTCAAGGCCGGGATGCTTCTCTGGCCCGCCGAGGCGGAGCCGCAGATCGAGACCATGGACACCCACAACGCGGAGTCCAACGACCACATGATCTCGGTGAACGAGGCGCTCGGCTACCGGGTCATGGCGCGGGCTGTGGAGTTCCAGGGGTCCCTCGACGCTCCCGGTCGGTGAGGATGAGCGGGCCGTCGGCGGTGATCGCGATGGTGTGCTCCATGTGCGCACCGCGGGAGCCGTCGCCGCTGCGCAGGGTCCAGCCGTCGGTGTCGGTGTAGAGCTTGTCGGTGCTCTGCAGGAACCACGGCTCGATGGCGATGACGAGGCCGGGCTTGAGGGGGTAGCCGCGACCGGGCCTGCCGTTGTTCGGGACGTGGGGATCTCCGTGCATGGTGCGCCCGACGCCGTGCCCGCCGAAGTCGGTGTTGATCGACAAGCCGTCCCCGTGCGCGACCGCGGCGATCGCGGCGGAGATGTCCCCGATCCGGGAGCCGGGCTGCGCCGCGGCGATGCCGGCGTCGAGCGCCCGGCTGGCGGTGTCGATCAGGTCGAGGTCCTGCTGCGCGGGGGTCCCGACCACGAGGCTGACCGCCGAGTCGGCGACCCAGCCGTCGACCGACGCGGCGAAGTCGAGGCTCAGCAGGTCCCCGTCGCGCAGGGCGTAGTCGTGGGGGAGCCCGTGCAGGACCGCGTCGTTCACCGACGTGCACAGGACCTTCCCGAACGGCATGGCGCCGAAGGAGGGGTGGTAGTCGATGTAGCAGGACTCGGCGCCGCGCTCGCGGATCATCCGGTGGGCCAGCGCGTCGAGCTCCAGCAGGTTCACCCCGACGTCGGCCGCCTGCGAGAGGCGGACCAGCACGTCCGCGACGAAGCGTCCGGCGGGCTTCATCTGCTCGATCTCGGCGCGGGTCCTCAGCTCGATCACGAGCCAGAGCCTACGGGGACCGCCCGCGCCGCCCGAGCCGCGGCCCCCGGGCCCACCCCCGCCCGAGCCCCCCGATTGAGCCACGGCCCGCCGGCCGTCTGCGGGCGTAGAGTGTGTCCCTCGGACGCCTCCTCGGAGGGGCGTCCACCTCGACGGACGGCGGTCGCGATGGACGACAGCCCTTCCGTCGAGCCCGTGCCGTGGCTCGCCGGTGTGCGCGAGCGGATCACGCCGATGTGCGACTCCTGCGTGACTGCGACCGAGGTCGACGGAGGAGGTGTGGGGCTGCTCTCCTCCGACGGCGTGCGCTCCGTCCTCTACGCCACGGACGACGTGTCCCTGGCGCTCGAGAACCTCCAGACCAGCCTGGCGGAAGGGCCGTGCCTGGACGCAGCGCACGGAAGGACGCCTGTCCTCATAGGGAACCTGCTCGACCCACGGGAGGGCGTGCGGCAGCGGTGGCCGTTCTTCCTGCGAGAGGCCGAGCGGCTCGAGGTCCGCAGCGTCTTCGTCTTCCCGCTCCGCATCGGCGGCATCGTCCTCGGGACCCTGGAGCTGTACCGTCGCGCAGCCGGCCGGATGCCGGCCGAGCAGGTCACCGCCGCCCTGCGGTCGGCCGACGACATGGGCACCGCCCTGATCGACGTCGGCGGCCCGGAGGACGTGGCGAGGATCGGCTCGCTGGCCGCGTCGGTGCACCAGGCGGCGGGCATGGTGATGGTGCAGCTCGACAGCACCGTCAGCGCTGCCATGGCTCAGCTGCGCGCCCGGGCCTTCGCGGAGGGCCTCTCGCTCGTGGAGATCGCAGGGCAGGTCGTTTCCGGACGACGTCGGTTTGACAAGGACCCGGAGGAGCAGGGATGAGCACGGAGCCACCCGAGGGGATCCTCGCCGACCGGGTATCGGCCGGCGATGCGCTGCTCGCCCAGCGGCTGGTGGAGCTGGCGGACACGCTGGTCGACGACTACGACGTCGTGGACCTGCTCGACCGACTGGTGCACGCCTGCGTCGAGCTGCTCCCCGTGTCCGAGTCCGGCCTGCTGCTCCTGGACCACCACGGCCGCTTGGAGGTGATGGCCTCGACCAGCGAGGCGACCCGGGTCATCGAGCTCCTGCAGCTCCAGGACAGCGAGGGCGGGCCGTGCGTCGAGTGCATCCGCACCGGCCGCGTCGTCTCGGTCCCGGACCTCGCCGGAGCGGACCAGACCTGGCCCCGCTTCGCGACACAGGCCCTCAGCGTCGGCTTCCACACCGTGCACGCCGTACCCATGCGTCTGCGGCAGGAGGTCATCGGCGGCCTCAACCTGTTCGGCGACGCCGGTCACTCACTGAGCCGGGAGAACCGCCGGGTCGCGCAGGCGCTCGCCGACGTGGCCACCATCGGCATCCTGCAGCAGCGCTCCCTGCACCGGGCCTCCCTGCTCGCTGAGCAGCTCCAGACGGCCCTCACCACCCGGGTGGTGATCGAGCAGGCCAAGGGGGTGCTCGCGGAGTTCGGGCACCACGACATGGAGACCGCCTTCACAGCGCTGCGCGGCTTCGCGCGGGGCTCCAACCGCAAGCTCGGGGAGGTCGCAGAGGCGTTGGTCCGCCGTACTCTCTCCCCCGCCGAGGTCCTCGGTCCCGCCGTCACCCGCCGTGACTGAGGTCTACCCGAGCTCCGGCACGGTCGCCCTCTGGACCAGCCCGGCCTTCCACGAGGAGGTGCGCGGCTGGGTGCGGGCCCGAGCCGCGGCCCACGGCCTGGAGCTGACGGGGGAGTGGGCCCAGCCGCACGCCCGCCTGTGGTCCAGCGCGCTGCGCTTCGAGACGACCGGCGGCCGGATCTGGTTCAAGGTCAACGGAGCGGGCACCGGGCACGAGCCCGCCCTGGTGCGGCTGCTGTCCGCGCGGGTGCCGGGCCTGGTGCCGGACGTGCTCGCGGTCGACACGGAGCGAGACTGGTCGCTGACCCGCGACGGCGGGCCGATGCTGAGGGAGGTCTTCACGCCCGACCTGAGCTGGAAGCCCTGGGAGCGGCTGGTCGTCCGGTACGCCGAGGCGCAGCTGACGATGGCCGCGGAGCGGGAGGCCGTGCTTGCCACCGGCGTCCGCGACGTGTCGCCCGCCACCGTCCCGGGGCTGGCGCGATCCCTGCTCGAGGAGCTGGGCGGCTCCTCACCCGAGGAGGGGGGCCTGCCCGAGGAGGACGCCGCCCGGCTCGCCGCGGCGCTGCCGCGCCTGGAGGCCTGGTGCACGGAGCTGCGCTCCTCCGGCATCCCGAGCTCGGTCCAGCACGACGACCTGCACTCGGGGAACGTCTGCTGGGGCGGATCCGTGGCGACCGCGCGGTTCATCGACTGGGGCGACGCCAGCTGGGGCTTCCCCCTGGCCACGATGCTGGCCACGATGAACTCGCTGGCCTTCCACGCCGGGGTGTACGTCGAAGGGCATCCTGTCGACGCGCCGGCGGTGCTGCGGGTGCGCGATGCCTACCTGGAGCCGTTCACCGGCTTCGCGACCCGGCCCGAGCTGGTGCACCTGGTCGAGGTCGCGAGGCGCGCGGGGTGCGTCGCGAAGGCCCTGGTCTACCGTTTCGCGCTCCGGGGCGCGGACGCGGCCGCGGAGGCGGAGCTGGGCTTCCCGGTGCGGGACTGGCTGCTGGCCCTGCTCGACGAGTAGTCGCTACCGGCCGCCCGGGCTGACGATGCAGAGGTTCCGGGTGATGACCCGCAGCTTCTTCTTCGACATGGTGGCTCGGGTGATGACCTGGACGGACCTACCGGCGCAGCCGGCAGAGCCCAGGTCGGTGGCCGGGGCCGGCGCCTTCGGAGCGGCCTTGCCGGCCTTGCCGGGCTTGCCGGGCTTCCCCGGCTTGCCGGCCGGCCCTTGCGGCCCCGCGGCGCCGTCGACGCCGTCGGTCCCCGCGCGCCCGGCGGCGCCCGGCGCACCCGTGAGCCCGGTCGGTCCCTGCGCGCCCTGGAGCTGGTCGTGGAACGCGGTGACCGCCCCGGCGGCTCCGCCGAAGCCGAACACCAGCGCCAGGACGCAGGTCAGCACGATTCTCCCCATGGGCAGAACGGTAAAGGTCGACCACTCGATCCGTCCCGAAAACGGTAAAAAGCGGCAAAATCGGACAACCGTCCGGCACGCCCGGGCTGCTACCAGCCCCGCTCGCGCCACTCGCCGAGGTGGGGCCGCTGCTCGCCGAGGGTCGAGTCGTCCCCGTGACCCGGGTAGAACCACGTCTCGTCCGGCAGCCGGTCGAAGACCTTGGTCTCGAGGTCGTCCATCAAGGAGGTGAAGTCCGCCGGGTTCGTGGTCCGGCCGGGGCCTCCGGGGAAGAGGGAGTCCCCGGTGAACAGGTGCGGGGTGCCGTCGGGGTCGTCGTACAGCAGCGCGATCGAGCCGGGGGTGTGGCCGGTCAGGCGGATGACCTCCAGGCTGCAGTCACCGAACGTGACCGTGTCGCCGTCCTTGACCCGCCGGGTCACGGGGACCGGGAGCTCCTCCGCGTCCTCGTCGCCGGCGACCGTCTCGGCGCCGGTAGCGGCGACGGCCTCCGGCAGCGCCCGGTGGTGGTCCCAGTGCCGGTGCGTCGTCACCACGGTGGCCAGGCCGCCCGAGCCGGCCACCTCGAGGATCAGCGGCGCGTCGTCCGCGGCGTCCACCAGCAGCTGCACGTCGGTCCGGCGGCACCGCAGCAGGTAGACATTGTTGTCCATCTCGCTGACCGAGAACTTCGTGACCATCAGCTCGGGGAGCTCTCGTACGTCGGGACGGCCCCCGGGGTGCACCTTGCCGCTGTAGGACATGGGCTCATCCTGCCACCATCCGCCCCACCATCCGCCCCACCATCCGCCCAGTGTCCGTGGCTGCCGATAGCGTTCGGCGCGACCGTCAGGTGTGTCGAGGTGTCCAGTGAGGGGAGAGCCGTCGTGGACCGTCCGCTGGGCGCGCCATCAGGCCCCGGCTTGCCCGACCCCGCTATCATGGCGAACGCGTGTTCGAACGTGCCCGCCTCGCAGGGCCTCGAGCGCCGACCGTCGCCGACGAGGCCCGCCTCCGCGGCACTGCCAGCATCCACCCGCACTCGAGGACTCATCCGTGGCTGACCAGCTGATCATCAGGGGCGCTCGCGAGCACAACCTCAAGGACGTGTCGCTCGAGCTGCCGCGCGACGCCCTCATCGTCTTCACCGGCCTGTCCGGCTCGGGGAAGTCCAGCCTGGCGTTCGACACGATCTTCGCCGAGGGCCAGCGCCGGTACGTCGAGTCGCTGTCGGCCTACGCCCGGCAGTTCCTGGGCCAGATGGACAAGCCGGACGTGGACTTCATCGAGGGCCTCTCGCCAGCCGTCTCGATCGACCAGAAGTCGACCTCGAAGAACCCACGGTCGACGGTGGGAACGATCACGGAGGTCTACGACTACCTCCGGCTCCTCTATGCGCGCGCTGGACGCCCGCACTGCCCGACCTGTGGCGCGCCGATCTCGCGACAGACGCCCCAGCAGATCGTGGACCGGGTGCTGTCGCTCCAGGAGGGCGCCCGCTTCCAGGTGCTCGCCCCGGTGATCCGGGGCCGCAAGGGGGAGTACGTCGACCTGTTCCGCCAGCTGCAGACGCAGGGGTTCTCGAGGGCCCGGGTCAACGGCGAGACCCACGCCATGGACTCCCCTCCGCGGCTGGACAAGCAGAAGAAGCACACCATCGAGGTGGTGGTGGACCGGCTGGCCGTCAAGCCCAGCTCCAAGCGCCGGCTCACCGACTCCGTCGAGACCGCCCTGGGGCTCGCCGGCGGCCTGGTCGTCTTCGACTTCGTCGACCTGCCCGCCGACGACCCCGGTCGCGAGCTGCGGTTCTCCGAGAAGATGGCCTGCCCCAACGACCACCCCATCGACACCGACGACCTCGAGCCGCGGTCGTTCTCCTTCAACTCGCCGTTCGGCGCGTGCCCGGTGTGCCACGGCCTCGGCACACGCATGGAGGTCGACCCCGAGCTCGTGGTGTCCGACCCGACGATGACGCTGGGGGAGGGCGCGATCGGGCCCTGGTCCGGTGCCCACGTCGCGGACTTCTTCATCCGGCTGCTGAGCGCGCTCGGTGACGAGCTCGGCTTCGACCTGAACACCCCGTGGCAGGACCTGCCCGCCAAGGCCAGGAAGTCGATCCTCGACGGTCACGCCACGAAGGTGCACGTCCAGCACACCAACCGCTACGGCCGCAAGCGGTCCTACTACACGAGCTTCGAGGGCGTCCGCCCCTACATCGAGCGGCGGCATCGGGAGGCCGAGTCGGACACCAGCCGTGAGCGCTTCGAGGGCTACATGCGCGAGGTGCCGTGCCCGGAGTGCCAGGGCAGCCGGCTCAAGCCGGTGTCGATGGCCGTCACGCTGGGCGGCAAGAACATCGCCGAGGTGTGCCGGCTGCCGATCAACGAGTCCGCGGAGTTCCTGCGCGGCCTGGAGCTCTCGACCCGCGAGAAGCAGATCGCCGAGCGGGTCCTCAAGGAGATCCAGGAGCGGCTCAACTTCCTGCTCGACGTGGGGCTCGACTACCTGTCCCTGGACCGGCCGTCCGGCTCGCTCTCGGGCGGCGAGGCCCAGCGGATCCGCCTCGCCACCCAGATCGGGGCCGGTCTGGTGGGCGTGCTCTACGTCCTGGACGAGCCGTCGATCGGCCTGCACCAGCGCGACAACCACCGGCTGATCGAGACGCTGGTGCGGCTCAAGGACCTCGGCAACACGCTGATCGTCGTGGAGCACGACGAGGACACCATCCGAGTGGCCGACTGGGTCGTCGACATCGGCCCCGGCGCCGGCGAGCACGGCGGCCAGGTGGTCGTCTCGGGCACGGTCGAGGACCTGCTGCAGCACCACGACTCGGCGACCGGCATGTACCTCTCGGGACGCAAGCAGATCCCGGTCCCGGAGGTCCGCCGCCCTCGCACCCCCGGGCGGGAGCTCGTCGTGCGTGGCGCCAAGGAGCACAACCTGCGCAACATCGACGTGCGGTTCCCGCTCGGCCTGTTCGTCGCGGTGACCGGCGTCTCCGGCTCGGGCAAGTCCACGATCGTCAACGACATCCTCTACACGTCGCTGGCCAAGGAGATCTACAACGCGAGGACGGTCCCCGGACGGCACCGCCGGATCGAAGGCATCGAGAACGTCGACAAGGTCATCCACGTCGACCAGTCGCCGATCGGCCGGACCCCGAGGTCCAACCCGGCCACCTACACCGGGGTCTTCGACCACATCCGCAAGCTGTTCGCCTCCACGGCCGAGGCGAAGATGCGCGGCTACCAGCAGGGACGGTTCTCCTTCAACGTCAAGGGCGGGCGCTGCGAGGCCTGCGCCGGTGACGGCACCATCAAGATCGAGATGAACTTCCTGCCCGACGTCTACGTCCCCTGCGAGGTCTGCCACGGGGCGCGCTACAACCGCGAGACCCTCGAGGTGCACTACAAGGGGAAGACGATCGCCGAGGTCCTCGACATGCCGATCGAGGAGGCGGTGGACTTCTTCGCCGCCATACCGGCCATCTCCCGCTACATGCGGACCCTCGTCGACGTCGGTCTCGGCTACGTCCGCCTCGGCCAGCCCGCTCCGACCCTGTCCGGCGGCGAGGCGCAGCGGGTGAAGCTCTCCGCGGAGCTGCAGAAGCGGTCCACGGGCCGCACCGTCTACGTCCTCGACGAGCCGACCACCGGTCTGCACTTCGAGGACATCCGCAAGCTCCTGCTGGTGCTCGGGCGGCTCGTCGACCAGGGCAACTCAGTGCTGGTGATCGAGCACAACCTCGACGTCATCAAGACCGCCGACTGGCTGGTGGACATGGGACCCGAGGGCGGCAACCGCGGCGGGCTGGTGGTCGCCGAGGGCACCCCGGAGGACGTGGCCGCGGACCCGGACAGCTACACCGGCCAGTTCCTGCGGCCGCTCCTCGAGGCCAACCCCGCGAAGCAGCCGCCCAAGCGAGCCTCGAAGCGGACCCGGAAGTCGAGTGCGGCCGCTGCGAGCAGCGGCCGCACGGCCAGGGCGGTCACCAGACTGTGAGGTGATCCTCAGTGCCCTCTCAGGTTCCGGGGTACGACGGCCCCCTAGGGTGAACCTTCAACCTTTTTCACCGAATGGGAGCGACATGACCGAGTCGGACACGACGCAGAGTGGCGACCGGGGGGAGAAGGACGTCTCGCGGCGGATGATGCTGCGCGGAGCCGCGGTCGGCGGGCTGAGCCTGCCGCTGCTGGCCGCGTGCGGCGGCGGCGGCAGTGCCGACCCGTCCACGCCGGGCTCCGGGTCCTCCGGATCGGGCTCGTCCGGCTCGGGCTCCTCGGGGTCCGCGAAGGCGACGGTCGCGGTCTCCGACGTCCCCGCGGGCGGAGGGACGATCCTCAAGGACCAGCAGGTCGTGGTCACCCAGCCGAGCAAGGGCGACTTCAAGGCCTTCTCGGCCATCTGCACGCACCAGGGCTGCCTCGTCGGCCAGGTCACGGACAAGAAGATCATCTGCCCCTGCCACGGCAGCGAGTACTCCATCACCGACGGGTCCGTGATCAGGGGGCCGGCTCCGTCCCCGCTGGCGGCGAAGAAGGTCTCCGTCAAGGGCAGCGAGATCTCGATCGCCTGACCCGACCCCACGGAAGCCGACACTGGGCGGGGGACGGCCCCGGACCGTCGGCACGCCCCCGTAGGGTTGAGGCCGTGGCCGACCCGTCGACGTACCGCCCTGCGCCGGGCTCGATCCCGACCTCCCCGGGCGTCTACCGGTTCCGCGACGAGCACCGCCGGGTCGTCTACGTCGGCAAGGCCAAGAACCTCCGCGCGCGGCTGACGTCGTACTTCCAGGACATCGTCAACCTGCACCCGCGCACCGCGACGATGGTCACCACCGCCGCCAGCGTGGAGTGGACGGTGGTGAACACCGAGGTCGAGGCGCTGCAGCTGGAGTACTCCTGGATCAAGGAGTTCGACCCGCGCTTCAACGTCAAGTACCGCGACGACAAGTCCTACCCGTGGCTCGCTGTCACGCTCAACGAGGAGTACCCGCGGGTGATGGTCGGCCGCGGCGCCAAGAAGCGCGGCGTGCGCTACTTCGGGCCCTACTCCCACGCCTGGGCGATCCGCGAGACCGTCGACCTGCTGCTGCGGGTGTTCCCGATGCGCTCCTGCAGCAACGGGGTGTTCAAGCGGTCCGGGCAGATCGGCCGACCCTGCCTCCTCGGCTACATCGACAAGTGTTCGGCCCCCTGCGTCGGCCGGGTGAGCCCCGAGGAGCACCGGGCGATCGTCGACGACTTCTGCGACGTCATCGGCGGCAACACCAACGCGTTCGTCAAGCGCATCCGCACGGAGATGTACGCCGCCTCCGAGGCGCTCGAGTTCGAGCGGGCGGCCCGCCTGCGCGACGACCTC
>JAWWPF010000076.1:0-17352 GCA_033850795.1 Nocardioidaceae bacterium | reverse complement strand
CTGGTGCCGTTCGGGGTCGCGTTCACGTTCCTGATGCTGGTCGCGAACTACCGCGGGATCCGCCACGCCGACGCCGACGCCCTCCTCCTCGCGGAGCGGTGGTCGAAGGTCTCGGCGGTGCTCTTCGCCGTCGGCGCGGTCTCCGGCACGGTGCTGTCCTTCGAGATGGGGTTGCTGTGGCCCGGGCTCATGGGCCGGTACGGCGCCGCGTACGGCCTGCCCTTCGGGGTCGAGGGCATCTTCCGGTCACGCTCGCCGGCCTGGGCGGCACCGCCTCCGTCGTCGCCGCGAACTCGTGGATGAACCGGCCGACGGGCATCACCCTGAGCCACGGGCGGGTCGTCGCCCTCGGCTGGTCCGGGCCCTCGCCCCGGCTGCAGAGCGAGTGAGCCGGTGTCGCTCGCGTTCAGTCCGGGGGCTCGGGGCTCCCGGGCACGCTGGGTGCACCGTCCCCCGCCGGGGCGTCGAGCGGCGCGACCTCACCCACGGTGGACCCGTCCGGGTCGGAGATGTGACGCTCGAGCCGTTCCACGACCTCTCTCGGATCGACTGGAGGGTCGACGGCGGGGTCGCTGGGGTCCATGGGGAGGCCTTCCGCGGGCAGGGGGCTGGCGGGATGAGGACGCCGTGCGGCGTCGGGCTGGATTACCCATCGGCGGTCGGTTCACCCCCGTCGTCCACGAGCGTTCGCCCAGGCTCGGCGGCTAAGGTCGCCGGGTGGCCACACCGTCGGACCGCCGTGAGGTCGTGCTCGCGCTCCGGGCGGCCGGCTGCGTCTTCGCCGAGGAGGAGGCCGACCTGCTCCTCGCGCAGGCCGCGACGGAGACCGACCTGGCAGCCATGCTCAGCAGCCGGGTCGCGGGGGAGCCGCTCGAGCAGGTTCTCGGCTGGGCGGAGTTCTGCGGGCACCGGATCCTCCTCGACCCGGGCGTCTTCGTGCCCCGACGCCGCACGGAGCTGATGGTGCGGGAGGCGGTCCGCCTGGCGGCCGGTGCTCCAGCCCCCGTCGTCGTCGACCTCTGCTGCGGGTCCGGGGCCGTCGGCGCCGCGATGGCCCGGCTCCTCCCCGCGGTCGAGCTCTACGCCACCGACCTCGACCCCGCGGCGGTGCGGTGCGCGCGCCGCAACATCACCGCACCCGGCCGGGTGCTCGAGGGGGACCTGTTCGAGGCGCTGCCGCCGGCGCTGCGGGGTCGGGTGGACGTGGTGGCGGCTAACACGCCGTACGTGCCCACCGCCGCGATCCGCAGCATGCCGCCGGAGGCGCGCGACCACGAGCCCAGGATGGCCCTCGACGGAGGCGCCGACGGGCTCGCCGTGGCCGACCGGGTGGCGGCGCAGGCGCCGTCATGGCTCGTCCCTGGGGGTTCGCTGCTCGTCGAGACCGGCGAGCGGCAGGCCGATGCGCTGGCCCGGACGTTCTCGCGGAACCGGCTGAGCCCCCGGGTCGAGGTCTGCGAGGAGGCGACGATCGTCGTGGGGACGCTCCCCGGCTGAGCGGCGCGGGTCAGTCCTCGAGCCCCCTCGCCATCAGTGCCTCTCCGAGAGCGTCGGCGTGCCTCAGGGACCGGACGATGAGGGGTACGGCGAAAGCGCGCGGGCTCGCGGCCAGCCCACGGGCCCGCTGCGCCTCCCGGACCTCCTCGGCCAGCCCCACGACGACCGGCACGCAGCGGACCCCCAGGGCGACCATCAGCCCGACCCGCTCGGGGTCGACGCCGAAGACTCGCAGCGGACGGCTGGCGGCGACCAGGGCGTCCACCAGGTCTGTGGTACGCGTGGTCAGCGTGACGAGTGCCGCC
Organism: Nocardioidaceae bacterium; assembly: GCA_033850795.1. Taxonomy (GTDB): domain Bacteria; phylum Actinomycetota; class Actinomycetes; order Propionibacteriales; family Nocardioidaceae; genus Nocardioides_B. Next base: position 15,550 of record JAWWPF010000076.1, on the reverse strand, counting down.
AGCAGCACCAGCGCGGCCAGCACTCCGACCACCACGAGGGCGCGCTCCCAGCCGTTGACCAGGAGGTGGAACACGGCCGTGCAGGCCCCGATCCACAGCAGGGGCCGCAGCTGGCCGCAGACCACGCGCGAGGACAGGCCTGCCGTCCGGTAGCCGAGAAGCACCACCCCGAGCGCGACCCCGACCTCCCAGGGGCGGTCCACGAGCACCGACAGCACACCGGCGACGACCATGGCCGCGAGCTTCACCCCGGCCGGCGCCCGGTGCACGGCGGAGGTCCCGGGCACGTAGAGCCCCAGCGGGTTCACGACATCAGCTTGCGGTAGTAGCGGACGGCGTCGGCGGGCAGGTCGTCGCAGACGACCCGGCCCTCGTCGAACACCAGGACCCGGTCGAACCCCTCCAGCAGGTCGAGGTGGTGCGTGACCAGGACGACCTGCTGCGCCAGCCCGCCCACGACGGCCGCCGTGTGCTGCGCGTTGCGCAGGTCGAGCAGCGTGGTCGGCTCGTCCATCACGAGGACGTCCGGCTCGACGACCAGCACCGAGGCCAGGGCGAGGAGCTGCTTCTGGCCGCCGGAGAGCAGGTGCGCCGGGTGGTCGGCGTGGCCGAGCAGGCCGAACGAGACCAGGGTCCGCTCGACCCGCTCGCCGACCTCGGCCTTCGACAGGCCGCGACGCCGCAGGCCGAACGCGACGTCCTCGGCCACCGTCGGCATCACGATCTGGGCGTCGGGGTCGGTGAAGCAGAAGCCCACCCGGCGACGGACCTCCCGCCCCTGGGTCCGGGTGTCGAGGCCGTCCACGAGCACGCGGCCCGACGTGGGCAGCACCAGGCCGTTCAGCGTCCGGGCGAAGGTGGACTTGCCCGAGCCGTTGGCGCCGACGATGCCGATCCGCTGCTCGCGAAGGACCAGGTCGACCCCGGACAGCACGGTGCGCTCGCCGTACTCGTGGCCGACCTGGCGAGCCTCGATCACCGGCATCGCTCGACCACCATCGCGACCCCTTGGCCGCCGCCGGCTGCGATCGCGGCGAGGCCGTACCGGCCCCGGCCGGCCGTGACCAGCTGCGTGAACAGCCGCACCAGCAGCACGGCTCCCGAGGCGCCCCAGGGGTGCCCCAGCCCCAGCGCGCCGCCCTCGACGCAGACCCGGGCCGGGTCCAGCGCGAGCGCGTCGCAACAGGCCAGCACCTGCCCGGCGAACGCCTCGTTGAGCTCGATCACGTCGAGGTCCTCGAGCGTCAGCCCGGCCACGTCCAGCGCCTGCCTGGCCGCCGGGACGAGCCCGAGCCCGGGCAGGTTCGGGTCGACGCCGGCGGTGGCCGTGGCCAGCACCCGCAGCCCTGGTACGTCGAGCCGCCGGTGGGTCCTGGCGTCGAGGAGGGCCACGACCGCGGCCCCGTCGTTGACCCCGCACGAGTTGCCGGCGGTGACCGTGCCGCCCTCCGCCGCGTCCCGGAAGGCGGGCCGGAGCCTGGCCAGCCGTTGCGCGTCCAGGCCGGCCCGCGGTCGCTGGTCGCGGCCCACCCCGCCCACCGGCAGCACCTCGAGGTCGAAGCCGCCGGCGTCGCGGGTGGTGCAGGCGCGGGCGTGCGAGCGGGCGGCGTAGTCGTCCTGGCGGGCCCGGGTGACGCCGGCCTTCGCCGCCAGCACGTCCGCGGCCAGGCCCATGTCGGGGTCGCCGACGTGTTCGGGGGCGAACGGCGCCCGGTCGTAGCGCTGCGGCGGCTCGCCCGGCCAGAAGCGCAGCGGGGCCGTCGAGGCGGACTCCACGCCACCGGCCAGCACGAGCCCCGTCCCGCTGGACAGGAGCGCCGCGGCGACGCCGACCGCGGCCAGCCCCGACGCGCACTGACGGTCCACCGTCAGCGCCGGCACCTCGATGGGAAGCCCCCCGGTCAGCGCCGCGACACGGGCGACGTCTCCGCCGGGACCCGTGCAGTTGCCGAGCACGACGTCCCTCAGCGGGATGTCCGGCAGGGAGGCGGCCAGCGCCGCCAGCACGGGGCCGGCCAGCTCGGGGGCCGGCACCGAGGCCAGGGCTCCGCCCGACGTGCCGATCGGCGTGCGCAGGGCCGCCACGATCACGGGGTGCTCGGCCGACCTCACCCGCTGAACGCTAGACCAGGCGTCGCCGGACGCCGGCGTCCCCGGACAGCAGTGAGACCAGGGCCCCGCGGTCGACCTTGCCGGCGGCGGTGACCGGCAGCCGCTCGACGTGGAACCACAGGCGCGGACGCGCCGCGCCGCTGAGGTCGACACCGGCCAGCCGGCGCACGGCAGGCTGGTCCTCGGCCACCGTCAGGACCGCGGCCAGCACCCGCCCCAGGGTCTCGTGCGGCATCCCCACGACGCAGACCTCCCCCCGGGCAGCGGCGCCCAGGACCTCCTCGACGTGCCCGACCTCGACGGTGCTACCGCCCACGGTGACGGCGTCCGGTCGGCCGGCGACCCGGAGTCGTCCGTCGACGAGGGCGCCGAGGTCGCCGACCGTGGCGTAGCCGTCGTCGGCCCTGCGCAGCGGCCCGGGCGGCCCGTCGTACCGGGAGCAGAGGAACGGGGAGCGGACCCAGATCTCCCCGTCCCGCACGGTCACGTCGACCTCGGGGAACGCGCGAAGGTCACCGGCGTGGGCGCCCCAGGCGACGAAGGACAGCTCGGCAGCGCCGTAGTAGTGGTGCACGCCGACGCCCGCTGCCGTCGCCCGGTGGTGCAGCGCGCGGCCCAGCCGGTCCCCGGCGACGACCACGGTGCGACCACGCAGCGGCAGGTCGTGGTCGAGCGCGGCGATCAGTGCCGCGGGGGTCAGGTGCGCGTGGGTGGCCTGCGCCGGGTCCTCGACCAGCGCGGCTCCGAGCGCGGTGGCGTGCACGGCGGCGAACAGGTTCATCGTCGCCGACAGCGGGCCGGGGACCCAGACCCGGGAGGACCGGGTGAGGCCGGTGAGGTCGGCGACCGCGGGGAAGGACCCCGTCCACGACTCCGTCGTGCGGACGACGACCCGGTGCGTCCCCGAGGTGCCGGAGGTCTGCAGCGCCACGGGGACGTGGGCCTCATGCGCGTCGAGGAACGCGGCGACCGGGTCCGTCGCCTCGTCGAGGCGACGCGGCTGCTCAGACAGGCGTGCTCTCCCGGTGGGGTCGCCGCGCGGCGCCCAGCAGGCCCGGGTATGCCGCGTGCACGCCGCGTGCCACCAGGGCGCAGACCACCGCCTTCACCACGTCGCCCGGCAGGAAGATCCAGGTCGAGACGGCCGCCTGCTCCACCGACGTGCGGGTGACGGCCGCGATCCCGGCGATCCCCAGGGCGTAGAGCACCACGACCCCGCCCAGCAGGTTGGCGACCACCCCCCAGCCCAGCCGGTACGTCGGACCACCCCGCTGGGTCAGCCAGCCGATGACGAAGGCGGCGACCGGCCACCCCAGCAGGAACCCGACGGACGGGCCGGCGAAGACGCCGAGCCCGCCGCGCGGCCCGGCGAGCAGCGGCAGCCCGACCGCGACCAGCACGAGGAGCAGCACCAGGGCCAGGAACCCGCGCCGGGCCCCGATCACGGCTCCGGCCAGCATGACGCCGAGGGACTGGGCGGTGATGGGGACGGTGAACCCCGGAGGCACGAACGCCGGCACCAGGCCCAGCGCCGCCACCACCCCCGCGAAGGTCGCGACCAGCGCGAGGTCGCGGGACGTCGAGCCGGTGGCTGCCACGAGGGGGAGTCTAGGCAGCACCGGCGCACCTGGCGGAGGCGGTCTACAGGTGCTTGGCGCCGAACGTGTCGCAGGCCTTCAACGTCCCCTTGTTCATCCCGGTGGTGAACCAGCGCATCCGCTCCGCCGCGGAGCCGTGAGTCCAGGCGTCCGGGTCCACGGTGCCGGACGACTGGCGCTGGATGCGGTCGTCACCCACCGCGGCTGCCGCGTCGAGGGCCCGGTTGATGTCGCCACGGGTGAGGTCGAGGATCAGCGGCTTGCCGTCGGCGTCCGGAGCCGTGGTCGCGTGCTTGGTCCAGATGCCGGCGAAGCAGTCCGCCTGCAGCTCGAGGCGCACCGAGCCGCTGCTCGCCCCCTGCTGGGTCCGCACCTTGCTCATCGTCCCGAGCAGGTCCTGCACGTGGTGGCCGTACTCGTGGGCCAGCACGTACGCCCAGGAGAACCTGCCGCCCTTCGCACCGAGCTGTCCCTGGAGCATGTCCCGGAAGAAGCTGGGGTCGAGGTACACGTGCTTGTCGACCGGGCAGTAGAACGGCCCCATGTCCGCGCTGGCGCTGCCGCAGCCGGTGTCCGTGCTCTGGGTGAAGACGGCGGATCTCGCCGGGGTGTAGCCCACCCCGCTCTGCTTGGGGAGCTCGGTCGCCCAGAACGACTGGATCGCGTTCACGTCCCCCACCAGAGCGCATTCCTGCTCGTGGTTGGCGTCGGCTCCCCCGGTGCACCGGGTCAGGGACGGGCCGTCCGCGGACGTCGGGGACCCCGAGCCTCCGCCGAGCTGGCTCTGCACGACCAGGATGACGATCAGGATGAGCAGCCCGCCGATGCCTCCGCCGACCTTCAGTCCGCCTCCGCCGACCGGGAAGCCGCCACCGCCGCCACCGCGGCCACGCCGGTCCTCCACCTGGCTGTTGTCGAGGCGGGCCTTGGGGTTGTAGCGCATGGGACGACCATGCCCGGGCGCCGCGTAGACTATGCGGTGTCAGGCGCGCCCCCGGACCGGGCCCGGGAGCCGCGCGCCACGCCCGAGGCCGTCACCTGGCCTTGGTGTCTTGTCCCTTCCTGTCTGCCCGTCGAGGTTCCTGCCCAGTGATCACCGCCCACAAGCTCGAGGTCCGCGCCGGCGCGCGCCTGCTGATGGCCGACGTCTCCTTCCGGGTCGCCGCCGGCGACAAGGTCGGCCTGGTCGGCCGCAACGGCGCCGGCAAGACGACCCTCACCAAGATCCTGGCCGGTGAGGCGCTGCCCGCGTCCGGGTCGGTCACCCGCACCGGCAGCGTGGGCTACCTGCCCCAGGACCCACGCACCGGTGACCCGGAGGTCCTGGCCCTGCACCGGATCCTCTCCGCGCGCGGTCTGGACGACGTCGTACGACGGCTGCGCGAGGCCGAGCACGAGATGGCCTCCGACGACCCGGACACGCGGGACCGCGGGATGCGCCGCTACGAGAAGGCCGACGCCGCCCTGCACGCCGGTGGAGGCTACGCCGCCGAGGCGGAGGCCCGGCAGATCGCCTCGAGCCTGAACATCGCCGAGCGCATCCTCGGCCAGCCGCTGCGCACGCTCTCCGGTGGGCAGCGCCGACGCGTGGAGCTGGCCCGGATCCTGTTCTCCGGCGCGGAGTCGCTGCTGCTCGACGAGCCGACGAACCACCTCGACGCCGACTCCATCGCGTGGCTGCGGGAGTTCCTGCGGTCCTTCAAGGGCGGGCTGATCGTGATCAGCCACGACGTGGGCCTGCTGGAGACCTGCGTGAACAAGGTGCTGCACCTCGACGCCAACCGCGCCGAGATCGACCAGTACAACATGGGGTGGAAGTCCTACATCGCCCAGCGGGAGACCGACGAGCGCCGGCGACGGCGCGAGCGGCAGAACGCCGAGCGCAAGGCGAACACCCTGACCGACCAGGCGAACAAGATGCGCGCCAAGGCCTCGAAGGCCCAAGCGGCCCAGTCGATGCTCAAGCGGGCGGAGAAGCTCAGGCAGGGCATCGAGGGCGAGCGGCGCAACGACCGGGTCGCCAAGATCAAGTTCCCGGCTCCGGCCCCCTGCGGCAAGACGCCCCTCACCGCGGCCGAGCTGTCCAAGTCCTACGGATCGCTGGAGGTCTTCACCGACGTCGACCTGGCGATCGACAAGGGCAGCCGCGTGGTCGTCCTCGGCCTGAACGGTGCGGGGAAGACGACGCTGCTGCGCATCCTGGGCGGTGTCGACGCGCCGGACACCGGGCGCGTCCAGCCGGGCCACGGACTCAAGCTCGGCTACTACGCCCAGGAGCACGAGACCCTGGACACCAGCCTGACCGTGCTGGAGAACATGCGTCACGCCGCACCACAGCTCACCGACACCGAGGCCCGCAGCGTGCTCGGCTCCTTCCTCTTCAGCGGGGACGACGCCGCCAAGCCCGCCGCCGTCCTCTCCGGAGGCGAGAAGACCCGGCTGGCGCTCGCGATCCTCGTGGTGTCCAGCGCGAACGTGCTGCTCCTCGACGAGCCGACGAACAACCTCGACCCAGCGTCCCGGGAGGAGGTCCTCGGCGCGATCCGCACCTACCAGGGCGCGATCATCCTGGTCACCCACGACGAGGGTGCCGTCGCGGCCCTGGAGCCGGACCGGGTCCTGATCCTCCCCGACGGTGTCGAGGACCTGTGGAACGCCGACTACGCGGACCTCGTCGCACTGGCTTGAGCCGAGGTCCGGTGGACTGTCGGCACCGGACATTAGGCTGCGCTCATGAGTGCAGCGGAGAGCCCCGACAACAGTCCGGGGGACGGTCCGGGCGACAACCCGGTGGACCCGGAGGTGCTGGACGCCGGCGGGCTGCGCTTCGAGCAGGCCGGTCTGGTCGCGACGATCACCCTGGACCGTCCGGATTCGCGCAACGCGCAGACCCCGGCCACCTGGCACGCCCTGCGGATCATCGGCGCCTCGCTGTCCGGTGACGTGCGCGTGGTCGTCGTTCGCGGCGCCGGCGGGACGTTCTCCTCCGGCCTCGACCGCCGGATGCTCGAGCCTGGGGGACCGCCGGGACAGACCTCGCTCCTGCAGCTGCTCGACATGCCGGACGGCGAGCTCGCGGAGAGCATCGCCACCTGGCAGGAGGGATTCACCTGGCTGCGCCGTCCCGACCTGATCAGCGTGGCCGCCGTACGCGGCGCCGCGGTGGGAGCCGGCTTCCAGCTCGCGCTGGCCTGCGACCTGCGGGTGCTGGCCGACGACGCCCGGCTGTCCATGCGTGAGCCGCTGCTCGGACTGGTCCCGGACCTGACGGGAACAAAACCGCTGGTCGACCTTGTTGGCTACCCGCGGGCTCTGGAGATCTGCGCCACCACCCGGTGGGTGTCGGCCGACGAGGCTCGCGAGATCGGGCTGGCGACGGTGGTGGTCCCGGCGGAGGAGCTCGACGACGCGGTGGCCGACCTGGTCGCCGCACTGACGGCACCCATCTACGGCGCCGTGAGCGAGACCAAGGCGCTCCTGCAGAGTGCCTCGCGCCTCGACCTCGACCACCAGCGGCTCGCCGAGCGGGAGGCGCAGGTACGACGTCTGCGGGAGCTGGCCGCCTTGATGGGGGAGTGACGAACCGCTCGAGAGGCTTGACGACAGGCCCGACGAAAGGGAGGTGAGCCGATGTCCATGGGATCCGGCATGGGTCCGGTGTGGCGCCACATGCGCACCGACCGCAGCATCAAGGACGAGAAGGTGTCGCGTGACACCGTGCGACGGGTGTTCGGCTTCGCCAGGCCGCACCGCAGGCCGATCGGGGTCTTCCTCGCCCTCACGGTCGTCGACGCCGCCCTCGTCGTCGTCACGCCGCTGCTCGTCAAGAACATCATCGACGACGGGATCCTGAAGCAGAACGCCGCCCTGGTGGTCACGCTGGCGTTGGTGTCCGTGGCTGTGGCGCTCCTCGACGCGGGGCTGGCGCTGAGCATGGGATGGCTGTCCTCCCGGATCGGCGAGGGACTGATCTTCGACCTGCGCACCAGCGTGTTCGCGCACGTGCAGCGCATGTCGCTGGCCTTCTTCACCCGCACCCAGACAGGTGCGCTCGTCTCGCGGCTCAACAACGACGTGATCGGCGCGCAGCGTGCCTTCACCTCCACCCTGTCGAGCACGGTGTCCAACATGATCAGCGTCGTGGTGGTGGGCGTCGCGATGCTCGCGCTGAGCTGGCAGGTCACCCTGCTGTGCCTGGCGACGTTCCCCATCCTGCTGCTGGCCTCGCGCTGGGTCGGCAACCGGCTCGTCGGCCTCACCCGCGACCAGATGCAGGGCAACGCCGACCTCGGCAACTCGATGACCGAGCGCTTCAACGTCGGCGGCGCCATGCTGCTGAAGCTCTTCGGTCGCCGCGACGAGGAGGACGCCGCCTTCGCCGCCAAGGCCGGCCTGGTCCGCGACCTCGGGGTCCGCATCACGGTGGTCACCCGCGTCTTCGGCGCCGCACTGATGCTGATCCCGGCACTCGCGACGGCCCTGGTGTACGGCGTCGGCGGCGTGCTGGCGATCCGCGGCGTCCTCACCGTCGGGACCCTCCTCGCCCTCGCCACGCTGCTTCTGCGGCTCCTCGGGCCGCTGCAGGGGCTCTCGAACGTGCGCATCGACGTGATGACCGCCCTGGTCAGCTTCGAGCGGGTCTTCGAGGTGCTGGACCTGCCCTCGATGATCTCCGAGGCCGCGGACGCCGTCACGCTGCGCAGCGGCGCGGCCCGGGTCGACTTCGAGCATGTCGCCTTCCGCTACCCGCGTGCGGACGAGGTGTCCCTGGCCAGCCTGGAGACGGTGGCCCGCGCGGAGTCGCGCGACACCGGGCTGGTCCTCAAGGACGTGTCCTTCACCGCACTGCCCGGGCAGATGGTCGCCCTGGTCGGTCCGTCCGGGGCCGGCAAGACGACGATCACCCACCTGGTCGCCCGGTTGTACGACGTCACCTCCGGCGCCGTCCGGGTCGACGGGCACGACGTCCGCGAGGTCACGCTGCAGTCGCTGGAGGACACGGTGGGGTACGTCACCCAGGACGCGCACATGTTCCACGACACCATCCGCGCCAACCTCCAGTACGCCCGTCCCGACGCCGACGACGAGCAGATCTGGCAGGCCCTCGACGCCGCCCAGATCGGCGCGCTGGTGCGGACCCTCCCGGACGGCCTCGACACCGTGGTCGGCGACCGTGGCTACCGGCTCTCGGGCGGCGAGCGGCAACGGCTGGCGATCGCCCGACTGCTGCTGAAGGCGCCGGCGATCGTGGTGCTCGACGAGGCGACCGCACACCTCGACTCGGAGTCCGAGGTGGCGGTGCAGCGGGCGCTCGACCAGGCGCTCGAGGGCCGCACGTCCCTGGTGATCGCGCACCGGCTGTCCACGATCCGCAACGCCGACCTCATTCTTGTCGTCGACGACGGGCGGATCGCGCAGTCGGGGACGCATGCCGCGCTGCTCGCGCAGGGTGGGCTCTACGCCGACCTCTACGAGACCCAGTTCGCCGTACGCTCCGCCTGAGGCACGCGGCCGGGGCCTCCCCGAGGTTCACGGGCGCCCTGGACGTCCGGCCGGTGATGGCTAGGCTCTCGGCGTGGACCTCGGCCTGGACGGACGTGTGTACGTGGTGACCGGCGGCTCGGCGGGGCTCGGCCGCGCCACCGCTGAGGCCCTCGTGGCCGAGGGTGCGCGCGTGGTGCTCTCGGCCCGGCGGCAGGAGGTCGTCGACCGCGCCGTCTCCGCCCTCGGCCCGGACCACGCGACGGGCCTGGCCGCCGACAACGCCGACCCCGGTACGCCGGCCCGGCTCCTGGACGCGGCCCGCTCGACGTACGGCCGCATCGACGGGGCGTTGATCTCGGTCGGCGGTCCGCGCAGCGGTTCAGCCCTCGACCTGCCCGACGAGGCCTGGACCAGCGCCCTCGAGTCGGTGTTCATGGGTGGTCTGCGACTCGGCCGCGACCTCGGCCGTGAGCTGCCGGACGGCGGCTCGATCGCCTACGTGCTGTCCTCCTCGGTGAAGTCGCCGATCGACGGCCTGGCCGTGTCCAACGGGCTCCGTCCCGGGCTGGCGATGGTCGCGAAGACCCTCGCCGACGAGCTCGGACCCCGTGGAGTGCGGGTCAACGGACTGATGCCGGGCCGTATCGACACCGATCGGGTGCGGTCCCTGGACGCGCAGACGGGCGACCCTGAAGCGGCGAGGCGAGCGGTGGCACAGGCGATCCCGCTGCGCCGCGACGGGCGACCCGAGGAGTTCGGACGCGTCGCGGCGTTCCTGCTCTCACCCGCTGCGAGCTTCGTCAGCGGAGTGATGCTGCCGGTCGACGGAGGCATGCTTCGCACCCTGTGAGGGCTCCGGTGTCCGGCCCGGGCTCGCGGTCTGGGGGCCGACGTGCTGCGGGGTCCGGTGCTCCGGCGTGCGAGGCTCGCCGCGACCCGGACGGGCGCCGGTCGCCTTGCGCCGCTCGTCATAGGCCAGGTAGAAGAACCCGAACACCGCCAGCAGCCCGAAGAACCACCACTGCAGCCCGTAGAAGAAGTGCGGACCGTTCCCGAGATCGGGCAGCTCGACCGGAACCAGCCGCGTCCTGGCGGCCGGGGACTCGTGCTCCGCGTCCACAAACCCGCGGTACACCGGCCCGGTCGCCGACGCCCCCAGCGATCGCGCGATCTGCACGCTCGAGATCGCGCGTGCGGAGCCGTCGACGACGGCGGTGGCGTCACCGGTGGCGTCCGCGCGCACCCATCCGACGACGCGAACCCGCCCGGGCGGCGGTGCGGGTGTGTGGACCTTGTCGCCGCCCACGTTCTCCGTGGACATCCACCCCCGGTCGACGATCACGGACGGGCCGGCCTCGGTGCGCAGCGGGGTCACCACGTCGACGCCGGAGGCGCCGTTGCGGGTCTGGTAGCGGATCACCACGGACCGGTCGGCCAGGTACGTCCCGGTCGCGACCACCCGGCGCCACTCGTCCTGCGGTCGCGATGCCCGCCCCGGGGCGAGGACGTCCGCCACCGGCGCGGCGGAGGCCGCCAGGTTCGTACGGGTCTGGGCGTTCGTGGCCTCGCGGTCGTGCAGCCGGTGGAACTGCCACTGCCCCAGCAGGTAGCAGCCGTAGGCCAGCACCACGACGGTGACGGCGAACAGCGCCCACCGGCGGCTGAGCAGGAACCTCACGGCCCCGAGACTAGCCCCGCGACGGTGGCCGCCCGGGGTCGCGGGACGCAGCGCGGGGCTGCCCGGCGGCGGGCTCGCGGCCAGCGTCGGTGGCGCGGACCACCTAGACTGCGACCATGAGCACCGGACCCCTCCTCGACACCTTCGGCCGCGTCGCGACCGACCTGCGTGTCTCCCTGACGGACCGGTGCAACCTGCGCTGCTCGTACTGCATGCCTGCCGAGGGTCTGGACTGGCTGCCGACCGAGGACGTCCTCACCGACGACGAGGTGGTCCGGCTGATCACCGTGGCCGTGGAGCTGCTCGGGGTGCGCGAGGTCAGGTTCACCGGTGGCGAGCCGCTGCTGCGCCGTGGGCTCCCCGACATCGTCCGCCGTACGGCGGCCCTGGAGCCGCGTCCGGACACCTCGTTGACCACCAACGCACTCGGGCTGAGCCGGACCGCCCGTGTGCTGGCCGAGGCAGGGCTGGACCGGGTCAACGTCAGCCTGGACACGGTGCGGCCCGCCGACTTCCTGACCATCACCCGGCGCGACCGCCTCGCCGACGTGGTGGACGGACTCGCCGCCGCCTCCGCGGCCGGACTCGGCCCCGTGAAGGTGAACGCCGTGCTGATGCGGGGGATCAACGACCGCCAGGCGCCCGAGCTGCTCCGCTGGTGCATGGCACGCGGCTACCAGCTGCGCTTCATCGAGCAGATGCCGCTGGACGCCCAGCACCAGTGGAGCAGGGACGGCATGGTGACCGCCGCGGAGATCTTCGACGCGCTGCGGGAGGAGTTCCTGCTGGAGCCGGCCGAGGAGCCGCGGGGGAGCGCTCCGGCGGAGCTCTTCACCGTCGACGGCGGCCCGCACACGGTCGGAGTGATCGCCTCGGTCACCCGGCCCTTCTGCGGCGACTGCGACCGGGTCCGGCTGACCGCCGACGGGCAGGTACGCAACTGCCTGTTCGCCCGCGAGGAGAGCGACCTGCGGGCTGCACTGCGCGGCGGCGCCGACGATTCGGAGATCGCCGAGCGGTGGCGGGTCGCCATGTGGGGCAAGCGGGCCGGCCACGGGATCGACGACACGTCGTTCCTGCAGCCGGTGCGGCCGATGTCCGCGATCGGCGGCTGACCCGCCCAGCAGCGGCTTTGCCGGGATCTGAGCCGGTGACGCTGGCAGAATGTCTGCATGCGCCTGTTTGCTGCGATCGTCCCCCCGCGGGACATCCTCGAGGACGTGTCCCGGACGGTCCGCTCGGCGACCGCTACCGAGCCCGAGCCGGCTCCCCGGCGACTCTTCGGCCGGCGTCCGCGTGCGCGTCAGGGGGCGGGCGGCGACGGCGGGTCCGCAGGCACGGTGCTGACCGCCAGCCCCGAGCTCGACACCCCGTCGCCGGCGACGATGTACCTGCCGATCAGCGCCTTCGGCAACGTCACCCGGGGGGACTCGATCAAGCTGGCGGACGCGCTGCGGACCGAGGCCGCCGGCTGGCGGCCGCCGACGGTGAGCCTCGCCGGCGGGACCGCCCTGGAGTTCCCGGGCGACGAGTCGGTCTGGGTCAAGCTCGACGGCGACGTGGACGGCCTCATGGCCATCGGCCGCGGCGTCCCGCTGGTCGTGCAGCGGCTCGGCTTCTTCGTTGACCGGCGGGTGTTCCGGCCCTGGCTGTCGGTCGGGACGATCACCGGCGAGACGACCGCACCCTTCCTCGAGAAGGTGGTCGAGAGTCTCGAGGGCTACCGGAGCAGGGCCTGGACCATCGAGCACATCTCCTTGATGCGACGGCCGATGGAGCCGGACGCCGTGGTGCCCTACGAGGAGGTCGAGCAGATGCCGCTGGCCGGTCGCTGAGCGCTCAGACTGTCGGGGCCGCGGTCGGCCGGTACGACGCGACCTCGCGATCGGCCGGCGGGAACGCGCGGTTCTCCGCGATGACCCGCAGCAGCTGATCCAGCGGCATCGGCCGGTGCATGAGGTAGCCCTGGGCGAAGGGCGCGTGCACGTGGTCACGGAGGTGGTCGAGCTGGCTGGGCCGCTCGATGCCCTCCACGACGACGTCGAGACCGAGCGCCTGCCCCATCATGGTGATCGAGCACAGCAGGGCGCACGAGCGCTCGTCGCGGTCGATCCCCTCCGAGAAGGACAGGTCGGTCTTGATGATCTGGACCGGCATGTCCTGCAGGTAGCCGATCGAGGAGAACCCGATCCCGAAGTCGTCGATGGCGAAGGGCACCCCTCGGTCGGCGAGGGTCTGCATGGCGTCGAGGGACGCCGTGTCGTTCCCGATGCCGTCGCGCTCGGTGATCTCGAGGACGAGCGTCGCGCCGTCCATCTTGTCGATGGCGCTCTCCACCTTGCCCACGAACCCGGGCTCACGCATCTGCTTCGCCGAGATGTTCACCGAGACGTGCACGTCCCCGCCGGCGGCTCGCTTGATCTCGGCCGCGTCGCGGGCGGCCTTCTGGAGCACGACGTCACCCAGGGCGACGACCAGCCCGGTCTCCTCTGCCACCCGGATGAACACGTCCGGCGGCACGTCGACGCCGTTGGAGTTCCACCGGGCCAGTGCCTCGACCCCGGTGATGTAGCCGGTCGAGGCACGGACGATGGGCTGGTACACCAGGGTCAGGTCACCCGCGGCCACCGACGCCCGCAGCGACTCCACGAGCTCGAGGCGCTGCAGGCGGGAGTGTCCGATGGCCCGCTCGTACTCGACGTACTGGTTCGTGCCGCGGGACTTGGCCTCGTACATGGCCAGGTCCGCGTTGCGCAGCATGCTCTCGGCCGTCTCGCTGCTGTCCCCGAACGCGACGCCGATGCTGGCCGACAGGGACAGGACGTGCCCGGCCACGTGGGCGCCGCGGCCCAGGGCGGTCAGGATCCGCTCACAGGCGGAGCTGACCTCCGGGGGGTGGACGTCCTCGAGCAGCAGGCCGAACTCGTCCCCTCCGAGCCGCGCGACCGTGTCGCTCTCCCGCACGCAGCCGCTCAGCCGCTGGGCGATGTCCACGAGCACGGCGTCGCCGGCCGCGTGGCCGAAGCGGTCGTTCACCGGCTTGAAGCCGTCGAGGTCCACGAAGAGCAGGGCGATGCGGGTGTTCCGCCGGCGTGACGTCTTCAGGGCGTGTTCCAGCCGGTCCATCAGCAGCCCGCGGTTAGGCAGGTTGGTCAACAGGTCGTGCCGCGCGAGATGGGTCATGTCCTCGGTCAGCTGGAGCCGCGAGAAGGCGTCCGACGAGACCGCGACCATGGCGTCGAGAGCCTCCTGGTCGGCCTGCATCGTCGAGCGCGCCCGGTGCCGACCGGGTGCCACGATCCACTGGTGGCTCTGGCCCTCCCGGAGGCGGGCGCCGATCTCGTTCGCCCGCGGAGCGGACTCCCGCAGCTCGACCTGCTTGATCCGGAGCAGCTTGCGGGCGTCGTCGACGAGCGCGTCGAGGACCTTGTGCTTGTCGGACAGGGCCTGGGCGCGGACGGCCGCCTTGAACAGCACGTCGAGCCGCCGGGAGTTCTCACGTCCCCGCGTGACCGCGCGGGTCGCAGTCAGCAGGGTGACCAGCGGGACAGCGAGCAGCAGCAGCGCCCATCGCGGAGGGGCCGAACCGCGCACCAGCACGGCACCGAGGTAGCCGAGGGAGTCGAAGGGGACGAAGCAGGCCACCGCGAAGACGGTGCCGCGCTGGAGCAGGTGGGCCTTCAGCGAGCTCGAGGTCTCGACGGCGACCGAGAACGCGGACAGGACGAAGTCGGTGGCGAAGTAGCACGTCGCGGCCAGGGCGACGGCCAGCAGCTCGAGGAGCCCGTTCCGGTGGTCGGGAACCAGGTGGAAGGCACTGGCGGCGGCGGCACCACTGAGGATCCCGATCCCCACGTTGAAGACCTTCACCAGCAGCCGCTTGTCGGCGCTCACCTGGGTGATCACGACCCCGACCGCCCACAGCAGCAGGGCCTGCTCCACAGGGACCACGCAGAGCAGGAGCATCAACACGCTGGAGTCGAAGCCGACCTCGACCCCGCCCTCGCCGTTGTCCAGGACGATCGGGAACCGCGCGATGAGGACGATCATCGGGATGGTCAGCAGCGCCCAGAGGTCTCTGCCCACCCCGTGCTCGACCCACCGGACACCGGCGACCGCAACGATCGCGAGACCTGCGGCGAACACGCCGAGATCGAACCAGCTGCTGCGCGAGCTCAGCAGCGCAGCGAGGCGTGTCCCCATCAGTCCTCCGAATCCGTCTCGTCCCTTTACCAGTATCAGGCATGACCACGGTGGGTTTGGTCGTTTTGGGCTAGGCGGATCCGGGATCGGGGAAGTCAGCGGCTGAGCGGTCCAGCGGTTCGACCTCGCGCAGGAACCCGCGGGCGGACAGGAAGTCGCTCAGCGAGCCGCGGTGCGCCTCGCAGGCCAGCCAGGACTTTCGACGCTCCGGGGTGTGCAGCTTCGGGTTGTTCCACCGCAGCTGCCAGACTGCGTCTTCCGCGCAGCCCTTCGCCGAGCAGGTCAGCACGATCCGGTCTCCGTCGCGAGAAGTAGAGGAGCGGGCCTCCACCGTGGAACGGCGCCGGACGACCACGGGGGAAGTCGTCCAGCGCCGCACCGGCGGGCGCGCCCGTGCCGGGTGAGACCGGGCTCGCTCGAGACGATTCTGGCACGCTCGGACGCCCGAATCCAAAAGGGTGTCAGATCTGCTGGT
>JAWWPF010000290.1:0-13545 GCA_033850795.1 Nocardioidaceae bacterium | reverse complement strand
ATGTCACGGCTCAGGTCCATCGACATTGACTCGACCGGCCCTTTGATCCGCGAGCTGCGGGGTTCGAGACCCACGGGGTCCACCGAAGCGGCCGTTGGCCGGTAGGTAACACTTGGCGTTCGCCGTTGGGTGGCGTTCACCCGTGGGCCTGGCGGCGCATCAGTGCCGGAGGGTTATCGACCGAAGACGCAGAAGTCAGCAGCAGCCGGCAGCCGTGGCCTGGCCCGAGGCGTCGGCCGTTGCGCCGCAGCACTGACCGGCGCCTTCGCGCTCGTCCCTGAAGGTGGGACTGTCGGCCAGCACGGTGTAGATCTCCCACGGTTCGCCGTTCGGTGCGCCCTGGACCCAGAACTTGTCCTGCTTGGCGTAGCAACACGTGGTGCCCCGCTCGTCGAGCGTGGCCAGGCCCTGCTCGGCCAGGCGGGCCTGCTCGGCGTCGACAGTGTCGATGTCTGCCACTTCTACCCCGAGGTGG
This sequence comes from Nocardioidaceae bacterium, assembly GCA_033850795.1. Taxonomy (GTDB): domain Bacteria; phylum Actinomycetota; class Actinomycetes; order Propionibacteriales; family Nocardioidaceae; genus Nocardioides_B. Next base: position 13,070 of record JAWWPF010000290.1, on the reverse strand, counting down.
TTCAGCGACCCACCCTTGCCTGGGTTCTCCAGAAGCACGAGCTTCAGGGGCGGCTCGCTGATGGCGAAGTTGGCGTAGCCGGGGCGGCGCTTGGCCGGCTGCGTGCCGAAGAGCTTGGCGTAGAACTCGACCGCCTGGTCGACGTCGTTGACGTTGAGGGCAAGTTGGACACGGGACATGGTGTGACCTTCCTAGCAGGTATTGACAGCCGTCTATGTATGACGTTGCCACGGACATAGACACCTGTCAACATAGATGGGTGCCTAACTCTCTGATCGAGCTGACGCCGGTGCAGACCGTGGCCTGCTGCTCGCCGCTGCTGCACGAACCCCTCGGCCTCGAGCAGGCCGAGCAGGTCGCCCCGTTGTTGAAGGCGCTCGCTGAGCCGGTGCGGCTCCGGTTGTTGTCGCTGGTGGCCTCGCACGCAGGCGGCGAGGCCTGCGTGTGCGACCTGGCCGAGGCCTTCGACCTCACCCAGCCCACCATCAGCCACCACCTGAAGGTCCTGCACGAAGTGGGCCTTCTCGACCGCAGCAAGCGGGGCGTGTGGGTCTACTACAAGGTCCGCGCGCAGACGCTGGCGGACCTCGGGTCGCTCATCGGCGGCCAGGCGCTCGGCAACGCAGACCGGTGAGGCCGACGCTCGTCCGCCGTGCCGTGGCGGAACTGGTGGGCACAGCGTTCCTCGTGGCCGCGGTGATCGGGTCGGGAATCGCCGCGCAACGGCTCTCGCCGAACGACATCGGCTTGGAGCTGCTCGAGAACAGCCTGATCACCGGCGCTGCCCTGGTGGCCCTCATCCTCGCGCTTCAGCCCGTGTCCGCAGCCTTCAACCCGGTCGTCACCCTCGTCGAGCGGGTCCTGGGAGCACTCAGCTCGGCGGAGGCGGGAGCCCTGGTCGGTGCCCAGCTGCTCGGTGGGGTCGTCGGTGCGGTGCTCGCCAACCTCATGTTCGGCCTCGACGCCGTGTCGATCGCCAGCCGTGACCGCTCATCGGGCGGCCTGTGGCTGGGTGAGGTCGTGGCGACCTTCGGCCTGTTGCTCGTCATCTTCGGCACGGTGCGCTCGGGACGTGGGCACACGGTTGCCTTCGCAGTAGGCGGCTACATCACCGCTGCCTACTGGTTCACCAGCTCGACGAGCTTCGCCAACCCGGCCGTGACGGTGGCCCGGATGTTCTCCGAAACCTTCGCCGGCATCGCCCCGGCGTCGGTGCCGATGTTCGTCCTCATGCAACTCATCGGCGGCGCGCTCGGCCTTGCGTTGATCAAGTACCTGTACCCCGACACCGCAGCCCTCGCCGACCAGGTCGCCGCTCCTGTCTCCACCAACCCCTGAACCCGTCCCGAGAGGCGCCAGCCATGTCCGACAAGCTCACTGTCCTGTTCGTCTGTGTGCACAACGCTGGTCGCTCGCAGATGGCGGCCGGCTACCTCACGCACCTGGCCGGCGACAGCATCACGGTCCTGTCCGCCGGGTCAGAACCGGCCGACCAGATCAACCCCGTCGCGGTCGAGGCGATGGCCGAAGAAGACATCGACATCACGAGTGCGAGCCCCAAGATCCTCACCACCGAAGCCGTTCAGGAGTCCGACGTCGTCATCACGATGGGTTGCGGTGACACCTGTCCGATCTTCCCGGGGAAGCGCTACGAGGACTGGGCGCTCGACGACCCGGCGGGCCAAGGGATCGAGGCTGTGCGACCGATCCGCGATGACATCAAGCGTCGCATCGAGGGACTGCTGACCGAGCTGACGCCGGCTCGATCCTGAGGGAGCCGGACCGGTGGACGACACCCCTCGTACGACGCTGCGCCTGGCCAGCGTGAATACCGCCTCGGGGCTGGACCGCAGGACCTGGACCGTCTCGGTGGAGCGGCTCGCGGAGGGCGTGGCCGACATCAGGGCCGACGTGGTGGCGCTCCAGGAGGTCGACTACCTGCTGCCGCGCACCGGTGAGGTCGACCAGGCCGCGGTCATCGCCGCCTCATGCGCAGGGGCCGGGCGACCCTGGCAGCACCGCTTCGCCGCGGCGGTGCACGGAACTCCGGGCGACTCGCAGAGCTTTCGGTCGGCGGCCGTGACGCAGCAGGACGAGCCCTCCTACGGAGTGGCGCTGCTGACCCGGTGGGAGGTCATCGAGTGGCGGGAGCTCCGGATGCCGCCCGGTTCAGCGAGACTGCCGGTGCCTTTGCCACCAGGATCTCCGCGACGGGTGCTCTGGGCGCCCGACGAGCAGCGCATCGCGCTCGCGGCCGTGCTGGCCACTCCCATGGGGTCGCTGAGCGTCGTCTGCACGCACCTCTCCTTCTCCCCGCCCCGGGCCGTCAGACAGCTGCGCCGCCTCGTGGCGTGGTCAGCCGAGTTGCCCCGGCCGCTGGTCCTGCTCGGCGACCTGAACCTGCCCGGAAGACTGCCGGCTCGACTGACCGGTTGGCGGTCGATGGTGCACGCGGCGACGTACCCTTCCGTCCGCCCACGGCTCCAGCTCGACCACGCGCTCGCCGACGGCGTGGTGGAGGCACGCAGCGCCCGCACTGTTGTCGTCGCCGGAAGCGACCACCGCGCTCCGGTGGTCGATATCGCACTGGGGCGCCAGCCTCTGTGAACCCTGCGGCGCAACCCGTTGCCGCCGATGGAAGACGACGCTGGCCCGGGTCGGTGGACGGCTCGGGCCAACGCCTTGAGGTCACGCTCAGCGCAGTGTCACGGTGAGCGATCCTGTGTCGTCGCCATTCTCTACGAGGACCAGGTGCCCGTTTGCATCGGCGAAGCGACCCGTCCCTCCGACGATCGCCAGCTTCTTGCGGGGGGCGATGCTGGCCAAGCCCTCGGCTGCGATCTGGCCGTGGTGGAGCTTGATCGCCAGGCTGAAGTAGACCTCGGCACCGGTTGACGTCCGACGGGTGATGAGTCCCGAGCCGCCTTCCCTGCCCACCCTCTGCCCGGCCCGGTCGGTCAGCACGTCGCTGAAGACCGCGTAGTCGCCCGGCAGGAAGTCTCCCTTGGTTCGCTGCAGCGGGGGAACGTCGATGACGTTGTGCGGACTGAACACGACCTTGAAGTGCAGGACGTGCTGGCCGTGATGGTGAGCGCTGCCCGTGGCGCTGTCAGCCCCGGCAGTCGTCACCGCAATCCCACCGCCGGCGATCACCGCTGCAGCCGTCACCGCAGCCGCGGCGATGAGGCGGTGACGACGGCGGCCTGGTACGACGACACGGGCGTGGTTTCCTGGATCCATCATGGTGTTCTCCTTGGTGGGTGATGTGCCATCCGCCCACCGGTTGGTGGCGGGCTTCTGCGATGGCGTGGGGGTGGTCATCGCAGCTCCCTGCGAAGGGTGATCCGGCTCGCGACCAGGGCCACGGCAGCGGCCCAGCCGACCAGCACGAGTGCGGCCGCGGCGGGCGAGAGCATCCCGCTGTGATCCGTGGCGACGGTGAGCGAAACGGCCGCTCCGGTGGGCAGCCACTTGGCGAGAGAGGGGAACAGCGGCTGCAGCACGGCGAGCTCGATCACCGCGGCCCAGACGAGTGCGCCGATGATCGCGGCCACCGTGTTGCGGGTCAGGGCCCCGAGTGCGACGCCGAGGAGCCCGAAACAGGCCGTGAGCAACGTCGTGCCCGTCCAGAGGGTCATCACGTCGACGGGAAGGTGGTGCACTCCCTTGGCGGCATACAGGGGCACTGCGATCGCCAGGTCGAGGCCGAAGACCACGGCCCCGCCGACGGTGCCGACCAGCCCGGCCGTGAGCAGCTTGGCGACCAGGACCCGCCCCCGCCGCGGCTCGGCGAGGTACGTGCTCAGGCTCGTCCGGTGACGGTCCTCGCCGGCGCTCAGCATGATGCCGAGGATCAGCATCGAGAACGAGGTGACCACCCCGATCGCCAGCACATGGCTGACGTTCTCCACCGACCCGAGAGGAGCGGTGCCGGGCTGGCCGGCGAGGAAGATCGTGGTGAGGACCGAGGTGACCGTGAGCAGGAACGCCAGTCCCAGCGCCACGAACAGCGCCGGCGTGGTGCGCAGCTTGAAGAGCTCGATGCGGACGAGACGGATCATGATGTTGCCTCCTGGTGGTTGATGAGGTCCGCGAACACGGACTCGAGGTCGTCCTCGACCCCGTGCATGTCGGTGACCACCGCGCCGAGCTCAGCGGCCGCCCGGCCCACCGCCTCGCGGGTGAGGCCCCTGACGGTCAGCGTCTCCGCCCTGGTGCGCTCCACGGTCGCGCCTCGCCTCGCGAGGGTGACCGCGAGCAGGTCGGCGTCCGTCGTGCTGACCACTACCCCGGCCGCCCCACCGGACAGGTCCGAGACCGGACCGGCGGACACCAGACGGCCGCGATGGATGACGATGGCGTCATCGGCGCTGTGGGCGACCTCCGCGAGCAGGTGGCTGGAGAGGAACACCGTCCCCCCGTCGTCGGCGAACTTCCGAAGGAACGTCCGCATCGTGGCGATCCCGGCCGGGTCGAGACCGTTGAACGGCTCGTCCATCACGAGGACCGCGGGGTCACCCACGAGGGCCGAGGCCAACGCGAGCCGCTGTCGCATCCCGAGGGAGAATCCCCCCACTCGGCGGCCGCCGACCGACGTGAGCCCGACCAGGTCCAGAACCTCCTCGACCCGGGTGGGCGGCACCTCGGCCTGCATCGCGAGCACCCGCAAGTGGTTTCGTGCGCTCCGGTTCGGGTGGAAGCCCTGGTCGAGCACGGAGCCCACCTTGCGGGTCGGGTGCTTCAGGTCGACGTACGGCGCCCCGCCGATCGTGGCGATCCCGGCATCCGGCCTCGAGAGCCCGAGCAGAAGCCGCATGCTCGTCGTCTTGCCGGAGCCGTTGGCGCCGAGGAAGGCGGTGATCCGCCCGGGGGCCACCTCGGCGGTCAGGCCGTCGAGCGCGGTCACCTCGCCGTAGCGCTTGGTCAGCGACTGGAAGGAAAGGGTGGACATGTGTCCTCCTGATGGAAGGTCGTGGTCCGACCACAGTGGTCCCGAGGAGGACACCGGGGCGTCAGCCGTGCGACCCTCACCTGAAGTTGCGCTCGGTACGGCGCATCACACCCAGGGCGTACGACTCGAGGCGGATGCCCTCGCGTCCCTGCGGGCCTAGGGTGAGCAGGTGTCCACCTGGCGCCGTTTCCGTCAAGGGGCCGGCCGTTCCCCGCTGCTCGTCGACGGGACGCTCGTGGCTCTGCTGCTCGCGCTCCTCGCGCTCGAACTGGGCACCGAGAAGCTCCAACCCGGTCAGCGACCCACGACCTGGCTGACCTACACCCTGTTCCTGGCCATGGTCCTGCCTCTGCTGACCCACCGGAGCCGTCCGATCGTTTCGGCCGCCGTGGCGCTCTCGGCGCTCGTCGCGTACTCCCTTCTCCACTACGGGCCCTACCCCGGCGTGAACACGTTCGTCCTGATGTACGTCGTCGGGTTGCACGCCGAGCGTCGCCGGGCAGCGCCGGTGTTCGCCGCATCCCTGCTGGCCCTCACCGTCGCGGTGTGGGTGCAACCGGACGGCGTCGCGACCATCTCCACGTGGGTGTCGACGATTCTCTTCGGTGCAGTGGCGGGGCTCGTGGGGGAGAACCTCCGGCATCGGCGTGCCCGATGGACGGCCCTGGAGGAGCGCGCCACGCTGCAGGAGACCGAGAGGGAGGAGCGCGCGCGGCGTGCCGTGACCGAGGAGCGGCTGCGGATCGCCCGCGAGCTCCACGACGTCGTGGCGCACTCGATGAGCGTGATCGCGGTGCAGTCCGGCGTGGGGCATCACGTCCTGGACACCCAGCCCGAGGAGGCGCGCCGGGCGCTCGCGGCCATCGAGACGACGAGCCGAGCGGCCCTGACCGAGATGCGCCGGCTCCTCGGCGTCCTCAGGCAGGACGGCCAGACACATGGCGCCTTGGCCCCCGCGCCCGGGCGGGCCGAGCTGCCGTTCCTCCTCGACCAGGTCAGGGACGCCGGCCTCGACGTCGTCATGACGACCCGCGGTGAGCCGCACGAGGTCTCAGCGCCGATCGACCTCACGACGTACCGGATCGTGCAGGAGGCGCTGACCAACATCCTCAAGCACGGGGGGCCGCAGGCGCAGGTCGACATCTCGTACTCGGCGGACGAGGTGTACGTCGTGGTGCTGGACGAGGGACGGCCTCGTTCCGTGCGCGCCGCCGTCGCGCAGGCCTCCGCAGGGAGGGCCGAGGTCGGTCACGGTCTGATCGGCATGCGCGAGCGGGTCGCCGTCTTCGGGGGGCGGCTCAGCGCTGGGCCACGGCCAGGAGGGGGCTTCCGCGTCGCGGTCCACCTTCCACTGGCACCGGAGGCGTGATGATCCGGGTGGCGATCGCCGACGACCAGGCCCTCGTGCGAGGCGGGTTCCGGGTGCTCGTCGACTCTGCGGACGACCTCACGGTCGTGGGGGAGGCAGCCGATGGCGCGGAGGCGGTGGCCCTGGTCGAGCAGGAGAAGCCGGACGTCGTCCTGATGGACATCCGCATGCCCACCATGGACGGCCTCGAGGCGACCCGCCGGATCGTCGGCTCGGCCAGTGACACACGGGTGCTGGTGCTCACCACCTTCGACCTCGACGAGTACGTCTTCGCGGCGCTGAAGGCGGGCGCCAGCGGGTTCATGCTCAAGGACACACCTCCCCGGGACCTGCTGTGGGGGATCCGCACCGTGGCGCACGGCGACGCGCTGCTGTCACCGAGCATCACCCGCCAGCTCATCGCCGAGTACGTCAACCGGCCCACGTCACAACCGGCCACCCCGCCGCCACAGCTCGACGGCCTCACCGACCGTGAGCTGGAAGTGCTCGTCCTCGTGGCGCGAGGCTGGTCCAACGGCGAGATCGCGGAACGGCTCTACATCACGGCCGCCACCACGAAGTCACACGTGAGCCGGCTGCTGATGAAGCTCGGCGTGCGGGACCGGGCCCAGCTGATCGTGATGGCCTACGAGGTGGGCCTCGTCTCGCCCGGCAGCTGAGGTCCGCTCAGACCGGCAGGGCCGGGTCCGGTGAGATCGCGCGAGCCGTTGCGACGCGTGCGCCGGCCCGCATGCGGCTCAGGAAGTACGCCGCGGCGATCCACAGCGCGTCACCAGGTAGGTGATCGCGAAGAACACGACGACCTGAGCGACCGGCCGGCTACGCGGGGCCGTCCCCGGCGGCTCCACGAGCAAGGGCGGCTTGACCTGCCACATGGTGACCGATGACCTGCGCTGGAAGGCGAAACGCGTCGCGCTCATGAGGAGAGGACCTCCGGGGGGATTGCAAGAGTGAACAGCTTCCGACCACACTCACATCCGGCTCCAGTCCGGCCGTGCCCCTCCAGCCAACGCCATACCGCGCCGGGCGAACGCACGGGTGCCGCGAGGGAGTGAGACAGTGCCACACATGGAGAGTCTCGCCGAGGGCGACCCCCGAGCTCTGCTGAAGGCTGCCGATCTCGAGTCGTCCGCTACACGGACCTGACCGTGCTCGTCTGGACCTCGCCGGGGCGGTCATCGACGGCGCGCACTTCTCGGGTCTGACCGCCGAGGAGGTAGACCTGAGGGGGCCCCGCCTCACCGAGGTGCGGATGGACCGTGTCGACGTACCGGTCGTGCACGCTGCCCGCAGCCAGTGGCGCGACGTCACGGTCAACGGGCGGCTCGGAGCGGTCCGGCAGCGCCGGCTCCTGGAGCGCGCGGGATGAGAACACCTGTTGGGGCGCCTCGAAGGCACCGTCGGCATCCATGACCCGGAGTACGACGTGCAGCACCTCGATCAACGCGGTGCGGGTCTGGACGCCCTCGATGACGATCCTGGTCACTTGTGTCTCCTCGGAACGAGAAGAGTGCACGACGGCGACGCACCGCCGTACAGCCCGGCTTGACCGGCGCGGTCGCGTCGGCCCGGGTCTTCTCCGGAGGGCATGTAGAACTGCGGGGCATCGTCCAGGAGTCCCTCGTTGAGGCGGCGGGGAATCCCGTTGAGGCGGCGCCCATTCCGGCTTCGGTCGGGACTTCGCGCCGCTTCAACGGGAACGAGCGCCGTCTCAACGGGAACGAGCGCCGTCTCAACGTGGCGTTTTCTTTACCGTTAGTCTCAAAAGTCCTTCGGTTTCACAGGTATATGAATTGCTACGTTTTGCCACTATGCTCCCCTCAGCGTTGTCACTGGGAGACGTTCAGTAGCGGGGACGGATGAGCATGCGGGTCACTCGACGGCGTCGGTATCTATCGATCGAAGTTGCACTGGTCGCGCTGATCGCGGCGGTCCTCTCGGTCGGTCCCTCGGGGCCGGCACGCGCCGCCGACCCTCCCTTCGTGGGGTGGTCGGCCGAGCTCCCCGGGTTCACCTGGGAATACCAGCCGAACAGCTCAGACGACTGCGTGTCCGGACGGATCGCCTGCGTCGACAAGGTGATCAAGGACATGCAGAGGCGCCTCGACCCGCTCGCCACGTCGTGTGCACACTCGGCCGTGTTCGGGCTCGCCTACCTCCGTACGACGCAGGTGTACCGCCGTACCGCTGCGACGCCTGGCTTCTACCAGGACCCCGGCTACGTCAACCACGAGGACGCCACCTTCGCCGCCCTCTACTTCTCGGCCTACGACAACTGGTCGGCCGGACGGCTCGAGCAGGTGCCTCCTGCCTGGCGGATCGCCTTCGACGCCGCGGCCGACCGGCGGGTGAGCGGAGCGGGGGACCTGCTGCTGGGGATGAACGCGCACGTCAACCGGGATCTCCCCTTCACGCTCGCCGCGATCGGCCTGACGGCCCCGGACGGCAGCAGCCGCAAGCCCGACCACGACAAGATCGACGAGATGCTCAACCAGGTCGTCGAGCCGCTCATGGCCGAGGAGGCGGCTCGTTTCGATCCGCAGATCGACACGTTCCGGACGCCCTACGGGGTCGGCTACACCGGACTGATGCAGATGCTCGTCGCCTGGCGCGAGTCGGCGTGGCGGGAGGCTGAGCAGCTCGTCGCGGCCCCGGACGAGGCCAGCCGACAGCGGGTCGCCAACTCGATCGAGGCTCAGGCCGCCCTCACCGCGCGGTCGATCATCGCCGGCACCAGCTACCTGCCGCCGGTGACGAACACGAAGAGCCGCGACGGGTTCTGTGCCGCCGACGCCGGCCAGGGAGACTGAGTGAGCCCCGACGACGCCTCTTCCTCGCCGGGCCGCGCCTTCACGGCGCTCGCCGAACCGGCCCGCATCCCGGGCGCCAGGCGGCGGGACGGACGAAGACCGGGGAGGCTCCGCCGCCGCGTGATCCTCGCCGAGGCGGTGGCCGAGCTCAGCCACAAGGCTCTGAGCGCCGACGAGCCGGAGGAGCTGCTGCGCGAGTCGCTGCAGATCGCCATCGACGCGACCGGCGCCGACTACGGTACGGCGGTGCGGCGGATGCCCGACGGAGCGATCCGGGTCGCGCACGAGGTGGGGCCGCAACCGTTGCCGACCGGCACGACCCTGCCCCTGGCCGAGGAGCGCTCCTACGTCTCACGCGTTCTGGAGACGGGTCGGCCCTTCGTGTCCGCGGACCTACGCCACGACCCTCGCGTCGCGCCGCCCCAGCCGCTGTTGAGCCGCGGGATCGTGAGCAGCCTCGCGGTGCCCGTTCGCGGCGCCGAGAACGTGATGGGCGCCCTCGGGTTGCACTCGCGTCACCACCGCCGGTTCACCCGGGACGACGTCGCGGTCGCCTGCGCCCTCGCCAGCGTGGTCGCGACCGCCTGGGAGCAGGCGGCACAGCGCGAGCGACTGCGTCATCAGGCGCTGCACGACCCCTTGACCGGGCTGCCGAACCGGACCTTGTTCCTCGACCGGCTCAACCAGATCCTGACTCGGCGGCCGGGCTCGGATGCCGGGGACCCGGACGGGGTCGCGGTGATGCTCATCGACCTCGACCACTTCAAGGAGGTCAACGACCACTTCGGCCACGCGGCGGGCGACCACCTGCTTCGGGCCGTGGGTCAGCGGCTGGCGACCGTCGTACGTCCTCACGACACGCTGGCGCGGCTCGGCGGCGACGAGTTCGCGCTGATCTGCGAGCCGGTGAAGGATGAGGCCTCCGCCGTACGCCTGGCCCGACGGATGCAGGACGTCTGCCGGCCACCGGTCGACTTCGGCAGCAACCACATCTCGGTGAGCGCCAGCTACGGCATGACCTGGAGCCCCCAGGGCTGCAGCCCGGGGTGCAGCGCCGAGGGGCTGCTCGGCGAGGCGGATGCCGCTCTCTACCGCGCCAAGAGCGCGGGCAGCGGCCAGATCCGGGTCTTCGACGACCGGATGGAACGCTCGACGCGTCGCCGACGGCAGGTCGAGGCCGACCTGCAGGTGGCACTCGACCGCGACCAGTTCCGGATGCACTACCAGCCTGTACGGCGCTCGGACGACCTCGCAGTCGTGGGCGTCGAGGCGCTCGTGCGGTGGCAGCATCCGACCAAGGGGTTGCTGCTCCCGGGTGAGTTCATCCCGATCGTGGAGCAGAGCGGGCTGCTCGGCGACTTCGGCGAGTGGGTCCTGCGGATGTCCTGCCGGGAGGTCGCCCGCTGGCAGGACTCGACCTTGGAGCCCTTGTGGCTGGCCGTGAACCTGTCCCCGCGTCAGCTCAACGACCCGCTGCTGCCGGAGACCGTGGCAGACGCTCAGCGGGAGGCCGGGCTGCAGGAGGGGACCCTCGTGCTCGAGCTGACGGAGTCGGCTCTGATGATGAGCGAGGGTGCCCACCTGGACGCGCTGACCCTGCTGCGCAAGACCGGCGCGAGGTTGTTCCTCGATGACTTCGGCACCGGCTACTCCTCCCTGACGCACCTGACCCACCTGCCCATCCAGGCGGTGAAGATCGACCGCTCGTTCGTGGCCGGCCTCCCCGTCAACCGGCGCAACGCTGCGGTCGTCTCCTCCCTCATCACCCTCAGCGAGGAGCTCGGACTGACCCTCATCGCGGAAGGCGTCGAGACGTCTGAACAGCTGAGGACCCTGCGGACCATGGGATGCCAGGCGGTGCAAGGCTTCCTGCTCGACCGGCCGGCCGCGAACCCGGACCTCGAGCGGAGTCGGCTCGAGCGGCTCAGCGCGTCAGGTGCTGGTGTCGCACCGTCAGCAGGACGCTGACCGCGACGTAGTAGAGCACGTAGCCCAGCGACACGGTCACCCAGATCGCGCCGGGAGACGGCATCTGCCAGAGCAGGACTGCATAGGTCAGCATCCACACTGCGGTGAGTATGACGGTCGGTGTGCGGAAGGCCTCGGTGCGAGACGGATAGAGGTACCTCACCGGGACGAAGACCATGACGGCGCAGATCACGAGGACCAGCGCGACGATCGCACGCGGCAGGTCGAGGACGATGACGTAGAACGCGACCACGTTCCAGTAGCTGGGGAAGCCCAGGAAGAAGTGGTCGTCGGTCTTCGCGTCGACGCGGCAGAACTGGTACGCCGAGGCGACCAGCGGCACCACCGTGAGGACCGTCGCCCAGGCGCCGCTGCCGAGGTAGCCGCCGGCCCAGAGCAGGATCATCGGCGCGAAGGCGTACGTCAGGTAGTCGACGATGTTGTCGAGCATGGCGCCGTCGAACCAGGGGACGTGCGTCTTCACGGCCACCGCGCGGGCCAGTGTGCCGTCCGTGCCGTCGATGAGGAGCGCCGCGAGCATCAGCCACAGCGCCTTGACCTGCTGCCCGTCCCAGGCCGCCATCACGACGAGGGCCGCCAGGACGACACCGACCGCGGTGTAGAGGTGCACCAGCCAGGCCACGGCGACCGCCCTACGCCCCGTCGTCACCGGTTCTGTGAGTGTCCTCACGAGCCGCCCTCACCGTCCTCGAAGAGACCCCGTGGGGCCGTGGGTCCGAGCGCGACCGCGGAGCGGTGCACACCGTCGTGCCATCAGACGTCAGCTGGGGGTCCGCGTCGCGGCCCTCGGTGACACCGCGGCCAATGATGCCACCGGTGGGGCCCCCGGCGGCACACGACCGGATGCCGGGCTGCTCAGACGGGCTCAGGGACCATCGCGACGCGGAACACCACGAACCGGACAAGACCCACTCCGAGGTTCGCCGCGGCCAGTACGGCGAGCTCCGCCAGCCTCGTCGGGTCCTCGACCGACACCTCGAGGACCCAGAGCAACCCGGCGGTCACCGCGAGGCCGAACAGGAGCAGGGCCAGGCCGAGGACCTGGTGGCTCACCGCCCGCGACGGCCCCCGGACGCCGAACGTGACCCGACGGTGCCCCGCGGTGCCGGCCACGGTGGACAGGATCAGCGCCACCGCGTTGGCCCACTGGGCGTCGAGGAACGTGCGGAAGCCGAGGTACATGCCGGCGTACACCACGTTGAACAGCGCCCCGACGGAGGCGAAGACGAGGAGCTGCAGGAGCATGGACCGCACCGGTCCGGTGCGGAACCGAGGGGGCGGGGTCGTCACGTGCACCGTTCCTCCACGTGACTGCGGGACACGCGGCCCACCCTACAAACCGCGCGAAGCCATGCGGTTGCGCCGACTCGGTGGGGTTGAGGCGTGCGGATGCGCCGGCTGGGCGGGGTTGAGGCGTGCGGATGCGCCGCCTCGGCGGGTTTGTCAGGCGTCCTCGCGGTCCGGGCTCTCCAGCCGGAAGACGTTGCCCTGGTTCCCGTCGCTGCGCTCCTCCTGATAGATGAAGTTCAGCCGGCGGTCGTCGAAGGTCTTGAACCACTCGTCCCAGCTCACCTGACCCCCGTGGCCGACTTTCACGGGCCCGGGCCGTGCACCCGCGTCAGCGGCGGAGGGAGACGAAGAGCTCCAGGAGCCGGTCCACATGCGCTTCGAAGGTATGGCGGTGCCGCACCGTCCACGCGGCCTCGCGGGCCTCGGCCACCCGCCGGGCGTCCTCGAGGACCTGCGCGACGTCATCCGCGTCCGCATAGGTCAGGCCGGTCCCGTCGGCGGCGGCGATCCGGTGGACCGCGACGCGGTGCCCGCGGTTGTCGGGCAGCAGCACGGGCAGCCCCGCGGCAAGCAGGACCGGCAGCCGTGCCGGGCTGTTCAGGTCGTCCCACGTCGCCCGGTGCAGGTCCCCTCCGTTGGACGAGTGGACGCGATGCAGCCA
>JAWWPF010000285.1:0-12668 GCA_033850795.1 Nocardioidaceae bacterium | reverse complement strand
GACTCCGACTACGACCGCGAGAAGCTGCAGGAGCGCCTGGCCAAGCTGGCCGGCGGTGTCGCGGTGATCAAGGTCGGCGCGGCCACCGAGGTCGAGCTCAAGGAGCGCAAGCACCGCATCGAGGACGCCGTTCGCAACGCGAAGGCGGCTGTCGAGGAGGGCATCGTCGCCGGCGGCGGCGTGGCCCTGGTGCAGGCCACGGACGCGGCCTTCGAGAAGATCGAGCTCGAGGGTGACGAGGCCACCGGCGCGGCGATCGTCCGCTTCGCCACCGAGGCCCCGCTCAAGCAGATCGCGATCAACGCGGGTCTCGAGGGTGGAGTCGTCGCGGAGAAGGTGCGCAACCTGAAGGCCGGCCACGGCCTCAACGCGGCCACCGGCGAGTACGTCGACATGGTCGCTGCGGGCATCATCGACCCGGCCAAGGTCACGCGCTCGGCGCTGCAGAACGCCGCCTCCATCGCGGCCCTGTTCCTGACGACCGAGGTGGTCGTCGCGGACAAGCCCGAGAAGGCCCCGGCCGGCATGCCCGGCGGCGGCGACGGCGGCATGGGCGGCATGGACTTCTGAGTCCCGCCCGCTCGACACCCGCTCAATGACAGCAGGGCCCCGGCTTCGGCCGGGGCCCTGCTCCATTCCCGGCCGGTATGGCGTTCAGCGCACGTTGTGCGGACGGAACTGGATGCTGATCCGCGGCCCGACGGGTCGGGCGGTCTTGAGGACGGCGTGCTCCCAGGTGCGCTGGCACGACCCGCCCATCACCAGCAGGTCCCCGTGCCCGACCGGGAACGACAGGGAGGCCCCACCGGTCCTCGGCCGCAGGGACAGCCGCCGGGCCTCGCCCAGGGACAGGATCGCCACCATGGTGTCCTCGGTGCTGCTCCGGCCGATGGTGTCCCCGTGCCACGCGACGCTGTCCCGCCCGTCCCGGTAGAAGCACATGCCCGCGGTCGTGAAGGGCTCCCGGAGCTCCTCCCGGTAGTGGGCGCACAGCGCCTCGCGGGCCTCCACCAGCAACGGGTCGGGAAGCGTCTCGTCCTCCCCGTAGAACTTCAGCAGCCGGGGGACGTCGACGACGTTGTCCCACATGGTCCGCCGCTCGGCGTACCAGGGGACCTCCCGCACCAGCTTGACGAACAGCTCCTCGGACCCCGAGACCCAGCCGGGACGCACGTCGACCCACGCGCCCCGGGTCAGCGGATGCCGGCGCACGGTTGCGCCGAGCGGGCCCAGCAACGGACCAGCGGTGTCCTGCGAGGATGGTTCGGCGGTGTCGAAGAGCGAGGCCTGGAACTCCACGGTCATGGTCCCAGCCTAGCCGCATTCGAACACGCGTTCTAGTCGCCGCGGGCGAGCGGGTTACGCTGCAAGCGCCGTACGAAAGGGCCCACAGCGTGAGCGACCAGCCGACCATCGGGGCGACCACCACCCCGACGACCCGCGCCGCCGTGCGCGCCGTGGGGGTGACCAAGACCTACGGCACCGGCGATGCGACCGTGACGGCTCTGCGCGCTGTCGACGTGGAGCTCTACGCCGGCGAGTTCACCGCGGTCATGGGCCCGTCCGGCTCCGGCAAGTCCACCCTGATGCACTGCTGCGCCGCTCTCGACACCGTCACGAGCGGCAGCGTCTTCGTCGGCGAGACGGAGCTGAACCGGCTCGGGGACAAGGACCTGACCCGCCTGCGCCGCGACGAGATCGGCTTCGTGTTCCAGTCCTTCAACCTCGTGCCGACCCTGACCGCGGAGGAGAACATCCTGCTCCCGCTGTCGATCGCCGGTCGCCGTCCCGACGCGGACTGGTACCGCACGGTCGTCGACACGGTCGCCCTGCGGGACCGGCTCGGGCACCGTCCCAACCAGCTCTCCGGAGGGCAGCAGCAGCGGGTCGCGGTCGCCCGGGCGCTCGCGAGCCGGCCCTCCGTCGTGTTCGCCGACGAGCCGACCGGCAACCTGGACTCGCGGTCGGGCGCCGAGGTCCTGACGCTGCTGCGCCGCTCGGTCGACGAGTTCGGGCAGACGGTCGTCATGGTGACCCACGACCCGGTGGCCGCCGCGTTCACCGACCGGGTCGTCTTCCTCGCGGACGGCGAGGTGGTCTCCGAGCTGCGCCGGCCGACCCGCGAGACGGTCCTCGAGCGGATGAGCCGGATGGACCAGGGAGCCGTCGGCGCCGTGCGCGACTGAGCGAGCGATCGGCCCCTCGCCCGTCGGCGCGGCGACTCCGGCAGCCGCTAGGGTGGCCTAGGGGGCCGAGGGAGGGACGATGGGCGAGGTCATGACGCCTGGTCGAACGAGACCGGCGGTGCGCAAGCACGTCCAGGTCCGTGAGTACGTCCGTGGGCTGATCCAGGGAGCGCAGCCGGGTAGCCCCGCACCCTCGGAGCGGGAGCTCGTGCAGCACTTCGGGGTGGCCCGGATGACCGTGCGCCAGGCCCTCGACGCCCTGGTCTCCGAAGGCCTGCTCGAGCGGGTGCCCGGCCGCGGGACCTTCGTCGCCCGGGCCAAGTCGGACGTGCAGGTGCGGCTGTCGAGCTACACCGAGGAGATGGCCCGACGCGGCCTGAAGCCGGAGTCACGGACCCTGCTCGCGCGCATCGAGTCGGCAGGCCCCGGCGTGGCCCGCGCCCTCGAGATCGGCGAGGGGGACAAGGTCGTCCACTGGCAGCGGCTGCGGCTCGCGGACGGTGTCCCGATGTGCGTCGAGGACGCCTACCTCGCCGACGGCGTGGTCCCGAACTTCCTCGACCAGGCCCTGCCCATCAGCCTCTACGCGGAGCTGCAGCGTCGCGACCGCCTGCCCACCTGGGGCGAGGACTCGGTCGGCGCCGCGCTCGCCCGTCCGGAGGAGGCGGAGCTTCTCGGCGTCGCGGTGGGGGACCCGGTCCTGCGGATCGCCCGCCGAGCGTTCGCGGCGGAGGTCGCGGTCGAGGTCTCCCGGTCGACGTACCGCTCGGACCGCTTCACCCTGTGGGTGCCGCTGACCCGCCCCGCCTCGGTGGTGGGGCCGCGCGGCTAGCCTCTGCTCGTGACCGGCAGATGAGCATCCCCGTCCTCGACGGGCACAACGACCTCGCGTGGGCGCTGCGCGAGCACTGCGGCTACGACCTGACCCGGGTGGACCTGGTCGGCGGCGAGCCGGCCCTGTGCACCGACCTCCCGCGGCTTCGCGCGGGCGGCGTGGCCGGCCAGTTCTGGTCCGTGTACGTGCCATGCTCGCTGACGGGCGAGGCCGCGGTCACCGCGACCCTCGAGCAGATCGACTTCGTGCACCGGCTGGTCGCGGCGCTGCCCGGCGACCTGGCCCTGTGCCGTACGGCGGACGAGGTAGGCGCCGCGATGGCCGCGGGCCGGATCGCCTCCCTGACCGGGATGGAGGGCGGCCACTCGATCAACGAGTCGCTGGGCACCCTGCGGATGATGCATGCGCTGGGGGTGCGCTACCTGACCCTCACCCACAACGAGAACGTCTCCTGGGCCGATTCCGCGACCGACGACCCCGTGCTGCACGGGTTGAGCGACTTCGGCCGGCGGGTGGTCGCCGAGATGAACCGCATCGGCATGTTCGTCGACCTCTCCCACGTCTCCGCCGACGTGATGCGCGACGCCCTCGCGGCCACCACGGCGCCGGTGATCTTCAGCCACAGCTCCGCCCGGGCCCTCTGCGACCACCCGCGCAACGTCCCCGACGACATGCTCCGGGTCCTCGCCACGAACGGCGGGGTCTGCATGGTGACGTTCGTGCCGCAGTTCCTCACCCAGCGCTGGGCGGACTGGTACGCCGAGGGCCTCGCGCTGGTCGTCGAGCGGGGAGGCGACCCGCGTCGGCTGTCCGACATCTACCGCGTGGTCGAGGAGCGCATGCACCTCGCGCCGCCGCCCCCCGGGGTCGCCGATGCGGCCGACCACGTGGACCACGTGCGGGAGGTCGCCGGGATCGAGCACGTCGGCATCGGCGGGGACTACGACGGCTCGATGTCGTTCCCGGACGGGCTCGAGGACGTGTCCGGCTACCCCCGGTTGTTCGAGGAGCTGCGGCGTCGCGGCTACTCGGAGGCCGACCTGCAGCGGATCGGCGCTGGGAACGTGCTCCGGGCGATGGGGGACATGGAGTCCGCGGTGACCCGGTGACCCGGTGACCACGGCAGGGCTGCTGCTCGCGGCCGGCGCGGGACGCCGGATGGGCCGACCCAAGGCGCTCCTGCGCGACGGCCAGGACGTGCCGTTCCTCGACAGAGCGGTCGGCATGCTGCTCGCGTCGGGCTGCGAGACGGTCACCGTGGTGCTCGGCGCAGCCGCGGACGACGCGCGGCTGCTGCTGGACGAGGCCGGCTGGTCCACCGACCCCGCCGTCGACGTGGTGGTCGCGGACGACTGGGAGGAGGGGATGGGCGCGTCCCTGCGCCGGGGGCTCACGGCACTCCTCGACGGGCCCGCGGAAGCCGCGCTGGTGATGCTCGTCGACCTCCCCGACGTCCACGCCGGCGTGCTCCGCCGGGTCCTCGACACAGCGCAGGCGCCTCCGGCACGCGCGCTGGTGCGGACGACCTACGCGGGCCGGCCGGGGCACCCGGTGCTGCTCGGCCGCGAGCACTGGGCGGGCGTGGTCGCCACGGCGCGTGGGGACCAGGGCGCGCGGGCCTACCTGGAGAGCCACCCGCCCCAGCCGTGTGAGTGCGGCGACCTGGCCGCGGGTCGCGACGTCGACCGTCCCGAGGACCTGCCGACCGGACGCGACAGGGACCACGGCTGACGCACGGGTTGCGTCGTGGGCGATGCTTGCCCGTATGCAAGAACGTGACGAGCTTCCCGGATCGCCCGACGAGCTGGCGAAGCGGCTGGGCGCGACGGGGTACCTCTGCGACGAGTCGCTGGCGACCGTCGGGTTCCTCGCGCTGAGGATGCACCGGCCGCTGCTCCTCGAGGGGGAGCCGGGGACCGGCAAGACCGCGCTGGCCGAGGCGTTCGCCACCGCCCTGGACATCCCGCTCGTCCGGCTGCAGTGCTACGAGGGCATCGATGCCGGCCAGGCGCTCTACGACTGGGACTTCCCCCGGCAGATCCTGCACCTGCGGGCGCTCGAGGCGGCCGGCGGCGGCGCGGTCAGCGACGTCACGGCAGCCGAGGACTCCTTGTTCGACGAGCGGTTCCTGCTGGCCCGGCCCGTCCTGCGGGCGCTGCGCGAGAGCCCAGCGGTCCTGCTCGTGGACGAGATCGACCGCGCGGACGACGAGTTCGAGGCGTTCCTGCTCGAGGTCCTCTCGACCTACCAGGTCACGATCCCCGAGCTGGGGACGGTGTCCGCGGCCACGCCCCCGATCGTCGTCCTCACCTCCAACCGGACCCGCGAGGTCCACGATGCCCTCAAGCGCCGCTGCCTCTACCACTGGGTCGAGCACCCCGGACTCGCCCGCGAGGTCGAGATCGTCCGCACCCGGGTCCCGGAGGTGTCCGCGGCGCTGGCGCAGCAGGTGGTGTCGCTGGTGCAGCGGCTCCGCTCCGCGGAGGGTCTGCTCAAGCCGCCCGGGGTCGCGGAGACCCTCGACTGGGCCCGGGCCCTGGACACCTTGGGCGCGTCGGAGCTGGACGTGGAGAGCGCGGCGCGGACCCTCGGTGCCGTCGTGAAGTACCGGGAGGACGGCCTGCGGGTGCGACAGGCGCTGGAGCGGATGCTCGCCGGGTGAGCCACGACCCGGACGAGCTGCTCGTCGGATTCGCCCGCGCGCTCCGCGCCGCCGGGGTGCCGGTGACCCAGGACCGCACGCAGGCGTACCTGGAGTCCACGGCGCTGGTCGGTCTCGACGACCAGCGCGCCACCTACTGGGCGGGCCGGGCGACGCTGTGCTCGGCACCGGACGACCTCGAGCGCTACGACGAGGTGTTCACGGCCTGGTTCCTCAAGAACGAGCGCGCGACCTTCCGGGCCGGCCAGGACGACCGGACCGTGACGCAGGCCGCCCTGGGGAGCCGCGAGGGCTCGCGGACCGGCGACGACCTCGACGAGGAGCCCCTGGCCGTGATGGCCAGCGACGCCGAGGTGCTGCGGCACCGCGACATCGCCGAGCTCGGGCCCGCCGAGAAGGCCCGGCTCACCGCCCTGTTCTCAGCGCTCACCCCGCGGGCCCCGCGGCGGTACGCCAGCCGCCGTACGCCCTGGCACCGCGGGGACCTCGACGCCCGACGCACACTGCGGCAGATGCTGCGGCGCATGGGGGAGCCGGGGGAGATCGCCTGGCGGCGTCGGGCGACGAGGCCGCGCCGGGTGGTGCTGCTGCTGGACGTCTCCGGGTCGATGAGCGGGTATGCCGACGCGCTGCTGCGCCTGGCGCACCGGTTCGTGTCCGTGAGCGCGGCCCGCACCGAGGTCTTCACCCTCGGCACCCGGCTGACCCGGGTGACCCTCGCCATGCGGGTGCGGGAGGCGGAGCGGGCCATCGTCGCGGCCGGGGAGAGCGTTCCCGACTGGTCCGGCGGCACCCGCCTGGGGGAGACGCTCCAGGCGTTCATGGACCGGTGGGGGCAGCGCGGCGTTGCCCGCGGCGCGGTGGTGGTGATCTTCAGCGACGGCTGGGAGCGTGGCGACACCGCACTGCTCAGTGAGCAGATGCGCCGGCTGCACCTGACGGCGCACCGGGTCGTGTGGGTCAACCCGCACGTCGGGAAGGCGGGCTATCTTCCCATCCAGCAGGGAATCGTCGCCGCCCTGCCGTACGTTGACGATCTGTTGGCGGGTCACTCGCTCGCCACGTTCGCCGACCTGATCGAGGTGGTGGCCCATGCGTGAGGTGCTTCCCGAGCTGATGAGGTGGTGGCGCGCCGGCGGGACGGTCGGGGTCGGCACCGTGGTCGCCACCTTCCGGTCCGCGCCGAGACCACCGGGCGCGTCGATGCTGGTCGGCCCCGCCGGCGAGGCGGTCGGGTCCGTCTCCGGCGGCTGCGTGGAGGGGGCCGTCTACGACCTGGCCCAGCGCGTGGTCGCCTCCGGCACCCCCACGCTGCAGCGCTACGGCGTCAGCGACGACGACGCCTTCGCGGTCGGGCTGACCTGCGGCGGGATCCTCGACGTGTACGTCGAGAAGGTCGACCAGCACACGTTCCCCGAGCTCGGGTCCGTCGCCGACGACGTCGAAGCGGGCCGACCGGTGGCCGTGGCCACGGTCGTGGAGCACCCTGACCCGGACTGGATCGGGCGGCGCGTGGTCGTCCGCCCCGACGAAGCGCCGTCCGGGTCGCTCGGCTCCCCACGCGCCGACGACGCCGTCCATGACGACGCCCTGGGCATGCTCGCCTCGGGCCACAGCCAGACGCTCACCTACGGCCCCGACGGCGAGCGCCGCGGGGAGGGCATGCGGGTCTTCGTGTGGTCCTTCGCCCCCGCTCCGCGGATGCTCGTCTTCGGCGCCATCGACTTCGCGGCCGCCGTCGCCCGGATGGGCAACTTCCTGGGCTACTCGGTGACGGTCTGCGACGCGCGGCCGGTCTTCGCCACCAGCTCGCGGTTCCCCTCCGCCGACGAGGTGGTGGTCAAGTGGCCGCACAAGTACCTCCGCGAGGAGATCGCCGCGGGCCGGATCGACAGCCGCACGGTGCTCTGCGTCCTCACCCACGACCCCAAGTTCGACGTACCCCTCCTCGAGGTGGCGCTGCGCGAGACCCCCGGTGACGGAGTGGCGTACGTCGGCGCGATGGGCTCCCGCCGTACCCATGAGGACCGGATGGCCAGGCTCAAGGAGGCCGGACTGACCGACGACGAGCTCGCCCGGCTGTCCTCACCGGTGGGCCTCGACCTCGGCGCACGGACTCCGGAGGAGACCGCGGTCAGCATCGCGGCGGAGATCATCGCGCTCCGCTGGGGTGGTGGCGGCGAGCGGCTCGCCGAGATCGAGGGCCGGATCCACCACTGACCTGCCCATCTTTGACCTACGGGTTCGGGGAAAGTCGGCACGTAGGGCTCTTGTCACGCGTCGTCGGAGCCGCGACGATCAGGGCCTACCGCGCCGAGCGGACCCGAGCGCCCAGGAGGCCCGTACCTATGACCCGGATCACCCTCACCGTCGACGGAGCGAAGTACATCGACGACGTCGAACCACGCATGCTGCTGGTGCACTTCCTCCGTGAACGGCTCGGGAAGACCGGGACGGTCGTCGGCTGCGACACGAGCAACTGCGGTGCCTGCACCGTGCACCTCGACGGACGAAGCGTGAAGTCCTGCAACGTGCTGGCCGTGCAGGCCGACGGTCACGAGGTGACCACCATCGAGGGCCTGGCGACCAACGGCGAGCTGCACCCGATGCAGGCCGCCTTCCACGAGTGCCACGCCCTTCAGTGCGGCTACTGCACGCCGGGGATGATCATGCAGGCGATCGACCTGCTCCAGGACAACCCGTCGCCGTCGGAGGAGGAGATCCGCTCCGGCCTCGAGGGCAACCTGTGCCGTTGCACGGGGTACCACAACATCGTGCGGGCCGTGCAGACCGCGGCCGGGCAGCCGGCGGGTGGAGCGGCCGCCACCCTGGAGGAGAGCGCGTCATGACCGTCACGGAGGATCGCCCGACCGACACCGGAGCCCCGAAGGAGATCGGCCGCGACCGGCGCCGCAAGGAGGACCAGCGGCTGATCACCGGCCGGACCCGGTGGACCGACAACATCCAGCTCCCCGGGATGCTGCACCTGGCGATGGTCCGCAGTCCCTACGCCCACGCGCGGATCACGCGCATCGACACGACGGTGGCCAAGCAGACGCCCAACGTCGTCGCGGTGCTGACCGGCGAGGACGTCAAGGACGAGCAGGGCAGCCTGCCGAACGCCTGGCCCATCACCGAGGACCAGAAGGCCCCACCGCACCCCGCCGTCGCGGTCGACCGGGTGGCCTTCGCCGGCGAGATCGTCGCGGTGGTCGTCGCCCGCACGGCGGCCGAGGCTCGGGACGCCGCCGAGCTCGTCGACGTCGACTATGAGGAGCTCCCCGCCGCGGTGGACCTGAAGCAGGCAGCCGCCGACGCCGTCCTGGCGCATCCCGACCTGGGCACGAACAAGTCCGCCTTCTGGCAGTACGACTCCGCCACCGCCGGCACGGGGGGCGCCGTCGACGAGGCGATCGAGGAGGCTCGCACCAACGGGGTCCTGATCGAGCGCGAGTACCGCCAGCAGCGGCTGATCCCCGCGTTCATGGAGCCACGTTCGGTGGTCTCGGACCCGACCGGCGAGCAGCTCACCGTCTGGACCGCCACCCAGGTGCCGCACTTCGTCCGCTTCTTCATAGCGGTCGTCCTCGGGGTGCCCGAGAGCAAGGTCCGGGTGATCGCGCCCGACGTCGGCGGTGGCTTCGGCGGCAAGCTGCAGTTCACACCAGAGGAAGCCATCACCGTCGTGGCGTCCCGCAGGCTCGGGAAGCCCTGCAAATACACCGAGACGCGCTCGGAGTCCCTCATGGCCGCCCACCACGGTCGCGACCAGTGGCAGCAGCTGACGCTGGCGGCGACCAAGGACGGCACGGTGACGGGGCTGAAGGTCGACCTCATCGCCGACATGGGCGCCTACCTCGGGTTGGTGACCTCCGGCATCCCGATCCTCGGTGCCTTCATGTTCAACTCGATCTACAAGTTTGCCGCCTACCAGTTCAACTGCACCAACGTGTTCACGAACAAGACCTGGACCGACGCCTACCGCGGCGCCGGACGACCGGAGGCGACCTTCGCCATCGAGCGCCTGATGGACGAGCTCGCCGCGGAGCTCGGGGTCGACCCGCTGGAGATCCGGGAGAAGAACTGGATCAAGCACGAGGAGTTCCCCTTCAGCACGGTCGCCGGCATGGAGTACGACTCCGGCAACTACGAGGCCGCCACGGCGAAGGCCAAGGAGCTCTTCGGCTACGACGAGCTGAGGGCGGAGCAGAGACGACGGCGTGACGCCGGCGATCCCGTCCAGCTCGGCATCGGTGTCTCGACGTTCACGGAGATGTGCGGCTTGGCGCCGTCGCGCGTGCTCGGCAACCTTCGCTACGCCGCCGGCGGGTGGGAGCACGCATCGGTGCGGATGCTTGCCACCGGCAAGGTCGAGGTCGTCACCGGCACGTCCCCGCACGGCCAAGGGCACGAGACGGCCTGGTCGCAGATCGTCGCGGACCGGCT
This sequence comes from Nocardioidaceae bacterium, assembly GCA_033850795.1. Classification (GTDB taxonomy): domain Bacteria; phylum Actinomycetota; class Actinomycetes; order Propionibacteriales; family Nocardioidaceae; genus Nocardioides_B. Next base: position 2,539 of record JAWWPF010000285.1, on the reverse strand, counting down.
CGGAGTCCCGTTCGAGGACGTCGAGGTGCTGCACGGCGACACGCAGATCGCGCACAAGGGCCTCGACACGTACGGCTCGCGTTCCCTGACCGTCGGAGGTGAGGCGCTGGTTCTGGCGGCCGACAAGGTCATCGAGAACGCCAAGCCCATCGCCGCCCATCTGCTCGAGGCATCCATCGAGGACATCGAGTTCAACGACGGCAAGCTCAGTGTCAGAGGAACCGACAGGGGTATGGCGCTCGGCGAGCTGGCACTCGCCGCCTTCGCCGCTCACGACCTGCCAGACGGCGTCGAGCCCACGCTGGACGCCGAGGCCACCTTCGATCCGGTGAACTTCTCCTTCCCGCACGGGACCCACCTGTGCGCGGTGGAGATCGACACCGAGACCGGCGGCGTCACGATGCGGAAGTACGCCTGCGTCGACGACGTCGGAACGATCATCAACCCGCTCATCGTCGAGGGTCAGGTGCACGGAGGCCTGCTCCAAGGCATCGCCCAGGCGCTGTGGGAGGAGGCCGTCCACGACGACGCCGGGACCCTGGTGTCGGCGTCGTTCGTCGACTACCTCGTGCCGACGGCCGCAGACACCATCAGCTTCGACGTCGACCACACCACCTCGCCCTCCACGACCAACACGCTGGGCACGAAGGGTGTGGGCGAGGCGGGGACGATCGCGTCCACGCCTGCGGTCGTGAACGCCGTCGTGGACGCGCTGCGACCGTTCGGGGTCAACGACGTCCGCATGCCGTGCACGCCGGAGCGGATCTGGAAGGCCATCCATGCCCACGACGGCGCGCAGTCCGGTGGCGCGCCCACCGAAGGCGCCGCCGCGCCGCACTTCGACGAGGCGGACACCGCGGACCGTTCGGCCGGCACCGAAGGAGCAGAGCAGTGATCCCCGCACGGTTCGAGTACGCCGCCCCCACCACCCTCGAGGAGGCGCTCTCCGCGCTCGCCGAGGGCGGGGACGACGCGAAGATCATGGCCGGCGGCCAGAGTCTCCTGCCGGTGCTCCGGATGCGCCTGAACACCCCGGACCTCGTGGTGGACCTCGGCAGGATCGAGGCGCTGCGCGGGATCCGCGACGACGGCGACGCCATCGTGGTGGGCGCCACCACGACGCACGCCGAGGTCCTCGACCACCCCCTGGTGCGGGAGAACGCGTTCGTGATCACCAAGGCTGTCGAGCAGCTGGCCGACCCGCAGGTGCGGCACCGGGGGACCTTCGGCGGCGCGGTCGCGCACGCGGACCCGGCAGGGGACCTCGGTGCCCCGTGCCTGGCCCTGGACGCGGAGTTCGTGGTCGCCGGTCCCGGCGGGACGCGGACGGTCGCCGCCGAGGACTTCTTCGTCGACCTGTTCACCACCGCGATCGAGGACGGCGAGATCCTGACCGAGATCCGGATCCCGAAGCGTCCCGGCTGGGGCGCGCACTACGAGAAGTTCGTCCGGGTCGCGCACCAGTGGCCGATCGTCGCGGTCGCCGCGGCCGTCCAGGTGGACGGTGGCACGATCCGCGAGGCCCGGGTCGGGCTGACGAACATGGGGTCGACGCCCCTGCGGGCCCGTGCGGTGGAGGACGCGCTCGTCGGACAGCCGGCCACCGACGCGGCCGTGCGCGAAGCCGCGGCCGCGGCCGCGGCCGGCACCAACCCGCCCTCGGACCTCAACGGCGATGCTGACTACCGCAGGCATCTGGCCACCGTGCTGACCCGCCGGGCAGTGCTCGCGGCGGCAGGTGCGTGAGGGCGTGGACCTGACACACTCCTTCACCGTCCAGGCGCCCATCGCGGAGACCTGGCAGGCCTTCCAGGACATCGAGTCCGTGGCGGGCTGCTTCCCGGGCGCGACCGTGACCCAGGTCTTCGGCAACGACTTCGAGGGGACCTGCAAGGTCCGGCTCGGGCCGATCGCCCTGGTCTACTCCGGCTCCGGCACGTTCCTGGAGAAGGACCAGGACGCCCACCGGTTCGTCGTCGACGCCAAGGGCAAGGACAAGCGCGGCAACGGCACCGCGGGTGCGCGGGTGACTGCGACCTTCGCGGAGGTCGGGGACGACGGCACCCGGGTCGACGTGCACACCGACCTCTCGATCACCGGCAAGCCGGCCCAGTTCGGCCGCGGGGTCATCGAGGACATCTCCGACAAGCTGCTCCAGCAGTTCGTCACCTGCCTCCAGAGCAAGGTCGGGGCGGCCGACGAGCCGGCGCCGGCGGGCACCTCGACGGCGGGCACGTCGCCGCCGATCACGCCGCCGGTCACCCCCCCGACGCCGAAGCAGGTCGCCGCCGAGCAGTCGCCTCCGGCGGCCGCCCCGGTGTCCGCTCCGGCGGCTGCTCGGGAGGACGTCGCACTGGACCTGGGGGCCACGGTCCTGCCGGTCCTGGCGAGGGCGTACGGCCCCCAGCTGGGGCTGGCCCTGGTCGCCCTGGTGGTGGGCTTCGTCCTCGGCCGCCGGAGACGCTGAGCGGGCCGTCGTACGACCCGTCCTACCGTCCGGGGCGCTCAGCTGGTCAGGTCGCCGAGCCGCGCCACGGTG
>JAWWPF010000256.1:0-17461 GCA_033850795.1 Nocardioidaceae bacterium | reverse complement strand
AGATGGCCGGCATCGGCTGGTTGACGCCAGGCATCCTTTCGCACCTGGACGACACGCCGGACTTCTACCTCGACCAAGTCGCCCAAGTGGTGATGGACCGCTGGCACATCGGGCGAGTGGGTCTTCTTGGAGATGCGGCCTTCAGCGCATCCCCGATGTCGGGGGCGGGCAGCGGGCTGGCCCTGGTGGGTGCCTACATGCTGGCCGGGGAGCTGGCCGCAGCGGACTGGGACCCGGAGGCGGGGTTCACCGGCTACCAGGAGATCGGCCGGATGAACGTGCAGATGCTCGCCGGCCCGGACCCGGGGGCCGAGCCGAGCCCGGAGCCCGACATGGATGCGCTCACCGCCCTGATCCAGCGCGCGGTCGGTGGCCCCGAGCTGCCCGACTACGAAGGCGTGCCGGACTTGGGGGCACCCGCCCAGCGCTCGAAGGACTGATCGGCTTCTCCTCCTGAGTCGCCGAAAGCCGGATGGGTCAGACTTCGAGGATGACTGCCATCACGCTCGTGGGAGCCGGCCGCATCGGACTACCGGTCGTCGGCCGGTTGATCGCCGCCGGTCACCAGGTCGAAGTGGTGGACCTCCGCGCTCACCTGCAGGCCGACGTCGAGGCGATCGGTGCCCAGTGGAGCGGCTCGTCGCTCGGCGAGGTGCCCGTGGACCGGCTGCTGGTCACCGTCCTCCCCGGGAGCCCGGAGCTGCGTGAGTTGATGCTCCCTCCCTTTGACGGCTCTTCCCCCGTCGGCCTGGCGCATCTGGCGCGAGGAGGCAGCTGGGTCGACATGACCAGCGCCGCACCAGACCTTGCCGCCGAGCTGACGGCCGCGTCGACCGCGCACGGGGTGCGTTACATCGACGCCGCAGTCGGCGGCGGCCCGCAGGACGGACGGCGCGGCGGGCTGACGCTGTACGTCGGTGGCGAGGGCTCTGACGTACAGCGACTCCGCCCAGTGTTGGAAGCGTTCGCGGACCCGTCGCGGATCCACCACATGGGAGGCCACGGCGCGGGCTACCTCACGAAGCTGCTGGTCAACCAGCTGTGGTTCGGGCAGGTCGTGTCCGTCACCGAGGCGATGCTGCTGGGAGCCCACGCTGGCCTCGCGACCGACCGTTTCGCAGGAGTGCTTGACGTCAGCCCTGCCGCGAGCGAGTTCGTCCACACTCATCTTCCCTCGCTCCTCGCCGGTGACTACCTGCCTGCGTTCGCATTGGCCCGGGTCGTGGAGGAGCTGGACTCGCTCGAGCATCTTGCCGACTCGGCCGACACCCCTTGGTCACTGTCGACGCACGTTGCGAAGCTGCACCGAGACGCGCTGGATCATTTCGGCGACGTGGACGGTGAACTGCTCGGTGCCGCGTGGCTCGAGCACCTGGCCGGTCACACGCTGGCCGACGTCACGACTCGAGCGTCCCCGCCTTCCGGCCCGGACGCGCATTGATCTGCCCTCGTGCTGATCGGCCGAACGTCTGGATCGGTGAAAATGGTTCGGCTTCGAACCTAGTCACCGTGGCGGCTGGGTCGTATGGGCGGCCCGGATCCGGGTAGGGGTAGGCATGCGACACCGCCCCGACTCCGCCAACACCGTCTCAACGCCTCGTGCGGGAGCATCGCGATGAGGGGCGGTGGCCGCTGGGTGATGGTGTCGCCGTTCGGCGTGTTCGGTGGTCGCCGACGCCGCCGTGGCTACAACCCGGCCTATGACCCTCGCTTCGACCCTCGCTTCGACCCGCGTTATGCCCGCGGCTACGGTGGGCGGAACTCGGGTGGCGGATGCCTGCGGGATCTGCTGCTGCTGGAGGGTGGCTGCTGCCTCGCAGAAGCCCTCGGCGGCAACTGCCTGCTGCATTCGGGTTGGCTGCTTCCCGCCTTGCTGCAGTCCTTCACCGTGCCTACCAGCGGCGGCCACGGCAGCAGAGCGCAGCGGGCCCTGCTCGCTGTCATCGGCAGCTACCGGAGCAACGTCAGCGCCCGCCGTTCGAGGCCGGTGTGCCGCTATACGCCGAGCTGTTCCGCCTACGCTGCCGAGGCCATCACGCGCTACGGCGCAGTCACCGGCACTCGCCGTGCGGCCGGCCGGCTGCTGCGCTGCCGGCCGGGGACGGTAGGCGGCTTCGACCCGGTCGAGGCGGCCGCGCCGGAGGCGTTGCTGGGCTGAGGATCATGCCAAGCCAACATGCTCTCCGCGGGCTCAGGTTCGGCTGGGCGTCGTTGCCGTAGCGCTAGTCGCATGGCACCGGAGCCAGGCAGTCGAGACGTGCCCTATCACCGTTGAGTTCGGTGGCATCAGATACACACGGGCGGCGACGACTGGATCTACCCGACACGTTCGGAACCGTGACCCTCGACGGCTGAACCTCGGTGAGCGGTGGCATCCTGGCCGCATGCAGCCCGTCCATCTGTGGATCCGGTCCGAGGCCCGCGGCACCGAACGGCGTGCCCCCGTCGTACCCGCTGACGTCCCGCTGTTGCTGGACGCCAGGTTCGAGGTGACCGTCGAGGAATCGTCCCAACGCATCTTCGGCATCGAGGAGTACGCCGCGGTCGGGGCGTCCATCGCGCCCGAGGGCGCCTGGACCGACGCACCCCACGACGCCTACGTCCTCGGGATCAAGGAGCTCCCGGACGAGCCGGCGTCACTGCGTCACCAGCACATCTACTTCGCGCACGCGTTCAAGGGCCAGGAGGACGCCCGGCGCACCCTGGAGCGGTTTCGCCGCGGCGGGGGTCGGCTGTTCGACATCGAGTACCTCACCGGCGAGGACGGCAAGCGGATGGTGGCGTTCGGCTACTGGGCCGGCTATGTCGGCGCCGCCCTCGGCGTGCTGCACCTGGCCGGCATGCTGACCGCGCCGCTCGCCCCGATGGACAAGTACACGCTCGACGCGGAGCTGGAGCAGGCCGGGAAGGCGGGGGCCGACCAGCTGCTGGCGCTGATCACCGGGGCGCGCGGGCGCTCCGGTCGAGGGGCCCAGCGGGCGCTGATGACCGCCGGCCTACCGGTGACCCGGTGGGATCGCCAGGAGACGCAGGACCTGCACAAGCAGGCGCTCCTTGGTCATGACCTGCTGGTGAACTGCGTGGTGACGCACACGCCCACGACTCCGTTCGTGGAGCAGGCGGACCTGGAGCACGAGCGCCGGCTGCGGGTGCTCGCGGACGTGACCTGTGACGTCACCGGTCCCACCAACATGCTGCCGGTCAACAACGAGATCACCACGTGGCAGGAGCCGGTCCGGCGTCTGCACGACGGCACCCCCGAGCACGGCAGCGCGCCGCTGGAGGTCATCGCCATCGACAACCTACCCTCGCTGCTCCCCCGCGAGGCCAGCGAGGGATTCAGCGCTGATCTGACTCCGCACCTGCTCGGGCTGGCCGAGGAGGGTGGGCCGTCGGGGCCGTGGCAGGCGGCTGGCCGCGCCTTCGACGAGGCGATGGGGAAGCTCGAGGGGCCGGAAGGCTCCTAGCCCCCACGCGCGACTGCGTCACACTTGGGCTCCGGCCAGAAACGGCCCGCACACCGTTCGCTGCACGCGCAGGCACCGCTCAGCCCGGTGTCCTTCACTTCGGTCCTCACCAAGACGCGACGCGCTTCGCCGGCGCCACATGAGGTGGCAGGTCACAGATCCGTATACGTCCGGTCACGTTTCGCACCTGTGTGGAACCCGACTGCCCTGGTCGCCTTCGCATCAGCACCGGGTCGCACCGGCGACAACGCAATGACCAAGGGGAGCTGCTCGATGCGCCACAGGACCACGCGACGCCTTCTCGTCGCTGCCTTCGCTGTGGCGCTCGGTGCTCTGAGTGCCTGCAGCGGCAGTCGAGAGGTGGCCAGCGGCTCGAGCGCCGGCAGTGCCGCCCGGGCAGTGGCGCCGGGCTTGGCACGGGCTGGGGCCGACTCGCTGCCGCAGCGGGTCCGCGCCACCGTGCGGACCCAGTGGGTGCTCCGGATCCCGGTCGCGAAGTTCCACACCGCCAAGCAGTCGCTGGAGAAGCTCGGGAAGCTGACCTACTCCCACGAGTCCGCGAGAGACGTGACCACCCAGGTCATCGACGTGAACGAACGGGTCCAGACCTTGCAGAACTCCCTGGACCGGCTCCAACACTTCCAGCGCTCGGCGACCGACGTCGCGGACCTGCTGCGCTTCGAGAACCAGATCACCCGACGGCAGTCCGAGCTCCGTTCGACCCGGGCTCAGCAGAGCTACCTCCAGAGCCAGACGTCGCTGTCGACGATCACCGCGCACCTGTCCACCCCCGACAACCCCGTGTCGGAGCCGGGCGCGCTCGACGACGCCGGCTTCCTCAGCGGGCTGCGCGGCGGCTGGACCGCCTTACAGGACATGATCGTGGTCGCGGTCACCGTCGCCGGAGCCCTGATGCCGTTCCTTGCCACGCTTGCGGTCCTCGGGTGGCCGACCTGGCTGCTCCTACGTGCGCTGCATCGGAGGCGCCATGCGTCCTCACCGGCCGGTCCGGCCGCCCCCGCCGAGTCCTGACGCGTTCCTGATCGGCGGTATGGCGGTCATGGTGGCGTTGACCCGCCGCTGCTCGCGACGCCTCTCATCGGTCGCCGCCGTCGCAGTGACCTTGCCACGGGCGTGCTCGGGTTGGGACTGGTGATCGCAGGAGACGGCCTGCCGGCGGGCGGCGTCGCCTGGTTGGGTGCCACCCCGTGGTTCCCGGCCTTCCCCGTACCTTGCGAACAGCCGCCGATTCCAGACTCCCCCATAAGACCGCCCCGAGCCCGCCATGGGTCAAGGCACCGAAGGCTCGTTTGAGCGCGAGCCCAAGGATTCCGCAAGGTCCAGTCGGAACGGTGAGCGCTGGGACGGCAGCGAACCTCTGTCGCCAAGCCGGCCGCCTACCCGCCAGCCGGGCGGCTCGGGGCCGGCCGACGCACCTCAATGGAGGCGGTATGCCCACACGCAGAACCGTGCTGCAAGCAGGAGCGCTCGGGGCCCTGGGCCTCGCGGGAGTCACGCTCGGCGGCGCGACCGCCGCGTCGGACGCGGTCGGCCGACTGGCACCTCGGAACACGCCGGTGCCCTTCGCAGGCGTGTTCGTGCGCCCGCCTGAGCTTGCGCCGTACCAAACGGGCGTCGACGAAACCGGACCATTCGCCCGGTTCGCGGTCACCGCGAAGTTGGGCACGGCCCATATCCTGCCGGGGCTGCCCACCACGGTGGCCGGGTACAACGGCATCTTCCCGGGTCCGACGATCCGGGCCAGGCAAGGGACCCGCACCGAGGTGCGGATTCGCAACGGCCTACCCGGGACTGGTCTGTTCTACCCGCAGGCCATCGACATATCCACCCACCTGCACGGTTCGCCGTCGCTGCCCCAGTACGACGGGTACGCGAACGACATCACGGTTCCGGGCTTCGTCAAGAACTACCACTATCCCAACAGTGACCGGGCGGCGACGCTCTGGTATCACGACCACCGGCACCTGGTCACCGCGCAGAACGACTACTCGGGGCTGGCCGCCTTCTACCCGGTCTCAGACCCGTTCGAGCGGGCACAGCTGCCGCAGGGCGAGTTCGACGTACCGCTGCTGATCACGGATGCACTCTTCAACGCTGACGGTTCGTTGGCCTTCGACGTCACCGGCGACAAGGGGCTGTGGGGCGACATCATCCTGGTCAACGGTGTGCCGTGGCCGACCATGAAGGTGAAGCCCCGAATCTACCGTTTCCGGGTGCTGATCGGCTCGATCGGCCGCTCCTACCGCCCCACCCTGTCCAACGGTGACCCTGTCTACATCGTCGGCACCGACGACGGCATGGTGCCCGTCGTCCAAGCCGTGCCCTCTTGGCGGCAGGGCACCGCGGAGCGTTACGAGATTCTCATCGACTTCAGCAAGTTCAAGACCGGGCAGACGGTCGACCTGCGCAACCTCAGCAACAAGAACAACATAGACTTCGCCAACACGGACAAGATCATGCGCTTCGAGGTGGTGGCCGACTCCGGCCCGGCTTCCACCGTCACCTCCATCCCCAAGACCCTGGACCTCGGCCCGGTGCCGGAGGCGGATCGTGGCGGAGTCTCCGTGATGGATCTGACGCCGGAGATGGCGGTTGCCAAGAGGACGCTGAGGTTTCAGCGAGACGGCGGCCAGTGGACCGTCAACGGGGTCACCTGGGACGACGTGGAGGCCACCGGGTTCAGGAAGCTGTTCGCCAACCCGGCACCGTTCAGCGTCGAGCAGTGGACCTTCGTCAACAACTCCGGGGGATGGTTCCACCCGGTCCATGTGCACCTGATCGCGGCCAAGATCATCGCCCGAAACACCAACGGCGGCAAGCCGTTCGCCTGGGAGCTCGGCCCGAAGGACGTGTTCTACACGGGCGAGGGCGAGTCCGTCACCGCGTTGATGCAGTTCGCTACCCAACCCGACGGGGAGGGTAAGTACATGATCCACTGCCACAACCTGACGCACGAGGACCACGACATGATGGTGCAGTTCTCTGCGGGCGACCCGGCAGACAACGACCCCATCACTTCTGACCCACCTGTCCGCGACACCACGCCGATCGGCTCTTTCCCGCCGGTCTACCTGCCTGGATTCCCGGCCGGGACCTGAGATGAAGGCGACCCTCCGGGCGGTGGCCGTGCTGATAGCGGCGCTCGCGCTCAGTGGTGGGGCCGCAGCTGCCAAGCCCAGCCCCCCACCGCCCGCAACGGCTGTCACGGCCCAGGCCGATACCGATGTGGGCAACGACCGGCCCCAGGTGAGCTACGACGGGCTGATGGTCCGTCGCCGCGTGGTGCTCGCCATCCACTCCACCGCAAACGCCGACCTGGCCTCACTGCGCGAGCAGTTGGACCTCGCTGCGACAGGCCGGCACACGACACTGTCCACCATGTCGGCCAGCACGCTCGACCCGGCAGTTCTCGATCGCCTGGCCCCCGACCTGGTCGTCGCCCTCCCCTTGGGCGCGACCCGAGCAGATGCCGGAAAGCTGATGAACTCATCGTTGGCCGCCGGCGGCCGGATCGTCGACAACGTTGAGGAGGTCGACGTCATCCGGGTACTGGTCCACGACCTGCGGTTCACCGTCGCCGCCGCTCACCCAGCCGTCTTGGCCAAAGCCATCTCGAGGGAGGGCATCCTGGCCGATGCGCTGGGGAACTACACAGCGACCCTCGGCGCCCATCGGCTCCGCATCGCCTACACCGGGCCACTCCTGAGTGACCACTTGGTCCAGTCTGTCCGCATAGGGATAGCGCGCCCCGCGCACACCGCGCCGCGAGCGGTCACCGTCTCCCCCCGATCCACGACCGGAACTGGCGTCGACATGGCCAAGGAGCCGGCACCGGCGCCCGCAGCCATCCACGCGTCCGTCAGCAGCCACAACCACGGCGCAACCGCTGCAGATGTCAGTGCGCCGTCGCACCTGGATCCCTGGCCTTTCCCTGCCCTCGGCCTTTTCGCGGCGCTCGCGCTCACATTCGCACTGCTCAGAACGAAGAGGGTCAATCGATCCAACCCAAGCTGAGCCCCGACCGATGCACTTCGAGCCTGGGAGCTTCCTCGCCGTGACGGTGCTGGTCTTCGTCCTCCCAGTCGTCCTCCCAGTCGTCCTCATCGCCACTCGAGTCCTGCCAAGCGTCCGGATCTGCCGGCGGTCTCGGGTCTCCGCCGTGGGATCAGGCCGCGGCGAGCCCGATGCAGAGGGCGACGAGCGCGACGGCCTGCAGGGCGGCACGAATGCAAGCAGAGTCAGGGTGGCGACCGCTCCGGAGGACGCGGTGACCCAGTGTCCGCTCGCGGCGGCGAGCACAGCCATGCCCACGGCGGAGATCAGGCCGCCGGCACCGATCAGGGGCAACCGGCGATCAGCGACACGGTGGACCTGGCCGAGCAGTTGAGTGACGGTGCGGTCGTCGACCGCGGCGATGACCGGGCGCAGACGATCACGCCGAAGACGTCGGGAAGCTGGTGACCGCACTCGGGATCCACGGGATCGTTGCGGCGCTCCTCGTCGCAGCGGGGTCTCGCTCTCGCGCTGGGATGAGCTGTGCGGCCCCGACAACCTGAGGCTGGCACCGGGCGGCTTGCTGCTGGTCGAGTACTTCGACACTCGCGAGGTGCGCAGCATCGATCGCGAGGGGCCCAACCACGAACTGATCGCGCACATGGCACACGCCTTCAACGGTCTCCTGGGCACGCGAGGAGGAGTGAACGATTTCGCCGCGAATGCCCTTCGTGCCCTGCGAGAGCACGGACCGGAGCGCACGGGTGCCCAGGGGTACGTTGCGATCGACCACGGTGGCACAGGTTGGGCCAGCGTGCAGGCAGCGAACACCCGTCAAGTACGTGACGGTCTGATCGCCGAGGGCGTCGCACCCACAGACATCGATCGGTTCCTCGAACTGCTGGCGAACCCCGACACGATCGTCGGCTCCAGCGTGCTGATAAGCGCCTGGGGCCACCGCCGAAGCTCCTGAAGGCCCGCACGCCCGCAGGTCTCCGAGCTCGACTGATCATCGAGGGTGATCGAAAAGGAGGCGACCCGAAGGCGCCGTACCGGGCAGGATGTCCGTGTGCCGCTCAGCATCTTCGTCCTCGCCGACCGCCTCGACCTGGTCGACGCGATGTGGGACATGCCCAACTCGTGGCCGGAGTTCATGCGGCACGACCCGATCGGCGAGCTCTTCTACGGGAACGCCGAGACGCGGTTCCCCGAGTTCGTCCTCCTCGCCCAGGACGATGCAGGCGAGGTCGTGGCGTGCGGGTACTCCGTCCCGTTCGTCCTCGGCGACGACCCTCTGCCCGACAACGGGTGGGACTGCGTGCTCCGCAACGGGCTGCTGACCAGCGTCCGTGACCAGAAGCCCGACGCGATCTCCGCGGTCGAGATCGCCGTTCGCACAGACCGCCAGGGCACGGGCATCTCCCGGCAGATGCTCGCCGCGCTGCGCGACAACGCCGCGCGACACGGCTTCTCCGAGCTGCTCGCGCCGGTCCGTCCTAACGGAAAGACCGACGTGCACGAGCCCATGGCGACGTATGCGTTCCGGGTTCGCGAGGACGGCTTGCCGGTCGACCCCTGGCTCCGGGTGCACGTCCGGGCCGGCGGCCGCATCGCAAAGGTGGCCCCACGTTCGATGGTGGTTCCCGGCACGCTCGAGGAGTGGCGCGAGTGGACCGGGCTGCCGTTCGACAGGACCGGCCCGGTCGTCGTACCGCGGGCACTTGCGCCGGTGCACTGCGATGTCGAGCACGGCGTCGCGGCGTACGTCGAGCCGAACGTGTGGGTCGTGCACCGCACCAGGGACTGAGCCTCGTAGCAACACACCGCGGCTGCTGGAGACACTCCGCGGACCGGGCATTCACCTGGACGTGACGGACCGATCAGCGGTCATGGTTGCAGGCTGAGCAGTCCCCTGGGGTGCAGCCGAGGGCGTCACAGATCGCGGTCAGCGTGCCGAACCGGATGGCCTTGGCGTGGCCGTTCTTGAGGATGGAGAGGTTCGCCACGGTCAGCCCGACCTTGGAGGACAGGTCGACCAGGGTCATCTGGTTGGCCTGGAGGAGCTCGTCGAGGTGGACCGCGATCCGATGGTCGTGGGGCTCGGGCATCAGATGACGGTGTCGAGCTCGGCTCGCATGGCGACACCGCGGTCAAGCATGAGTCCGAAAGCGGCGAAGATCAGTCCGACGGCGAGCCATCCCAGCGGCGTGCGGTGGCCTTTCCGAGGGTGGTGAGGGCGTGGACGTTGTCGAGGGTGAACGGGTCGCTGGCCTGCGCGGCGCGCAACAGCTTGGCCATGCGACGGGCGATCTCGGCGCAGTCCTCTGGGTCCGGCGCACCATCAGACTTCGACTCCCCCCGAGAATCAGCCCCGGTGGTGGGGCACGACTCTGCCGCTAGCCTCATGTCAGTGACCCGCTACGTGATCGACTCACCGACCCTGCTCCACGTCATCGATGACGACCTGCCGATCGATCCCAGCCATCAGCTGGTGGCCCCCAACTTCTTACGCTCCGAGGCTCTCGAGCGGCTGCTGCACGAAGTCAGGGAAGGTAGGCGGACGGAGAAGGCAGCCCTGCAGTGTCACCAGCGGATGACCGCGCTGAAGATCAGGCTGCTGGGCGACCGGGTGTCCCGCCGCACCGCGTGGGACATCGCTGTCGCCCACGACTGGGACACACTTCGAGATGCCGAGTACCTAGCGGTCACCCGGCTTCAAGCGGACGCTCTCATCACTATCGACGAGGCCCTCGCCGCCGCGGCGGCGAACATCGTCCCGGTCGCCGCGCTCAGCGACCTGCTGAGCCCAGATCGCTGACCATCTCCTATGGCGGTTCAAGCACAGGGGTGCCCGGATGCCTGTGTTGGAAGGCCGTCTAATGAACTACGCGGTAGTTGACGAGGAGGTGGCCACTCGGTGAGCTGGTCGCGCGGATCGTCTCGAGCCGGATGGGTGGCAACCCGTCGAACAGCTTCTGCCCGCTCGCGGCGATGGTCGGCGCGATGACCAGCCTGAGCTCGTCTACGACGTCGGCAGCAAGCAGCGTTCGAGTGACAGACATGCTGCCGTGCACTCCGATGTCACCACCTGGCCGACCCTTCAGGTCTCGCACGAAGTCGACGAGCCCGCCGTCGATCACGTGCGAGTTCGCCCAGTCGGGTTGGAGCGCCGACGATGTCGCGACGTACTTCGGAACGGCGTTGATGAACGAGGCGAAGGGCTCGATCTCGCTGCTGGGCCAGAACTGGGCCACTCGTCGTAGCTGCGGCGACCGAGTATGACGGTGTCCTGCGTTGCGATGAGCTCGGCGCCGCTTGCATCGGTTTCATCGTCCCACGCGGTGATGAACCGGTTGGGCGCCTCAGCCACTCCATCGAGGGACAGGAAGTAGCCCGCGACGACCTTGCGCGGCGACTGGCCGGCGTTCTTCTCGGTGGTCTCGGGGTCGGCCTTGGACGACATGGAGAAACTCCTCAGGAGGGTGTCGGGCGGGTTCCTGCTCGGCCGTAGCTCGAGGGTTCAGGTCAGATGTGGTACCACTCGGGCCAACGGAGACGTGCAGCACGTCGGCGAGGCCCTGCATCGTGACCCCGGCCGGAAGGCGCGACCCGTCGGGTAGCCGGAGCCGGAGGGTCCGGTCCGCGACCCAGCGCTCGTCGAGGCGCGCCAGCACGATCCGGTCTGCCTTCCCTGTGTAGCCGCCCGCGAGGGCAACACGTCAACCATCGGTGCACCTGCCCAAGGTGGCGAACGGCAACGCCAGCATGCCCGTGAAGAAGATGACCCCGAACACCACCTCACCTCGGAGATCGACGCGCGAGGCGCCGCGACGCCACTTCACCGCCTCCGAGAGCTCGCCGACAGCGATGGCAGCCACGCTGATGCCGAGCTTCACGGTCAGGAGCGCTTCAGAGGTGCTTCGCCGTACGAGGGATTGCTGCACACCCCCGCCTGTCATCGCCAGCACGGTGACAGACTCTCGTCGTGCAGCGTGAGATCAGCCCCGACGCGATCCACATCGCTCCACTGACCCGAGAGCATGCCGAAGACATCTCCCGGTGGCGCTACGCCCCGCCATACGACGTGTACGACATGGCCGGAACGGACCCGGAGGACCTACTCCGACCCGAGGCCGGCTTCCACGCCGTCCTGGCTGGTGAGCGCCTGATCGGCTTTCGCTCCTTCGGGCCCGATGGCCAGGTGCCCCGGTGGGAGTACGACGACTCCGCTCTCGACACAGGGGGTGGACTGCGGCCCGAGCTCACGGGGCAGGGGCTCGGACGTTCGGCCGTCTCGGCCGGGCTTGCCTTCGGACGCGACCGGTTCACGCCTCCGGCGTTCCGGGTGACCATCGCCTCGTTCAACCTCCGCGCACTGCGGACGGTGGAGTCTCTCGGCTTCGAGCGGGTCAGTTCCTTCGACGCGGCTCACGACGGTCGGAGGTTCCACGTTCTCCGCCGGGTTTGCCTGGTTTGACGAGCGGCGGAACCGATCACCGAAGGTGGCACGGGATGCGCAGTGCTTACGCGTGCGCGGAGGTCTTGACCGACCCCCGTCGCCGGGCCACAGTGAGGATCACGCAGGGGCGGAGCGTTGAGGCGTGGCCGGATCTCTGGCCGCCGTAGGCCACGCTGAGCGACTGGCGAAACCGGCTGCCCCGTGAGAGCGGGAGCGAGCCATGACCAGTCATCGCATCACCGTGGGTCATCGTGTTCTCGCGACGGTCGCGGCCACCGCGGTCGTCGCCAGCCTGTCCTGGGGCGGTGCCGCCACCGGCAACCAACAGGGTCCGTCACGCCAGGCGCAGTCGCCGTCTCGGCACCTGAGCATCCGCTGCGCGTCCAACAAGCTGTGTCCCGACATCATCGACTCCAAGCGGGTCTACGGGGCAGACAAGTACGTCGGACACGACGAGCCGTCACTGCTCTTCTACTCGAACAAGGCGGGCGCAGGAAACCGGATGCGCTACAACATCACGTTGCCGAAGGAACCACCCGCTTCACATCCGAGGCAGCCCGGCAAGAGCTACAACTTCGAGCTCAACGGAGCCCTGTGGTTCGGCATGGCGCTGTGTGACACACAGTCGTACCCCGAGCAGGTGCGCACCTGTAAGCCGGACAGCGACCGCAACGTCGTCGACCCGGCGAAGTCGCCCAAGCACCCGGGAACCGCGTTCATGGAGCTGCAGTTCTACCCGCCCGGCTGGGTGCCGTGGCCGACGTGGGCGGTCGCGGTCGGTGCCGACACCTGCAGCCCGACCAAGTGGTGTGCAGCCCTGAACGTGTTCAGCTTGCTCGATGACCCGGTCCACGGAAAGCTCCAGAACTCGTCGTGCGCAGCGCGCGTGGGGATCGAGACCTTCCAGTTCGCCTTCGTCACGAGGAACGGCCGGGCGCAGGCACCGGCGAATCCGCTCGACTCGACCCTGAAGACCTTCACCCCGAACGCGAGGCAGGACCTCTTCATGAACTCGGGCGACCGCCTGGCGCTGGCCATCCATGACACACCCCAGGGTGTGCAGGCGCACATCAACGACCTGACCAACCACAAGTCGGGCTCGATGACCGCCAGCCCGTCGAACGGCTTCAAGCAGATCAAGTTCGCCCCGACCGGAAAGAGCTGCAAGGGCATCCCGTACGCGTTCCACCCGATGTACAGCACCGCCTCTGAGCGGACCCGCGTCATCTGGGCGGCGCACAGCTACAACGTGGCGTTCTCCGACGAGATCGGCCACTTCCAGTTCTGCAACGGTGCAACGGTGCCGAAGACGCCGTTCGGTCTCGACGCGAAGGGCAACCCGGTCACCTGCCCGGCCGGCAACACCGAGGGAAGCGGAGCGCGCAAGGAGGCGACCGACGAGGATGACGACTTCTGCTTCCCCGCATCAGCGTCCTTGCTCTACCAGGTCCAAGGGTGCACCGACACCAACACCGGCTTCGACGGGGTCTCCTACACACGTGTGTGGCCGGACGGGAACAGCAAGCTGCACCCGACGCCGTTCCAGTTCACCGGTGCCCGGACCGGGAAGCACTTCCAGCAGAAGTACAAGCGGATCGCGTTCGAGGCTGACCTACCGGCTGTGGAGCCCCCCTGCGACGTCACCACGGGCAAGGGCTGCACGCACATCCCCAGGACCGATGACGGTGTCCCGGCGAAGTTCTACCCCTTCTTCACCAACACGAATGTCCGAGGAAGCTGCACCTGGCAGTTCGGCAACAACACCCCTGGTCAGACGCGCAACTTCGGGCAGGACCGGCAGTACGGCTCGCTGCTGTCCTCGACGTACCTGGCCTTCGGTGGCGGCGGCAAGACCGTCAAGCGGTTCAACAACTTCCGCAACATCATGCCGAACCGCTGCTGAGCGAGAGGGGCGGGCGTCATCCTGGCCGGGTGACGCCCGCTCACCGACGCCACGTGCACCCCGACTGGATGTGGTCCGACCGCTAGACGAGGTTATGACCACACTCGCCGGCGCCTATGCTCCGGAGATGACCCTTGCAGAGACGGCCGGGCGGATCGGGCGGGTGTTGGACGCCGCGGAAGCGGCGTCTCCGGTCGACGCGGTTGTGGCAGTGACCCGGGAGCTCGGCATCGCTCTGGGAGCAACTGTCGTGTCTCTTCTCATCGCCGACCTGTCAGGACGAGGCCTGGTTCGGCTCGCGCACGTGCCTCTCCAACCGCTCGATGAGGACCGTGGGAGCGGGATGCTGGCGCCCGGTGAGCGGCGAGATTCTGGGGAGTCCGCCACGAGGCTGCCCTTCGACGGTGGGCCGGCCGAGCAGGCGGTACGCACCCAAACCGTGCAGGTGCTCGCGCCCTCCGAGCCGCACCGGGATAGCGCGCCTGCCGGTCAGTGGACGGTCCTCGCCCCCGTGACCGAGCGGGGAGAGGTCATCGGCCTGCTCGAACTCCGTCTGCCCGAAGAACCAGGCCGGGACACGGTGGCCGAGATTGCCCGGCTCGCTCACCTGTTGGCCTTCGTGCTGATCGCGAACCGACGTCACACCGACCTGTTCGAGTGGGGTCAACGCAGCCGCCAGTCGAGCTTGTCCGCGGAGATCCAGCAACGGTTGCTCCCCGGCCCCCGCACCTGCGAGGCGGGCGCATTCACGCTCGCGGCGTGGCTGGAGCCGGCAGCGGACATCGCCGGGGACACCTTCGACTACAGCCTCGCCCGCGACCTGCTGCACCTGTCGATGACCGATGCCATGGGGCACGGCGTTGCTGCTGCCTTGACCGCCACCTTGTGCCTCGGAGGTCTGCGAGGCGCGCGTCGACAAGGTGCCTCGCTGCTCGAGCAGGCCACGGCCACCAACGCGGTCTTGGCCGAGAATGCCGTGGGGAGCGGGCTGGACGACTTCGTGACTGGTCTCATCGGACGCCTGGACCTGCACCTGGGAGTGCTGGAGCTCGTCAACGCCGGACACGTTGCTCCGTACCTGGCCCGCGACGGGGCGGTCACGATGGTGCACCTTCCGGCCGACATACCGTTCGGGCTCTTCCCGGAGACGACGTATCGGAGCACCCCGCTCCGACTCGAGCCCGGTGACAGGGTCGTTGTCGTCACCGACGGCATGCTGGAGCGCAACGCTGCCGGCACAGACCTCTCGGCAGCAATCCACGAGACGAGCGCGCTGCACCCGCGCGAGGCCGTGCGAGGGCTGGCCGACAGCGTCTTGCGTGCCACCGGACATGACCTCAAAGACGATGCCACCGTCATGCTTCTCGACTGGCACGGGCACCACGACCTGGAGCGGAGTGCGGCGTCTGGCGCCGATACGAGACGCGCCGGCGACCCGGTAGCTTAGGAGCAACGCAGCGCCTTAGACGTCGCGACGGCGCGGATGGTGGCAAGGCCGTCGCCACCCGGACCACCCGTTCGGGGCATTGCACGGTCGCAACAACGGGCCTTGACTGGGCGACCAGGACCTCCCGGGGGTGCAGATGGCGGTACGCGACGAGCACGCGGTGGTGCTGGGCGCCAGCATGGCGGGACTGTTGGCCGCCCGCGTGCTCACCGAGTACTACCAACGAGTCATGGTCGTCGAGCGCGACCGGCTGCCCGCCGTCGGCGAAACGCGTCGCGGGGTACCCCAGGGTCGGCACGCCCACCTGCTGCTGCCGCGGGGGGCCGACACGCTGGACGAGCTCTTCCCGGGGTTCCTCGACGCCCTGGTCGCCGAGGGAGTGCCACGCGCGGCGGACCCCGAGCTGTTCCACCTCACCCTCGGTGGGCACCGGCTGGCGCAGCTCGACCCTGGCGATCTCGACCCGACGTACCAGGTCAGCCGCGCGCGGCTGGAGGGACGCGTGCTCGAGAGGGTGCGCACGCTGCCTGGCGTCGAGTTCCGCGAGGGGTACGACGTCGTGGGGCTCACCGCCACCGGGGACCGGGTGACCGGGGCCAGGATCCAACGCCGCGACGTCGCTTCGGGCGAGGAGGTCGTGCAAGCCGACCTGGTCGTGGCCGCCACCGGGCGCGGTGGCAGGGCACCCCAGTGGCTGCAGGACCTGGGATTCGACCCGCCCGCCGAGGACGACCTGAAGGTCGACCTGATGTACGTCACCTGCCTGCTGCGGATGCCCCCGGACGCGCTGGGCAGCACGCAGGTGCTGCTCAATGGCGCTGTCCCGGAACGTCCCACGAGTGTCGCGCTCCTCCTCCAGGAGGACGGCGTCTGGGTGCTCAGCGCAGCGGGCTACGGGCACCACCACCATCCCCCCACCGAGTGGCCGGCTCTCATCGACTTCCTGCGTGCCCTGGTGCAGCCGTCTGTGGTGGCGGCGCTCGAGCGCGCCGAACGACTCGACGGGCCCTACGCCTACCGCTACCCCTCCCAGCTCCGCCGCCGCTACGACCGCCTGCGGCGCCACCCGCAGGGCCTGGTCGTCACCGGCGACGCGGCGTGCAGCTTCAACCCGCTGTACGGGCAGGGGATGACGGTTGCCGCGCTGGAGGCTCTGGCCCTGCGGCACTCCTTGGCCTCGGGGAGCGACGACCTCGCCCGGCGATTCCACAAGGAGGCCGCCAAGGCCGCCGACGTGCCCTGGCGACTGGCAACCGGAGCGGACCTGACGATCCCCGTAGTCCCCGGACACCGGGGCGTGCCGACGCGGCTGCTGAACCGCTACGTCCGCGCAGTGCAGTCCGCCGCCGAGCAGGACCGTGCCGTGGCTGCCACGTTCAGCCGGGTCATCGCGCTCACCGATCCCCCCTCGCGGCTGGTGTCGCCCGGAACCGTGGCCCGGGTGCTGGGCGCGCGACGGCGCCGCAGAGCAACCGACCGGCCGACCATGGAAGGAGCCGGCCCAAGCAACTCGTCGGTGCGCCACGGGCGATAGGTCGTCCGGGAGCGCCGCACAACACGCACTCCCGAAAGGCACGACCATGCGATTCACCTCCGAACACCGCCTGGACGACGGCGTCGTCGAACGCGAGTTCACCCTCGGCGAGATCCCCGGCATCCTGTGGACGCCCGGATCCGCATCCGCACCGTCGCCACTGATCCTGCTCGGTCATCCGGGCGGGCTGCGCAAGATGTACCCCCGGCTGGCGTCCCGGGCCCGGCAGTCCGCGACGAGCGGCATCGCCGCGGCCACCATCGAGCTTCCCGGGAGCGGTGAGCGTCCCCCATCGGCGGACGCCGAGAAGGCCCGCGCCGACCTGCACAGGGCGCTGGCGGCAGGAGAGCCCGTCGGCGCCGAGATCGTCGACCGCCTGGTCCTCCCGCTGGTCGACAAGTCGGTCCCCGAATGGCAGTCCACCCTCGACGTACTCCTTGCACTGCCCGAGATCGGCGGCCCGGTCGGATACTCGGGCGGGGTGATCTCCATCGGTATTCGGCTGGCGGTGGTCGAGCCGCGCATCGCGGCCGCCGTCCTCTTCGCCGGCAGCTTCGTTCCCCGCGCCACGTTCGACGAGGCCCGACAGGTCACGATTCCGCTGTACGTCCTGCTGCAATGGGACGACGAAGGGAAC
>JAWWPF010000255.1:0-34467 GCA_033850795.1 Nocardioidaceae bacterium | reverse complement strand
GCAACCCGCGCGCAGAGGAGTACGGCGACTTCGACCGCGTCGCCTACAACAAGACCGCACCCGGTCAGCCCGGGTTGTGGTGTGACTGGGTGCCGTGCTGGGACGGATGCTGCTTGGCCTACAACGGCAACGAGAAGTTCTACGAACCGACGACATGGCTGCGCTACCTCATCGCGCACTTCCTCAAACCGGGCGCAACCGCTTCCCGAACTGATGAGGCTCGCTTCGAAGGCTTCACGTTCGACCAGGTGCTCGACGGCATGGTGGTCGGTTGTCGGCGCGAGAACAAGGAGCTCTACGCCATCGTCACGCACAAGAACCGGGTGACAGAGCGCGTCCTCCGTTCAGCCGACCAGCGCTACCTCGACCGACCGCCGCTGGCCTACGAGCTCGCCATCGACCGTGAGGTCGCGGACTCGCCGCGTCGTCGCCGACGAGAGCGGGGTCGGCTGGCGCCGGTCATACCGCTGACCTGACGTCGGATCCGTCGCTCCGACAATCATGTCGGTGACGACCGATAGACATCCTGCAAACGCCGGTGTGAGGAGCCCAGTGGTGAGTACCAGCAACAGGAAGCGCCGAGCCGCCAAGCACAGGCAGCGCATGAGGCGGCGAGCGCGGTCGGGCTCGTCCGGCTCGGGCGACACGGATGGCGGCGAGCCGGTCGAGGACCACCTCGGCGCCGGGTACGCCGACGTCGACCACCATGTCAGGGCGGCGGTACGCCGGCTGGTGGGCCGTCGAGCCGACGACGCAACGCTGCACTGGTGCGCCGCCATGCTGCTGCGGCACGTCGGTCCCGGGTCCATGGAGCTGGTGGGCGAGGTGCTGGCGGGCGTCCTGCTCTCCACGGTGGATGGAACCGTCGCGGGCGGCTGGGATCCCTACGACCTGGCGCAGCTCGTCCGTCGACGAGACGAGTCCTGGCTCCCTCTCCTTGCTGCGGCCTTGCACGCGCACAGCCACACCTTCGTCCGAGCTGACGCGCGGTGGCGCGCCGCCATCGAGGCGATCGCGCCACAGCGCATGCTCCTGGTGTCCCGAGCGGAGGACGTCGCGGTCGGCCTCGGCCTCGCCTCCCTGCTGGCCAGCAGTCCGGTCCTCGACGAGGAGTCGTTCGCGGCGGCCGCCTCCGCGACCGGGCAACCGGCCGAGCACCGCAAGTGGCACCAGGCCCGTGCCCTGTTGGCCAAGGCGGAGTCGACCGAGTTCGGACCGGAGGCCGAGGCGCTGGTCGCGAAGGCGCAGGAGCTGATCAGCCGCTACTCGCTGGAGAGGTTGCTCGATTCGTACGTCGGTGGGGCATCGCGCCGGAGCCCGACCACGGGCGTCCTGCCGCGGCGGCTCTGGCTGGATCGCCCGTACGTCCGCGCCAAGGGTGCACTCGTTGGAGAGGTGGCCCGGGCCAACCACTGCCGGGCGGCGTTGGCCGAGGACGCCGGGTTCGTGCTGCTCGTGGGGCACGAGTCAGACCTGGGCGCCGTCGAGCTGCTCGTCACCTCACTACTGGCCCAGGCAGACGTCGCGATGCTCAGGCGCGGTCGAACCGAGGGTCGCGCTGGCTCTCAGACACGCTCGCGATCGTTCCGACAGTCGTTCCTGATGGCGTTCGCGGGACGCATCGGGCAACGCCTCCAGGCTGCACAGGACATCGCGGTCGCAGAGCACAGCCAGGCCCTGCCGGTGCTGCGCGACCACGAGGCCCGGGTGAGCGAGGCGTTCGATGCGATGGTTCCGCACACCCAGGGTCTGGCGGTGAAGGTCACGGACTACGAAGGCTGGGTCGCCGGCACCGCGGCCGCCGATGTCGCTCACCTCGACGTCAGCGGACGGCTCACGAGTGACGCGGACACCGGGTGACGAGGACCTGCGAGATCGCTGTCGCGCGGCTCCACCGGCGGGCTCTGACGGATGAGGTGACGCGTACCGTCGGCTGCTCACAACCCAAGGTTGCGGCGGTCGACCGTCGTGAGCAGCTGCTGCTGGTAGTGCAGGCGCCTGCCGCCGTCGCCCCGGACGCTGGACCGGGGGTGCGTCGAGACGGACAACAGGTACACCCGTCGCCCGGACACCTGCATGGAGAAGAAGTCGCCCAGGAAGATGTTGTCGCAGTGGGCGACCGCGTCCTCGCACGCCTGCTGATGGATGCCTCCGCGGGTGCCACCCGGCTGGTAGGGGTCCCACAGGTGTCGCGAGACGAGGAGGTTGTGGCGGGTGGCGTGCAGGCCGCGGGCTCCGTCGTGGAACGGCTGCAGGGTCAGGCCGATACAGGTCCCGGCTCGGCCGCGGTGGGAGCGCAGGATCGCCGGATCGTGGCGCGGGCAGCGAGCGCGCATGTCGTAGAAGCCCACCGCCACCGCTCCGCGGGGCCCGGCGGCGACGGTCGCCGAGAACTGGTGCCTCGACCCGTGGTCGTCGTTGACCCGCCGGGAACGGGTCCAGGTGCGGCCGCCGTCATGAGAGGCGGCGATCATCACGTCGACCTGCCCGCGCCGGAGCCGGTTCCACGCGACGTACAGGTGACCTGGACTGTCGGGGCTCACGGCGAGGTACTGGACGATCGGGCGGTGCAGCGTCGTGCCCGGAAGCGTGGAAGTCCCGATCGCGGTCGTCCTGGCCACCCGGGAGAACCCGCCCCACGTGCGCCCGTCGTCGGTCGACCGAGCCGACCACAATGTCGCGGGGACGCTGGAGCCGTCCTTCGAGGGGGTGCCGTAGCTGACGTAGGAGAGGTAGACGACCCCGTCGGGCCCCACGTCGACCATCGGCCAGGGGTTCGTGGGGCCCAGCTTCTGCGGTGTCGGCACCGCTTTCGCCGTCGTCCAGCTGCGGCCGTGGTTGCGGCTCACCGCCGTGTGGATCTCGGCGGCGTCGCCCTTGAAGAGGACCCACGCGCCGTAGAGGTGACCGCGGCGAGGGTCCGAGGCGTTCTGGTTCGCGGTGATCCACGGCTTGTCGAGGAACGTCGTGCTGTCGACGCTGAGCTCCGGCCCCGCCTCCACCGGCCGACCGCCGTTGCCGGGCTTCCACGTCCGGCCGGCGTCGTCGCTGTAGACGGAGTAGATGTTGCCGTTGGGCTGCTTGACCGACCCCCAGAACGCGTTGAACGCGAGGACGAGCTGGTGGACCCGGCCGCCGTGGTCCCAGACCAGGTTGGGGTCGGTGACGTTGGTCCAGGACGGCGGCATCGCCTGGCTGCCCGTGGTCGCGCAGTCGAAGCCGCCGATGAAGTGCGTCCGGGCGCGGAGAGCGCTGTGTCGTCTGTGCTGACGGCTGAGCGAGAACGACACGGTGTGCTCGGCCTTGAAGGTGCTCCAGCGCGCGAAGTACGCCTTCGACGCTCCGACGAGCTGATCGGTTCCGCGGCGCAGCGCCAGTGCTCCCTCTGAGAAGTTGCTGTTGTACCGACCCCGTACGCATCCACCAGGAGCCGGCTTGGCGCCCCGATATCCGCCACCCGAGACCGGGGATGACACCACGTGATGGCGGAAGGGCACCGCCTGCGACCAGCTGCGCGAGGCCATCCTTGAGCCGGACCCCTGCGCGGCCCCCGGTCCGCGGACCGCTCCCGCCGTGCCCGGCGCCAAGGCCGGGATCAGTGCCACCGTCGTCGCTGCTGCGAGCATCGCCAGTCGTCGCATCCGCACTCCTCGGGTCACCGCCGACGCTAGCAGCGAACCAGCGGCGGGATTCGGGGCGGCCTTCCCGCCCGATGGCACCCCTAGGATCGGACGGTGGCCCCCCGAGCGGAGCGCTTCCCTGTGGGGGCGTCTGTCGACCTCGGCGAGCTCGACACCGACGCCCACACCGTGCTGGCGCGGTTGCGGGCGGCCGAGCCGGTCTCGTGGGTGGCCGCGATGGAGGGCTGGCTGGTCACCGGGTACGACGAGGCGGTGGCCGTGATGCGCGACAGCCGCTCGTTCACCGTCGACGACCCGCGCTTCTCCACCGCCCGGGTCGTCGGTCGCAGCATGCTCTCGGTGGATGGAGCCGAGCACGCGACGCACCGGTCACCGTTCGTGGCGCCGTTCCGGCCGGCCCAGGTGCAGCAGCGATTCGGTCACGAGGTCGAGCGGTTGGCGGAGGAGCTGATCGCGGCGTTCCGAGACGATGGCGAGGTCGAGCTCCGCCGTGCGCTGGCGGGCCCGCTCGCCGTCGCGGTGGTCGCGGAGGTGCTGGGCCTCGACGCGTCCGACGCGGGCACGGTCCTCGGCTGGTACTCCACGATCGTCGACGCGGTCACCGGGATGCGTGGCGACGCTCCCGTGCCCGAGCCGGCCCGGGAGGCGATGGCGGCGCTGGCGAGTCGGGTCCACGAGGGGCTGGGAACCGACAAGCTGCTCGGCGTGGCCGCTGGGTCGCTGACCGAGGAGCAGGTGGTCGCCAACGCTGCGGTGATGATGTTCGGTGGCATCGAGACGACCGAGGGGATGATCCTCAACGCAGTCCGGGACCTGCTGGACAACCCCGGCCAGTTCGCGAAGGTGGCCGGCGACCCGTCGTACGCCGCGCCGCTCGTGGAGGAGTCCCTTCGGATGGAGCCGGCCGCTGCCGTGGTCGACCGGTACGCCACTGATGACGTGCGGCTCGGCCACGCCGACATCGGCAGCGGCGACCTCGTCCGGGTCTCGCTGGCCGGCGCCAACCGGGACCCGGCAGTCTTCTCCGATCCCGACGTGTTCGACCCGACGCGGCCCAACCTGCGCTCGCAGCTGGCGTTCGCCCGCGGCCCCCACGTCTGCGTGGCCATGGACCTCGCCCGGCTCGAAGCCCGGGTCGCGGTCCGTGCGGTCGTGGACCAGCTGCCGGGGGTGCGGCTCGCCGCCCCCACAGCCGCACGGGGACTGGTGTTCCGCAAGCCGGCCGAGCTCCGGGTTCGCTGGGACGCGGTCTGAGGGCGCTATCCCTAGCGACAGCACCCCGCATCGACTTGACCATGAGGATGGAAAGACCAAAGATATCGGCGCTGTGTCACGCATCACGTGGCCGGCCGGCGTCGCTCGGGAGGCGAGGCCCTACACGAGAGGTGGGATGTCAGTGTTGCTGCGTCACCGTTCAGATCATCGACGGAGCCCGGGGCGGGGCCTGCGGCGTACCGCCCTGGCGGCGGCCTTGGTCGCCGGGGTGTCCTTCGGCAGCGTCGGCACCTCCGGCGCCACCGCGTCGCCGAGCCGAGACCACGGGCGGCCCGCGTCGCAACCCGTCGACCTCGGCTCGCACGTGAAGGTCTTCGACCCGAACATGTCGACCGACGCCATCCAGAAGGCGGTCGACGAGGTCGCCGCCGAGCAGGTGTCCAACCAGTTCGGTGAGCAGCGCTGGGCCTTGCTCTTCAAGCCCGGCGTCTACGGCACGGCGAGCCAGCCCCTGAGGTTCCAGGTCGGCTACTACACCGAGGTCGCCGGGCTCGGGAAGTCCCCGGACGACGTGACGATCAACGGCTCCGTGGACGTCTACAACCAGTGCGACTCGGGCGGGTGCACCGCTCTGGACAACTTCTGGCGCTCGATGTCGAACCTGCGCATCAACGCGGTGGGAGGCAGCGGCTGCCAGGCCGACACGGAGTTCTGGGCGGTCTCCCAGGCCGCACCGCTGCGGCGCGTCGACGTCCAGGGCAAGACCAGCCTGATGGACTACTGCTCCGCGGGTCCGCAGTTCGCGAGCGGAGGGTTCATCGCGGACTCCGCCATCTCCTCGAACGTCGTCAACGGCACCCAGCAGCAGTTCTACACCCGCAACAGCGCTGTCGGCGGCTGGTCCAACGACGTGTGGAACCAGGTGTTCTCCGGTGTGCAGGGCGCGCCGGCCCAGTCCTTCCCGACGCCTGCCTACACCACCCTGGCGACGACACCGGCGTCCCGCGAGAAGCCGTACCTGTACGTGGACGGCCGGGGGGACTACCGCGTCTTCGTGCCTGCCGCGCGGTACGGCTCGAGCGGCACCTCGTGGCAGGGCGGCGGGACCCCGGGACGGTCGTTGCCACTGCGCGACTTCTTCGTCGCGAAGCCGTCGGACTCGGCGTCCAGGATCAACTCGGCGCTGTCCCGGGGAAAGAACCTGCTCCTCACGCCGGGGGTGTACGACGTCGACCACACCATCAAGGTGAAGCGCGCCGACACCGTCGTACTCGGACTGGGACTCGCGACGCTGACCGCGCGGCACGGAGCCGTCGCCATGCGGGTGGCGGACGTCCGGGGCGTCGACGTCGCGGGCCTCACCCTCGACGCCGGCCCGGTGGAGTCCCCGGTCCTGCTCCAAGTGGGCAGCCGCCACCACAAGGGCGACCGGCACGAGGCTGACGCCGCGGACCCGACCGCGCTGCAGGACGTGTTCTTCCGGATCGGCGGCCCGCACGTCGGCAAGGCCCGCGTCAGCCTCGAGGTGAACAGCGACCACACGATCCTCGACGACATCTGGGCCTGGCGCGCCGACCACGGCACCGGCGTCGGCTGGACGGTCAACACCGCTGACACGGGCGTCCTGGTCAACGGCGACGACGTGACCGCAACCGGACTGTTCGTCGAGCACTACCAGAAGTTCGACACCGTCTGGAACGGCGAGCGCGGCAGGACGGTCTTCTACCAGAACGAGATGCCGTATGACGCGCCGAACCAGGCTGCCTGGCAGCACGACGGGGAGAACGGCTACGCGGCGTACAAGGTGGCCGACTCGGTCCGGCACCATGAGGCGTGGGGGCTGGGCAGCTACATCTTCACCAATGTCGACCCCAGCCTGCACGCCGAGAACGCCTTCGAGGTGCCGGTGACTCCCGGCGTCCGGATGCACGACCTCACCACCGTCTCGTTGAACAAGGCGGGCACCATCGACCATGTCATCAACGGGGTCGGCGCTGCGGTGACCCCGGACCACCAGGGTCCGAGCACCGTGACCGACTACCCGGCCCCGTAGGCGGTCGGCGCGCTCGGACAGAATGACGGCGTGAGCGCAACCCGCGGCGGTCACCGGCACCACCGGTGACCACCGCGCCCCGCAAACGCGAACCCTTAGACCAGCGAGGCTTGCGGCAGCTCGACCCGTGTGCCGCGACGCGCGCCCGCGATCATCCACCCGGAGAACACCAGCGTCCACAGGACGAACGCGAAGTAGGAGAAGTACAGCGGCGCCAGGATGCCGCAGACACCGGCGACGATGCAGAAGACCCGCAGGAACCGCGGCTGTGCCGTGCGCATCCCGATCAGCAGGGCCGCCAGCCCGACGAAGAAGGCCGGCGCGCAGATGGCGAGCAGGTTGCCGGTCTCGGTGAGGGTGTAGACGACCGTGTGCGGGACACCGGACTGCACGGCCCGCCCGCCCTCGGCCATCGAGACAGCCACGCCGGCGTCCACGAACCAGCCCACGACGCTGGTGGCGGCACCGGCGATCAGCAGGCTGCGGAACACGTCGCCCACCGAACCCACGGAGCCGTGCCACCGTCGGAAGAAGAGCAGGCCCACGGCCCCGAAGGCTCCGAGGTAGCAGAAGATGAAGGCGGCCATCCAGTGGCTGCTGCCGATGTAGCCGCGGACCAGTCGATCCGAGTACTCGCCCCCGGGTGCGGCGGTCGCGATGAACGCAACCGTGGTGGCCAGTCCGTAGGTCAGCAGCCCGAGCCCCGCGGCCCGTCGTGAGTTGTCCATGTCGTTGCTCCCCTGTCAGGTCGGTCGCCGCTCTGACGACACCTCGAAAAGGTAGGGAGGCGACCCCCGCGGAGTCGTCATGCGCGGTCACGATGTTTGCGATCCGCAGCAGGGACGACTCACGGATCCTCCTCACGGAGGACGCCCCGAGGCCGCGCGGGCGTTATTTTGTGCGGGTGACCCGTCGCCACTGGGCCTTCGACGCCGCGCTCGCGGGGGTCCTTCTCGTCCTCGGCCAGCTCGAGGCGTGGCTCGGACTGGACGCGACGCACCGCCAGGGTCCGCACTGGGTGGAGGCCGTCCTGTACGGCGTCACCGCGCTGCTCGTCGTGTTCAGGAGGGCGCAACCGCTCGGCGCCCTGGCCGCGATCGTGGTCGTCTCGGTCGCGGAGTACGCCGCAGTGGGGTCGCCCGAGGGGAGCGGCGTGATGTTCCCGGCGATGTTCGCTGCGTACGCCGTGGGACGGTACGAGGTGCGGCAGCGCGCCTGGTGGGGGCTGGTGCTCGTCACAGTGCTGTGGGTGGCCTGGGCCGGCTTGGACCCGGTGAGGCAGAGCGGCACGACGTTTGCCCTCACCGCGGTCTGGCTCGCGCCGTGGGTGATCGCGTGGCTCGTCGGTGCCCTGGTCCGTGCCACCGCTGTCTCGACGGAGCAACGCCGGCTGGCCCGGGACGCGCGCTCGTCCCGTGCGGTGGCCGAGGAGCGCAACCGGATAGCCCGCGAGCTCCACGACGTGATCGGCCACAGCGTCAGCGTGATGACCGTGCAGGCCTCCGCCGTACGACGGAGGTTGGGACCGGACCAGGTCCCGGAGCGGGAGGCGCTGCAGACGGTGGAGGCGGTCGGTCGTGAGGCGCTCACCGAGATGCGGCGGATGGTGGGCGTGTTGCGGCAGGCAGGGGAGGGGACCGACCGCGAGCCGCCGCCCGGGCTCGGCCAGGTCGAGCGGCTGGCGGAGAAGTTCCGCGCGGCCGGCCTCCCGGTGAACCTCACGGTGACGGGCGACGCGCGTCCGCTGGCGCCCGGCCTCGACCTGACGGCGTACCGGTTGGTGCAGGAGGGGCTGACGAACACACTGCGCCACGCCGCGTCACCGAGGGCGGCCGAGGTGTCCATCGACTACCGGGAGGGAGCCCTGGAGCTCGTCGTCCGCGACGACGGTGAGCCGGTGACGTCGACCCCCGAGGCCGGGCACGGCCTCCTCGGGCTGAAGGAGCGGGTCGCGGTCTACGGTGGTCGGCTCGTCGCCCGGGCCCGCGCCGAGGGCGGGTTCGAGCTGCACGCCACCTTGCCGGTGGAGCCGACGTGATCGACGTCCTGATCGCCGACGACCAGGCGCTCGTCCGACGGGGCTTCCGGATGATCCTCGAGATCGAGGACGGCCTCGAGGTGGTCGGCGAGGCCGTGGACGGCAAGGAGGCAGTCGCGCTCGCCCGTGAGCTGCAGCCGGACGTCGTGCTGATGGACGTCCGGATGCCGGTGATGGACGGCATCGTGGCCACCGAGCAGATCACGAGTGAGCCCGAGGGCCGCACGAGGGTGATCATGCTGACGACCTTCGACATGGACGAGTACGTCTACGAGGCGCTGCGGGCAGGTGCCAGCGGCTTCCTGCTCAAGGACGTGGAACCCGAGCTCCTCGTCGCGGGCATCCACGCGGTGCATGCCGGGGAGTCGCTGCTCGCACCCACGGTGACCCGCCGCATGATCGAGTCCTTCCTGAAGCAGCCTCGGGCCCTCGACCACCGGACGACCCTGAGGACGGGGACGCTCACCCCGCGGGAGCAGGAGACGCTCGCCCTGCTGGCCCGTGGGCTCACCAACGCCGAGATCGCCACCGAGCTGTTCGTCTCGGAGACGACCGTGAAGACCCACGTGGCGCGAGTGCTGAGCAAGCTCGGGCTCCGTGACCGGGTGCAGGCGGTCATCTACGCCTACGAGACCGGCGTCCTCACCCGCGGCGGGGACGGCTGACCGGGCCTCAGAAGCTGAGCATGGTCCCCAGTGACGGCGGCAGTCACAGGTCGAACTCCCTGCCGATCACCACGGTCCGGTCCCGCGGTAGGGCCAGCTGCTCGACCCGGTCGGTGGACATCCGGTCCATCAGCACGAAGATGCGCTGCCGCCACCGGGCCATCCCGGAGTGCTTGGTGAGCCGTGGGATCGGCTCGGAGACGAAGTAGACGGCCGTGTCCGGGTCGAGCTCCTCGAGCGCGTCGCGCTCCTGGTCGCGGGCCTCGTGCAGGATCCCCACGACGTCGAGCCGGTCCCGGTAGCCCAGCGTCACGTCCATCGCCACCACCCCGTCGTACCGGTCGGAGAACTCGTCGACGTCTACGGCGATCCGGCGGGCCGGTGCGGCCGGGGTGTCCTCGACCCGCCAGCTGAGCATCAGCACCGAGCGGTGCAGCACGTGGGTGCGCTCCAGCACCGTACGCAGCGCGAACGGCGCCAGGTCGCGGTCCGCGGTCAGGAACACCGCGGAGCCCTCCACCCGGTGCGCCGGCTGGCCGGCGTCGGCGTCCACGGTCTCGAAGAGCTCGGAGGGCGACAGGCCCTCCTTCCGGCGCGCGCGGTCCAGCCGCGACTGGCCGCTGACCCAGCTGCTCATCGCCACGAAGAGCACCGCGCCGATCGCGGTGGGCAGCCAGCCGCCGCTGACCAGCTTCGGCAGCGAGCCGGCGAAGAGCGCGAGGACGACGAGGCCGGCGAGGAACGCCGTTGCCTGTCGTACGGTGACCCGCTGCGACCGGATGCGGTCGAGCACGAGGTAGAGCGTCACCGTGACCAGGATCGTGGCGCTGACCGCGACGCCGTACGCCGAGGCCAGCCGCGAGGAGCTGCGGAACCCGATGACCACGCCGAGCACCGCGGCGGCGAGGACCCAGTTCGCCGCCGGGATGTAGATCTGGCCGCCCTCCTGCTCGGAGGGGTGCCTGGTCCGCAGGAACGGAAGGAGTCCCAGGCCGCCGGCCTGGTGCAGCACGGTGAACGCCCCCGCGATCACCGCCTCCGAGGCGATGACCGTCGCGGCGGTGGCCAGCACGAGCACCGGGATCGTCGCCCAGCCGGGCACCACCGCGTAGAACGGGTCGGCGGCTGCCGAGGGGTGGCGGACCACCTCGGCGGCCTCCCCGAGGTACGCCACGACCAGGGCCGGGAACACCAGGAACAGCCAGGCCCGCGAGATCGCCACCCGCCCGAAGTGGCCGAGGTCGGCATACAGCGCTTCGGCGCCCGTCACGGCGAGCACCACCGCGCCCAGGCTGAGGAACGCGGTCAGTGGCTGCTCGAGGAAGAACCGCACCGCGGCGTACGGCGACAGGGCCTGCAGCGCGCCGGGATCCTGGAGAAGGGCGAACGCGCCACAGATGGCGAGGACCACGAACCAGACGATCATCACCGGCCCGTAGATCCGGCCGATCCCGCCGCTGCCGATGCGCTGCAGCACGAACACGCCGAGCAGCAGCACCAGGGCCACCGGGAGCACGATGACCTTCAGCGACGGGCTCGCCACCTGCAGCCCCTCCGCGGCCGACAGCACCGAGATGGCCGGCGTGATCACGCTGTCGCCGAGGAACATCCCGGCGCCCGCCATACCGAGCAGGCCCACCACCGTGAGCAGCCGTGGCGTGGTGGCGGAGCGTCGCAGCAGGGCCAGGAGCGCCAGCACGCCGCCCTCGCCCTCGTTGTCCGTGCGCAGGAGCACCGCGACGTACAGCGCGGTGACGACCGCGAGCATCGCCCAGATCATCGTCGAGGTCATCCCGTAGACGGTCGTGGTGTCGAGCCGGTGCCCCTCGCCGAGGACGGTGCGCAGCGCGTAGAGCGGGCTGGTGCCGATGTCCCCGAAGACCACGCCGAGAGCGCCCAGGGACACCAGCCACGAGGAGCGACCCTGGTCGCCGGCACGGTTCACGGGAGCGAGGTGCCCCGATCCGGGCTCGGCCACGCCCCGGCCGTCGCTTGCGGTATAGCTGGGAGTGGCCGGTCGGCAGGAGGAGCGTGATGCAGTTGTTGAGAGACCAGGAGACGCTGACGACCGGCGTCCAACCGAACGAGGCCGCATGACGGAGCTGGTCATCGTCGCCGACGACCTGACGGGTGCGGCCGACAGCGTTGCGCCGCTGGCCCGCAGGGGCCGTACGTCGGTCGTCCTCGACGCCGAGGCGCAGTGGCCACCCGATGACGTGCTGGCGCTGGACACGGACAGCCGGCACTGCCAGACCGGGGTCGGGGCCGACCGGGTCGCGGCAGTCACCCGGCGGG
Organism: Nocardioidaceae bacterium; assembly: GCA_033850795.1. Classification (GTDB taxonomy): domain Bacteria; phylum Actinomycetota; class Actinomycetes; order Propionibacteriales; family Nocardioidaceae; genus Nocardioides_B. Next base: position 22,560 of record JAWWPF010000255.1, on the reverse strand, counting down.
CGCACCGGCTCGGCGCTCAGATCGTGAAGAAGGTCGACTCCACGCTGCGCGGCAACATCGTCGCGGAGCTTCGCGCCTTGGCGGGCGTCCTGGCCGACGAGGGCGAGCGGACGCTGCTCGTCGTGGCGCCGGCGTTCCCGGCTCTGTCACGCACCACCCGAGGAGGGGTCGTGCACGTCGAGGGTCGTCCGCTGGCGGCGCACGGCAGCGACGGCGACGTCGTCGCGCTGCTGGAGCGGGGCGGACTCCGCACCGGCTGGCTCGACACCCGAGCCGAGGAGCGTGCCCTGGCAGCGCTCTTCGACGAAGCGCATCGCGCCGGGCGCGACGCCGTGGTCGTCGACGCGGTGACCGACGTGCACCTCGCGACCGTCGTCGCCGCGGCCCACCTCGCGACGGTGTCGGTGGTGCTGGTCGGGTCCGGGGGACTGACCCGGCCGCTCGCCGGCGTGGCCGGTCGGGGCGGCACGCGAGACACGGCCCCCGTGACGGCAGGCACCGGCGGAGCGACGCTGGTCGTCGTCGGCAGCTACGCAGAGGCCTCGCGACTCCAGCGCAACCGGCTCGTCGACGCCGGCGCCCGACCGGTCACGCTCGGGGACGACCCGGAGCGCACCGCGAAGGACCTCCGGGCTGCCCTGAGCAGCGGCCTCGCCGTGCTGTCCTCGGACCCCGAGGCTCCCGTCGTCCGCAACGACGCCCCGCGAGTTGCGCGCGCCCTGGCGAGCACCGTCGCCGCTGTCCTCGGCGACGTCGACACCCTCGTGGCCACCGGCGGGGAGACCGCCCGCGCCGTACTCACCGCCGCCGGGGTCTCTCGGCTGGTGGTCACCGCAGAGCTCGAGCCCGGGATCGTCCTGGGCCGCGTCCCGGAGCTCGACCTCGACGTCGTCACCAAGGCCGGCAGCTTCGGCGACGCCGACGCGTTGCTCCGCTGTGTGCGGCCGCAGCTGTCCACCACCGTCCCGCAGGGGGGAACGACACCATGACCCGCCCCGTAGTCGCGATCACGATGGGCGACGCCGCCGGCGTCGGCCCCGAGGTGATCGTCAAGGCACTCACGCGGCAGGAGGTGTACGACCGCTGCCGCCCGCTCGTCATCGGCGACGCCGGCCGGATCCGGAAGGCCGTGGAGCTCGTCGGCGCCGACCTTTCGGTCTCACCGGTCGACGGACCCGAGGACGGGGCCTACCAGCGCGGCACCATCGACATCGTCGACCTCGACTGCATCCCCGACGACCTGCCCTTCGGGGAGCTCTCGGAGGTCGCCGGTGAGGGCGCCTACCGGTTCATCGCCGCCGCCGTCGAGCTCGCGACCAGCCGCCGGGTCGGGGCCATCTGCACCGCCCCGCTGAACAAGGAGGCGCTGCACAAGGCGGGTCACGTCTTTCCCGGCCACACCGAGCTGCTCGCCGACCTCACCGGCACCGAGGAGGTGTCGATGATGCTCAACGCCCCAAAGCTGCGGGTCATCCACGTCACCACGCACATCGGCCTGGTCGACATGGTCAACCGCATCGAGCCCGGCCTCGTGGAGCGGACCATCCGCCGGGGTCACGAGACCCTCGTGAAGGCCGGGATCGAGCACCCCAGGATCGCGGTGTGCGGCATCAACCCGCATGCCGGTGAGAACGGTCTGTTCGGCTACGGCGAGGAGGAGGAGAAGGTCGCGCCGGGCATCGCCGCGGCCCGCGCGACCGGCATCGACGCGCAGGGACCGCTGCCGGCGGACACCGTCTTCTTCCGCGCCGGCCGCGGCGACTTCGACCTCGTCGTGGCGATGTACCACGACCAGGGGCACGGGCCCGTCAAGGTCCTCGGCATCGAGGCCGGGGTCAACGTCACCGTCGGCCTGCCGGTGATCCGCACGAGCGTCGACCACGGCACCGCCTTCGACATCGCGGGCACCGGCCAGGCTGACGATGCCAGCATGGTCGAGGCGCTGCGCCAGGCCGCGGACCTCGCGCCGGCCGAGGACGCCGGCCGATGACGCCGGGCGCTGAGGACCGGTCAGGTCGCTTGACCGTCCCCGGGGCCCGACGTACCTTCGCGACCGGACGGGTCGGTACTGCAAGGGGGTGTCGCGGGTGAGCGGCGACGAGGGACGGCGTACGGCGCGGCGGCTGCGTAGCCAGGAATGGTTCCAGAACCCGGACAACGTCGCGATGACCGCGCTCTACATCGAGCGGTACATGAACTGGGGGCTCACCCGCGAGGAGCTGCAGTCCGGTCGGCCCGTGATCGGGATCGCGCAGACCGGGTCGGACCTCTCGCCCTGCAACCGCCACCACCTGCAGCTCGCCGACCGGGTGCGCGCGGGGATCCGCGAGGCCGGCGGGCTTGCCTTCGAGTTCCCTGTGCACCCGATCCAGGAGACCGGGCGGCGGCCCACCGCGGCGCTGGACCGCAACCTGGCCTACCTCGGCTTGGTCGAGGTGCTCTACGGCTACCCGCTCGACGGCGTGGTGCTGACCACCGGCTGCGACAAGACCACTCCGGCCTGCCTGATGGCCGCCGCGACCGTCGACCTGCCGGCGATCGTGCTGTCCGGTGGTCCCATGCTCAACGGCTGGTTCGGCGGCGAGCGGACCGGTTCGGGGACCATCATCTGGAAGGCCCGCGAGCTGCTGGCGGCCGGTGAGATCGACGAGGCGGCCTTCGTGGAGATGGTGGCCAGCTCCGCGCCCTCGCCCGGTCACTGCAACACGATGGGCACGGCGACCACGATGAACAGCCTGGCCGAGGCGCTCGGGATGAGCCTGCCCGGCTGCGCGGCGATCCCGGCGCCGCACCGTGACCGGGGACGGATGGCCTACCTGACGGGCCGGCGCATCGTCGAGATGGTGCACGAGGACCTCAGGCCCTCCGACGTACTCACCCGTGAGGCGTTCGAGAACGCGATCGTCGTCAACTCGGCCATCGGGGGATCCACCAACGCGCCGATCCACCTCAACGCGATCGCCCGCCACGCCGGCGTCGAGCTCGTCGTCGAGGACTGGGAGAAGGTCGGTCGGGACGTGCCGCTGCTTGTGGACCTGCAGCCCGCCGGCCGGTTCCTCGGCGAGGAGTTCCACCGGGCGGGCGGCGTTCCCGCCGTCGTGGCCGCCCTGATGACAGAGGGGCTCATCCACGAGGACACGCTGACCGTGAACGGCCGGACGCTCGGCGACAACTGCCGCGGCCGGATGAGCGAGGACCGGGAGGTGATCCGCGACGTCGGCGAGCCGTTGATGGAGCAGGCCGGGTTCCTGGTGCTGCACGGCAACCTGTTCGACAGCGCGATCATGAAGACCAGCGTGATCTCCGAGGAGTTCCGCGAGCGCTACCTCTCCGACCCCCAGCACCCGAACGCCTTCGAGAGCCGCGCCATCGTGTTCGACGGCCCGGAGGACTACCACGACCGGATCGACGATCCGGCCCTCGAGGTCGACGAGAGCTGCGCGCTGTTCATCCGCGGCAACGGGCCGATCGGGTACCCCGGGTCCGCGGAGGTGGTGAACATGCAGCCTCCCGCCGCTCTCATCAAGGCCGGGGTCCGCGAGCTGCCCTGCGTCGGGGACGGCCGGCAGTCCGGCACCTCCGGATCTCCGTCGATCCTCAACGCCTCGCCGGAGGCGGCCGCGGGCGGCGGGCTGGCCCTGCTGCGGACCGGTGACCGGGTGCGCTTCGACCTCGAGGGGGGGACGGTGGACATGCTGGTTCCCGACGAGGAGCTCGAGCGGCGCCGCGAGGAGCTCGCCGACCGCCCCTCGCCATACCCTGAGTCGCAGACGCCGTGGCAGGAGATCCAGCGCTCGATGGTCGGACAGCTCTCCACCGGCATGGTCCTGGAGCCGGCCGTGGCCTATCAGCGGGTTGCCCACACGAAGGGCGTGCCGCGGCACAGCCACTAGGCAACGCTCTTCAGACGTCTGAAGAGCATCAGGCCGGTGCGGCTACCTCCAAGCGGGCCAGGGCGGCCTGCACGTCGTACGACGCGGGGGGCGGCAGCAACGGCGGTCGGACCGTGCCCATCGGGATGCCGCTTCGCGCCTGCGCGAGGACCTTGAGGACGCCGGGGGAGTCGTGCTCCTTGGTGAGCCGCGCGACCGCCTGCAGGTGTGTGGACAGCGCCGAGACGTCCTCGGCCGGGTCGCTGGTCACCCGACGGTGGATCTCGACCATCTGACGAGGCACGACGTTCGCCAGCGCACTGATCGCGCCGTACCTCCCCGGCAGGTCTCCGGCGAGGTCGGTCTCGGTCCCCACCATGATGTGCTTGCCCGCGGCTCGCACGGTCTTGCTCCACTGCGGGTCGTCCGCGGAGTTCTTCGCGCCCCACACCGGCAGGGACGCGACGAGGTCGGCCGGCACGGGCACCGAGTAGCGCGGGATGTGGTAGACGAGCACGGGGTGTTGCGCTACCTCGAGCACGCGCTCGTAGAAGGCCCGCAGCCCCTCTGCCGCCACCGGCTTGAAGTAGTACGGCGGCAGCACCAGCACTCCGCCCACCGGCAGGTCGTTCACCCGCCGGAGCAGCCGCAGCGTGTCGGGCAGGTTGCCCTCGGTCAGCACCGGCACGACGTCGATGCCGAGGTCGTCCGCGACGAGCGCCTCCAGCACGGTGACCTTCTCCTCGAGCGTCACCGAGGGCCCCTCGCCGTTGGTGCCGAACGCTGCGACGCCCGTCACCCCGTTCTCGGCCAGCCACGCGACGTGACGGCGGTAGGCGTCGACGTCGAGCGTGTAGTCGGCGTCGTCGCCGAACGGGGTCACGTTGGCGGCGTACACGCCGTTGCGCATGTGGTCCTCCGGGGTCTGGTCGGTCGCGGGGCTGCCCTTGGCTAGCGTAGGAGCCGTTGCCGACAAGAGGAGTCTCGAGTGCGACTGCTGCGTGTGGGTGCCGCCGGGCAGGAGCGACCGTGCGTGCTGCGCGAGGACGGTTCCGTGGTCGACGTCTCCGGGCTGGTCGGCGAGTACGACGGGGTGTTCTTCGCCGAGGGTGGTCTCGACCGGCTGCGGCGGGAGCTGGACGGCCGCGACCTGCCGACGGTCGACGTGGACGCCGAGCGCGTGGGGCCGTGCGTGGCCAGGCCGCCGAAAGTCGTCTGCATCGGCCTGAACTACCGCGACCACGCGGAGGAGTCCGGGCAGTCCGTGCCCACCGAACCGGTCGTGTTCTTCAAGGCGCCGAACGCGGTCGTCGGGCCGTACGACGACGTGCGGATCCCGCGCGGCAGCGAGAAGACCGACTGGGAGGTCGAGCTCGGCATCGTCATCGGCCGCGAGGCGCGCTACCTCGACGACGAGTCGGCGGCGCTGGCGGTGATCGCCGGCTACACGGTCTCACACGACGTGTCCGAGCGCGCCTTCCAGCTCGAGCGGGGCGGGCAGTGGGTGAAGGGCAAGTCCTGCGAGACGTTCAACCCCCTCGGGCCGTGGCTGGTGACCCCCGACGAGGTGCCCGACGTGCAGGCGCTGTCACTGACGTTGACGCTCAACGGCGACACCATGCAGGCGGGCACGACGGCCGACATGATCTTCTCCGCGGCCCATGTGGTGTGGTACCTCAGCCAGTTCATGGTCCTCGAGCCGGGCGATCTCGTGAACACGGGGACGCCTGCGGGTGTCGGCATGGGACGCGGCCGGTACCTGCGCGCCGGCGACGTCACCGAGCTGGAGGTCGAGGGGCTCGGTCGCCAGCGCTCGCGGTTCGTCCCGGCCCCCTGAGGCCGCCGCCGACCCGGCGCATCCGCATGCCTCAACCCTGCCGAGCCGGCGCGTCTGCATGCCTCAACCATGTCGACCCGGCGCGTCTGCACGTCTCAACCATGTCGACCCGGCGCATCCGCATGCCTCGATCCTGGCGGTGACGTCATCAAGGGTCGCAACATTCGGTCGCGGCTCGTGAGGCCCGCGCCCCTCAATGGGATTCCGGGCCGTCTCAACGGAATTCCGCGCCGCTTCAACGGGAACGCGCGCCGCTTCAACGGGAACGCGCGCCTTCTCAACGAGCCCCCGGGGGTAGCGTTCGAGGGTATGGCGGCGAACCATCTCGGGCCCTTCGAGGCCGTCCGCGACCTGCACTACGACGCGCCGTTCCCGCGGCTGCTTCCGGTCAGGCAGAAGTTCGACGCGCCGCAGGTCCACGACGTCGCGGCGGCCACCCGTGAGGCACTGGAGCCACTGAGGGCGCGGGTCCGCGAGGGGATGCGAGTCGCGCTGACCGCGGGCAGCCGCGGCATCCACGACGTCCCGGAAGTACTACGGGAGACCGGGTCGTGGCTGCGCGAGCAGGGCGCTGCGCCGTTCGTCGTGCCGGCGATGGGATCGCACGGCGGCGCGACCGCCGACGGGCAGGTGCAGCTGCTGGCCAGCCTCGGGGTCACCGAGGAGAGCGTCGGCCTGCCCATCGAGGCGACGATGGAGACCGTCGAGCTGGGTCGGGTACCCGACGGCCCGATGGCGCACCTCGACGCGAACGTCGCGCGCGCCGACGCGCTCATCGCGATCAACCGGGTCAAGGCGCACACCGACTTCCACGGGGAGATCGAGAGCGGGCTGGCCAAGATGATGGCGATCGGCCTGGGCAAGCAGCGCGGCGCCGAAGGGATCCACCGCTACGGGCCCCGGAGCATGGCCGTCTGGGTGCCGCGCGTCGCGCGCCGGATCATCGACACCGGCAAGGTGCTGGGCGGACTCGCGATCGTAGAGAACGCCTTCGACCGCGCCGCCGAGATCCTGCTCCTGGAGCCCGACGACATCGCCGGCCCTGGAGAGGCGGCCGTCCTCGGGCGGGCCAAGACGCTGATGCCGGGGATCCCCTTCGACGCGGTCGACGTCGTCGTCGTCGACCAGATGGGCAAGAACATCTCCGGCTCCGGCCTGGACACCAACGTGATCGGCCGGATGATGATCCGCGGGTCCGAGGAGTTCGAGCGCCCGCGGATCGCCAACCTCGTCGTTCTGGATGTCACCGACTCCTCGCACGGCAACGCGATCGGCGTCGGGCTCGCCGACTTCATCCCCTTCCGGATCCTCGAGAAGGTCGACCTGCGCAGCGCCTACGTCAACGCGATGACCTCGGGTCTCGGCGGCCCGCAGCGCGGCCAGATCCCGATCGCCCTGCCGACGGACCGCGACGCGGTCGCGGCCGCCCTGCTCACCTGCGGCCGCGCGGACCTCGAGAACGCGCGGGTGCTGCGGGTGCACAGCACGCTGGACCTCGAGCAGCTGCTCGTCTCGGAGTCGCTGCGCGAACAGGTCGAGGCCGACGACCGGCTCTCGATCACCGGCGAGGCCGTCCCGCTCGGGTTCGACGGCGACGGCGTCATCGCCGACTGGTCCGCCTGGCGGTAGGTCAGCGCGGCAGCCGCAGGAAGGACAGCCCTCCGTCGACGGTGACGACCGTGCCCGTGGCCGACCCCGACCGCGGGGAGGCCAGGAAGCAGATCGCGTGTGCGACCTCGTCCGCGGTGACCAGCCGACCGGTGGGCTGACGGGCCTCGAGGGCCGCCCGCTCGGCGGCGGGGTCGTCCGCGGCGTCGAGCAGTCGTTGCACCCAGGGGGTGTCGGCGGCCCGGGAGCGACGCCGCAGACCCGGATGCCGTCGGCGAGGTGGTCGGCGGCCATCGCCAGGGTCAGTGACCACACGGCGCCCTTGCTCGCGCTGTACGCCGCGCGCTGCGGCAGCCCTACCTGGGCCGCCACCGAGCAGGTGTTCACCACCGCCGCGGTCGACGACCTGCGCAGTGCCGGCAGCGCGGCACGGGTCACCCGCACGGTGCCGAGGACGTTGACCTCGTGGAGCCGGCGGAACACCTCGTCGTCGCTGTCCTCGACGGTCCCCGCAGCGCCCACTCCGGCGTTGTTCACCACCACGTCGAGGCCGCCCAGCCGCTCCGCGGCGTCCTGGACGACCAGCGTGACGCCGGGGTCGGAGACGTCGCCAGCGAGCGCGAGGCAGCCGTCCGGGGTGCCGGACGGGTCGAGGTCGAGACAGGCCACCTGCGCCCCTGCCTGCCGCATCAGCCGGGCCGTCGCCGCCCCGATCCCGGAGGCGCCGCCGGTCACGAGCGCCCGCAACCCCGCCATGTGCTCCTCGGGCATGGTCGTCCTTCCGGGCGTGCTCGCGGCCGCGTGTCAGCCGCCACTGGCTGGCTATCGTAGGTGCCCCGGCCGACCAGCAGGAGCGCCCATGACAGCGACCCGAACCGACGTGGTCGACGACCTGTGCAGGCGGCTGGGGGACAAGGCGGTCGTCACCGACCCCGACGTGCTCTGGACCCGCCGGCACGACTCCGCCAGCTTCTGCGAGGCCGGCTCGCCCGTGGCGCTCGTGCGTCCGCGCAGCACCGAGGAGGTGCGGCAGGTGGTGCTCGCCGCTCGCGAGCACCGCGTTCCCCTGGTGACCCAGGGCGCCCGCACCGGCCTGTCCGGCGGGGCCAACGCGGTCGACGGCTGCGTGCTGCTCTCGACCGAGCGGATGAACGCGATCCTCGAGCTCGACGTCGCCGACCAGGTCGCCGTCGTCCAGCCCGGCGTGGTCAATGCGCAGCTGTCGAGGGCGGTGGCCGAGCACGGCCTGTTCTACCCACCGGACCCCTCCTCGTGGGAGGAGTCGACGATCGGCGGGAACGTCGCCACCAACGCCGGCGGCCTGTGCTGCGTGAAGTACGGCGTCACCGGGGACTTCGTGCGGGGCGTGGAGGTCGTGCTCGGCACCGGCGAGGTGCTGCGGACCGGACGCCGGACGGTCAAGGGGGTCGCCGGCTACGACCTCACGCACCTCATCGTCGGCTCGGAGGGAACCCTGGGTGTGGTCACCGAGGTCACGCTCGGGCTGCGGCCCGCCCCGGAGCCCGCGCTCACCGCGGCCGCCACGTTCCTCGACGCCCACGACGCACTGCGGGCCGCGGCGGCGATCATGGCCTCGGGGATGCGGCCCTCGCTCCTGGAGTTCATCGACGGGCTGACCGCCCGCGCGATCCAGTCCTACCGCGACATGGGCCTGCCCGAGGACGTCGGCGGCCTGCTCCTCGCCCAGTCCGACCGCGGGGACCGTGCTGCCGGGGACGTGCAGCGGATGGCCCGCATCTGCACCGAGCACGGCGCCGTGGAGGTGGCCGAGGCTGCGGACGCGGAGGAGGCCGACCTGCTGCTGGAAGCGCGCCGGCTGGTCAACGCGGGCCTCGAGACCCTCGGCTCGAAGCTGGTCGACGATGTCGCCGTGCCCCGTCCCCGATTGCCGGACCTGCTCCGCGGCATCGAGGAGATAGCAAGGGAGAAGCGCGTCGTCATCGCCTGTCCCGGCCACGTCGGGGACGGCAACATGCACCCCACCGTGGTCGTCGAGCGCGACGACCCCGACGCCGTACGGCGCGCGGAGGAGGCGTTCGACGCGGTGATGGAGCTCGGCCTGCGGCTGGGGGGCACGACCACCGGGGAGCACGGCATCGGGACGCTGAAGCGGCGCTGGCTGGAGCGCGAGCTCGGGCCGACCGGCACCGAGCTGCACCGCCGGCTGCGCGAGGTGTTCGACCCGCTGGGGATCCTCAACCCCGGAAAGGTGCTGGCAGACCGCCCAGCCTGAGCTGCGCGTCGAGCAGGGCGGCGACCAGTCGGTCCTCCCGGACCGCGTCGAGCCGGAAGGCCGGCACCGACACGCTGACCGCGTCCGTCGGCAGGCCCCGCTCCCCGGTGCGCCGGGGAGGGACGACCACCGCGAAGCACCGCAGGCCGTCCGCGGCCTCCCCGTCGTCCACGGCATACCCGCGGCTGCGCGCCCGCTCGAGGTCACCCAGCAGCGCGTCGAGGTCGGTCTTCGTGTGCGAGGTCAGGGACGCCAGCGGCTGCCGCAGCAGCCCGACCACGGTGTCGTCGTCGCGCGCCGCGAGCAGTGCCTTGCCGAGCGCGGTGGCGTGTGCCGGAAGTCGCGCGCCGACGTCGGAGATGATCCGGACCTGGTGGGCGGTTTCCCGCTTGGCGAGGTAGACCACCTGGTCGCCGTCGAGCCTGCCGTGCTGCACGGTCTCTCCTGTGCTGGCCACGAGCCGGTCCAGGGTCGGGGCGACCCGGGCGACCGCCTCGTCCTCCTCGACGAACCGGGCGCCGACCTGCAGGGCACGCAGTCCCAGGCGGAAGCGGGTGCTGCCGTCGGCGGGCGCGATCCAGCCGCGCTCGGTCAGCGTGCGCACCAGGCCGTGCAGGCTGCTCTTGGGGATGTCCAGCAGCCGCGAGAGCTCGGAGAGCGTGGCCGGGCGGAAGGCCAGCGCCTCGAGGACGTCGAGGGCGCGGTAGGCCGACTTCACCGGACGGAACTCGGGGTCGCCGGACGCCGCCCCAATGATCGCCCCAGGGGACGGCCCAGGGGACGGCGCGGGGCTCTCGGGCTGTTGCACGGCTTCTCCTCTGTCCGTCGAAAGACGCACAAATCGTGTGTTGACGATCACACGAGTCCGTCGTACGGTCGAAATATAGAACATCGTTCAGCCGGCTGAACAACGCGCTCACCAGTGGCACACCCTGGCCCATCCCGGCCGATCTCGCGGAGGGAGCCCGATCGCATGACCCTGCGCAGCCCGTTCTTCGTCGGCGCCCTCCACGACCTCATGGGTTCCTTCCTGGTGCGGCTCGTCGGCGGCATCGCCCTGCTGGGCGCGCTCGCGCACGCCGTGGTCGTCACGCGGGTGGAGTCGCTGTCGGCCCCCACGACCGTCCGAACCCAAGGAGCAGCGGTATGACGACCACCACCGAACGGACGTCCGCCCCGATCGGCCGGGCGCGATGGACGCGGCTGATCCCGGTCGCGATCCTCGTCTACATCATCTCGTTCATGGACCGCACGAACATCGGGTTCGCCCTCGACGGCCTCCACCACGACCTCGGCATCGACGCCGCCGAGCAGGGCCTCGCCGCAGGCGTCTTCTTCATCGGGTACCTGACGCTGCAGATCCCGGGGGGCCACCTCGCCGAGCACTGGAGCGCCAAGAAGTTCGTCGGCATCATGATCCTGGTCTGGGGCGTGCTGGCGGTCGCCTGCGGGTTCGTGCAGAGCTTCCAGCAGCTGCTCGTGGTGCGGTTCTTCCTCGGGGTCGCCGAGGCCGGGATCTGGCCCGCCATACTCGTGCTGATCTCGCACTGGTTCCCCGCCGCGGAACGCGCCCGTGCCTACGGCTTCTGGATGATGAACATCGCGATCTCCTCGATCATCACAGCGCCGCTGTCCGGCTGGATCCTCAGCTTCAGCGACTGGCGCTGGCTGTTCATCCTGGAGGGCCTCTTCCCCTTCGTGGTGGCCGCGCCGGCGTGGTGGCTCCTGGTCGCCGACCACCCGCGGGACGCGAAGTGGTGCACGCCGCAGGAGCGGGACTACATCGAGGCCGGGCTCGCCGCAGACCGCGCCGCCCAGGAAGGCCAGGAGCACCAGGGCCTGCGCGACGTGCTCCGCAACACCGTGGTGCTGCGGCTGACCCTGGTCTACTTCCTGATCCAGATCGGGTTCTACGGCCTGAACACCTGGCTGCCGCACGTGGTCGGCACGATCACCGGCGGTGCGATCTGGCAGGTCGGCCTGGTCACGGCGATCCCGTACATCGTCGCGATGGCAGGTCTCTGGTTCAACGCCAAGGCCGCGGACCGGACCGGCCGCTACTCACGCCACGTGTTCCTGGCGATGGCGATCGGCGCCGTGACGCTCGTGATCTCCGTGATGCTCGGCACCGCCACGCCGATCCTGGCCATCGCGCTGATCAGTGTGGCGGTGGGCGGCGCGCTGGCGTACGACGGCCCCTTCTGGGCCACGGCGTCCCGCGCCGTCCCGGTGGCCCTCGCCGGAGCCGCGATGGGCTTCGTCAACGCCCTCGGGAACCTCGGCGGGTTCGTCGGCCCGTACGCCGGCGGCTGGCTGCAGGACGCCAGCGGCGGCAGCTTCAGGACCACGTCGGTGTTCCTGGCCGCGTGCCTGCTCGCCGCGGGGCTGGTCATGCTCACCCTGCGCAAGCGCGGGGACCGCCCCGTCGAGGACGAGGCCCGGCAGGAGGTCGCCGCGGGGCAGGCCCACCGCGGCTGAGGCGCTCTCCTCCAGACAGGCATGGAGCCGGGCCAGGGGGTCATTCCCCTCTCTGCTCGAACACCGCAACGCCATACCAAGAAGGGGGTCACGTGTCCGACAGCAGCGTCCGCAGCACCGATCCGAGCCGTCCCGAGACCGTGGTGGTCGAGGTGCCCGCCGCGAGCGCGGACGACGTCGCGAAGGCCGCGCAGGCCGCGCGAGCCGCCCAGCGGGACTGGCAGGCCACTGCGCCCGCCGCCCGGTCCGCCGCGCTGTCGGAGGCGGCCGATGCCGTCGCCGGCGCGTCGGCGGAGCTCACCGACCTGATGGTGCGCGAGGTCGGCAAGCCCCTCGGGGAGGCCTCGGGGGAGGCGGCCCGCGCCGTCGCGATCCTGCGGTACTACGCGCAGCAGGTGCTCGATCCGGACGGCGAGACCTACCCGGCGGCCGGCAGCACGCTGCTGATGGCGCGGCGCCGCCCACGTGGTGTCGCGGGGCTGATCACGCCCTGGAACTTCCCGTTCGCGATCCCGCTGTGGAAGGCGGCGCCGGCGCTCGCCCACGGGAACGCCGTGCTCCTGAAGCCCGCGCCGGAGGCGACGGCGTGCGCGCTGCGGCTCGCCGACCTGCTGCACCAGTCCCTGCCCGCCGACCTGTTCGCCGTCGTCGCGGGCGAGGCGGAGGCCGGGCAGGCGGTCGTGGCCGAGTCGGACGTGCTGTCCTTCACCGGGTCGGTGTCGGCCGGGAGCGCCGTACGCAAGGCTGCCGCGGACCGCGGCATCCCCGTGCAGTGCGAGATGGGCGGACAGAACGCCTCCATCGTGCTCCCCGACGTCGACGTGGAAGCGACGGCCGCCGTGGTCGCCGGCGCTGCGATGGGGTACGCCGGCCAGAAGTGCACCGCCACCTCCCGGGTCCTGCTGGTCGACGACGGCGGCTTCGCCGACGGGTTCCGCGACGCCCTGGTCGCTGCCGTGGAGGGCCTGGCCGTGGGAGAGCCGTCCGAGCAGGGCGTCTCGGTCGGCCCGGTCATCACCGCCGAGGCACGCGACGCGGTGCTCGCCGCCGCGCGCGAGGCCCGGGACTCGGGAGGCCGGGTGCTCACCGGCGGCTCTGCTCCGGACCGCGACGGGTGGTTCGTGGCACCCACCCTCGTCGACGGCGTCGAGCCCGGCGCACGGGTCGCGCAGGAGGAGGTCTTCGGCCCCTTCGCCGCCGTGCTGTCCGTGCCGGACCGGGACCGCGCGGTGGAGGTCGCGAACGGCGTCCGGTACGGCCTGGTCTCCGCGGTGTTCACCCGCGACCTCGGCGCCGCGCTCGACGTCGCCGACCGGCTCGACACCGGGATGGTCCGGGTGAACGCAGCCACGTCGGGCGTCGACTTCTACGCGCCCTTCGGTGGCGAGAAGGAGTCCAGCTACGGCCCGCGGGAGCAGGGCAAGGCGGCTCGCGACTTCTACACCAGCGTCCGGACGGTGACGATCGCCGGAGGCACGGCGTGAGCGCGCTGTACCGCATCGCTCTATTCGACGGGACGGTCCGTATGGCGCGGGGCGACGTCGTCGACGGACCGGCGGAGCTGCTCGCGGAGTCGGTGTCCCTCGACGCGCTGCTCGCCGACGTGTCGGGTCCCCCGGGCGCGTCGCTGGGCGCCGTGCTCGAGGGGCCGGGGGAGGGGCCGGTGCCACCGGACGCGCGGGTCCTCGCGCCCGTCGAGGGGCAGGAGGTCTGGGCCAGCGGCGTCACCTTCGAGCGCAGCCGTGCGGCGCGCAACGAGGAGGCCGGACCTGTCGACATCTACGACCGGGTCTACGAGGCGGTGCGGCCGGAGCTGTTCGCCAAGGCCGCGCCGGGCCGGGTCCGGGGGCCGGGCGCGCCGGTCGGGATCCGTCGCGACTCGGGATGGGACGTCCCCGAGCCCGAGCTGGCGCTGGTCGCCGACGCTGCCGGACGGCTCGTCGCGCTCACGGTCGGCAACGACATGTCGAGCCGCAGCATCGAGGGCGAGAACCCGCTGTACCTCCCTCAGGCCAAGATCTTCACCGGCAGCTGCGCCCTCGGCCCTGGGCTCGTTCCGGTCGCCGACGTCCAGGACCTGGACTCGCTCGTCGTCGAGCTGCGCATCCACCGCGACGGGAAGCCGCTGTTCACCGACTCCGTGCCGTTCTCGGCCATGCGGCGCCGGCCCGAGGAGCTCCTGGACTGGCTGTTCTCGGCGCTCGACTTCCCGGTCGGCGTCGTGCTGCTCACCGGGACGTCGATCGTGCCGCCGCAGGAGCTGACGTTGCGCGAGGGCGACGTGGTGGAGATCGCGGTGCCCGGCGTGGGGACGCTCACCAACCCCGTCGAGGCCGTCGGTCGGCCCGTCGCGTCGTACTCGGAGGTGCCGGCATGACGGTGATCCGCGACCTCGAGGTCATCGACGTCCGGTTCCCGACGTCGAGGCAGCTCGACGGGTCGGACGCGATGAACCCCGACCCCGACTACTCCGCGGCGTACGTCGTCCTCCACACCGACGCCGGCGACGGCCTCGAGGGACACGGCTTCACCTTCACGATCGGCCGCGGGACCGAGGTCGTGTGTGCGGCGGTGGAGGCGCTGAGGCCGCTGGTGCTGGGCTACCCGGTCGAGGACGCCTGCGCCGACATGGGTCGCTTCTGGCGCACGGTGACCCGCGACAGCCAGCTGCGCTGGATCGGACCCGAGAAGGGCGTGATCCACCTCGCCACGGCCGCCGTCGTGAACGCCATGTGGGACCTGTTCGCCAAGCGGGCCGGCAAGCCGCTGTGGAAGCTGCTCGCGGACATGACGCCGGACGAGCTGGTGGCGCTGGTCGACTGGCGCTACCTCACCGACGCGCTCACCGCGGACGAGGCCGCTGCGATGCTGCGCGACCGGGAGCCGAGCCGGGGCGAGCGCGAGAAGCGGCTGCTGGCCCACGGCTTGCCGTCGTACACCACCTCGGCGGGATGGCTCGGGTACGACGACGAGAAGCTGCGGCGGCTGTGCCAGGAGGCCGTCGACGCGGGCTGGTCGCACGTGAAGCTGAAGGTCGGCGCGGACCTCGAGGAGGACGTTCGCCGCTGCCGGATCGCCCGCGAGATCATGGGGCCCGACCGCAAGCTGATGGTCGACGCCAACCAGCGCTGGGACGTGAGGGAGGCCGTCGAGGCGATGAGGCGGCTGGCCGAGTTCGACCCGTGGTGGATCGAGGAGCCGACCAGTCCCGACGACATCCTCGGACACGCCCGCATCGCCCGCGACATCGCGCCGATCCGCGTCGCCACCGGCGAGCACGTCCACAACCGGGTGATGTTCAAGCAGCTCCTGCAGGCCGACGCGATCGGCGTCTGCCAGATCGACGCATGCCGGCTCGGTGGCGTGAACGAGGTGGTCGCGGTGCTGCTGCTCGCCGCGCACCACGGCGTACCCGTCTGCCCGCACGCCGGCGGCGTCGGGCTCTGCGAGCTGGTGCAGCACCTGTCGGCGTTCGACTTCGTCGCGGTGTCGGGGCGGCTCGACGACGTCGTGGTGGAGTACGTCGACCACCTGCACGAGCACTTCGTCGACCCCGTGCGCGCCGAGGCCGGGCGCTACCTCGCGCCGCGGCAGCCCGGCTACAGCGCCGAGATGCGGCGGAGCAGCCTGGCGGAGTACCGGTTCCCCGACGGCCCGTGCTGGAGCGGGGTGGCCGGTGCCGTTGCGGCGGGCGGGAGGGGTTGAGGGTCCTCGTTCCTCAACGAGGGAAGCTCTCGTGCACGACTGGCGCCACGGGGCAGAATGCGTCGAGACCCGCCCCACCTGGAGCGGGCCTCGACGGCAGAGGGTTTCAGAAGCCGACGTGGTTCGCGGCGTAGACGGCCTGGGAGTGAGTGAACCTCTCCCCGTACGGCGACTCCAACTGGTGGATCAGGCCCGAACGGCTGAAGTGCGTGAATCGCAGGTAGGACCTCGCGGACCTCACTGCCTGCTTGTTCCAGTTGACCTTGATGTGGTTGACCGCGTACGTCGCCACGGCCTTGGAGTAGCCCTCGCCGTACCGCGAGTGAAGCTGGTCGAAGAGGCCTCGCTTGGAGAACGCCTCGGACCGGAG
Source organism: Nocardioidaceae bacterium (assembly GCA_033850795.1). Lineage (GTDB taxonomy): Bacteria > Actinomycetota > Actinomycetes > Propionibacteriales > Nocardioidaceae > Nocardioides_B. The sequence goes on along the minus strand of JAWWPF010000255.1, from coordinate 6,436 downwards.
GTAGTCGTGGGCGCTGCCGATCGCCTGCCGCTGGGCCATGGTCTGGGCGTTAGCCGGTGCAGTGGTGGCCGCTACCGGGGTGATGACCGCGACTGCGACCACCAGGCTGAGGATGAACTTTCGCATGAGGAAGGTGCCTTGTCGTTGTGTGGTTGATGGTCTGGGTCTTGGTCCTGGGTCTGGTGCGGGTGCACCGAGCCCGGGCCGGTCAGTCCCGAGCTGGGCCTCCCGACCGAGTCAACGACGTACTGCGCGCCGTGTCGTCGCTGTGTGCGTGCCTCAATAACGTACGACATGGACGCCCAAGATGTGCCCGAAATGTCCGATTTAGCGTCACCCCGAGAGCGCCTCGCTCGGGGCTCTGGGCCTACCACGAGCGGGAGTCCTCCTGTACGGCACGCAGGCCAGATGTCGTCCACAGGCACCGCCTAGCCGGCGTTCTCCACAGTCGCCCGACTCATCGACCGCCCTGCGCTTCCCGGCCCTAGCGTTGAGGCGTGACCCAGACTCTCGACCCGCCCCGGCCCGCCGGGACCGACGGGCCCGGCGCATGGGGCGGAGGCGACCCGCCACCGCACCCGCTGACGAGCTTCGTGGACCGCCTGGCCGGCGCCCTGGACCGGGTCACGGACACGCCCGCGTGGTCGATGTCTTCGTCGGAGCAGGCGAGGACCATACTGGCGCTCCGACGCCAGCGGGCGCGCCTCAAGGAGCTGGAGCTGCGCATCCTCGTCTCCGCGGACCGCAACGAGGTCGGCACGGACACAGGGGCGACGTCGACCGCGACCTGGCTCGCGGACGCGACCGGGTCGACCCGCGCGTCGGGCTTCCGGGATGTCCGACTGGCGCACGCGCTGGACACCGAGTTCGACGCCACTCGGCGTGCACTCGCCGCCGGGGACATCGACGCAGAGCGCGCGGCGGTGGTCGTCGATGCGGTGCGGGCACTGACCGACGAGCACGAGGACCTGCCCGAGGGCACGCACGCGGCAGCGGAGGCCCACCTGCTGGAGCAGGCCCGCAGGTACGACGCACGGATCCTGCGACGTCTCGGGAAGCGGCTGTTCGAGGTGGTCTGCCCGACGGCAGCCGACGAGGCGGAGGGACGGACCCTGGCGCGGGAGGAGGAGCGGGCGCGACGGCTGACGCACCTGACCTTGCGCGACAACGGTGACGGCACGACCGACGGCCGGTTCCGGCTGCCCACGCTGCACGCGGAGCTCCTCCGGAAGGCCCTGGAGGAGCTGACCTCGCCCCGGCGCATCGGCGAGGGGCGCCAGGACGCACAGACCGGCAAGAAGCTGCCGTACTCGACCTTGCTCGGTCACGGGTTCATGGAGCTGCTGGAGGGCCACCTGGACCTCCGGTCCCTGCCCGGCAGCTCCGGCTCGCCCTTCACGGTGGTGGTCACCGTGAGCCTGGAGGCGCTGATGAGTGGCCTCGGCGTCGCCGTCCTCGAGACGGGGCACCGGATCAGCGCAGGGGAGGCGCGCCGGCTCGCCTGCGCGGCAGGGATCATCCCGATGGTCCTCGGCGGTGACTCGGCGGCCCTGGACCTCGGCCGCGAACGGCGGTTGTTCTCCAAGCACCAGCGGATCGCGCTCGCCCAGATCTACGGCGGCTGCGCAGCCGAGAATTGCGACCGACCGCCCTCTCAGACGGAGATCCACCACGTGGATCCGTGGCACGAGGGCGGGCGCACCGACCTCCGACGTGGGATCCCGCTCTGCGGCCGCCACCACAAGATGGCCGACCATCCCCAGGCCTGGCGGATGACGACGATCCCCGGCGGCTCAGTCGGCTTCACCCGGCGAACGTGACAGGCGGGGCGCCTCCCGATGTTCAGCGGTGACGCCCGCACTACAGCCCTACGCCGGTGGTGCTCCGGCGAGCAGCTCCCGCACGCGGGGGACCACCCGTTCGCCGTACAACCGGATCGAGGACAGGCGCTCGGCGTTCGGCTGGGTTCCCACGGAGTACTTCAGCTGGAACCGCGCGAGTCCAAGGGTGCGGACGGCCCAGGCGATCTTCTGCGCCACTGTCTCCGGCGAGCCGACGAACAGCGCACCGGTCGGGCCGGTCATCGCGTCGAAGGCCTCGCGGGTGTACGGCGCCCAGCCGCGCTCGCGGCCGATCTTGGTGAACGCGTCGCGCTGGTGAGGGAACATCTGCTCGACGGCGAGCTCGTCGGTCTCGGCGACGTGGCCGGGACTGTGCATGCTGATCGGCAGCGGGTCCTGGCCGAACTCCGCGAGCGCCTGCCGGTACAGGTCGGCGAGGGGCACGAACTGCGCAGGCGAGCCCCCGATCACCGCGATCACCAGTGGGAACCCGTAGTGGGCGGCACGGACGACCGACTGAGGGGTGCCGCCCACACCGATCCAGGCGGGGAGCCGCCCGCTCTCGGTCGGCGGGTAGACCGGTTGCTTCTCCAGCGGCGGCCGGAGCGAGCCGGTCCAGGTGACCGGCTGCTCCTTGAGCACCTCGGCGAACAGGTCGAGCTTCTCCGAGAAGAGCTGCTCGTAGTCCTCGAGCCGCAACCCGAACAGCGGGAAGGACTCCGTGAAGGACCCGCGGCCCAAGGTCACCTCGGCGCGGCCCCGGGACAGCGCGTCGAGGGTGGAGAACCGTTCGAAGACGCGCACCGGGTCGTCCGAGCTCAGCACGGTCACGCTCGTGCCCAGCCGGATGCGTGACGTCCGGCCGGCGAGTGCTGCGAGGACGACCTCCGGCGCCGACACCGCGAAGTCGTCGCGGTGGTGCTCACCCACCCCGAAGAAGTCCAGCCCCAACTCGTCGGCCAGCTGGCCCTCGGCGACGACCTGCCGGATCGCCTCCGCGTGAGACACCTGCCGCCCGTCGGGTCGGGTGCCGCGGTCGCCGAATGTGTCCAGCCCGAAGGTCGGCGCCTGCGGTGTGCCGAGGTGCTCGAGTGCCACGGGGTTCCTCTCGCCGGGAGCGCTCAGCGTACGGCCGCCCTCCGCAGACGTCCTATCCGCACGGCCGCTCGAACGCCAGGCCAAATTGTCCGGTTCCGGCTCTCGCGTCCTTCGGGCGATGTCATTCTCGGCGGGTAGCCGGAGCCGACGGGAGCAGGGCCGATGGGAGCAGGGCCGATGGGAGCAGGGCCGATGGGACACGAAGTGGTATCGCACACCGTCGCGACACGGTGGAAGCGCTACGGCAAGGATCGGCTGTACGTCACCGCCGCGGACGGGGTCAAGGTGGGGTGGTGGGACCTCGCCACGGATCAGGCGCACCCCGAGACCGCGCAGCACGCGGGCCTGCTGCAGGAGGCCGTTGCGGTATGGCGGTCAGCACGCCCGGCCGCTACCTCGCCTGAACCCGGATCCCGGACGGAACAGCCGACGCCGGCCAGCGGTCCGCCGGCGTTGCAGCCGTCGCCACCTTCCTGCGCGCCTGCGCCTGCGCCTGCACTGACACCGGCACCTGTACCGGCATCGCAGTCGCAGCGGATCGAGGCTGCCTGGGACGACCTCGCGCAGCACCGTCCCGGCTGGCTGGCGCGGACCCAGGCCGAGTCGTTGAGGTCCGCGTCGCCCGTGCGTACAGTCCTGGCGCGAGCCCTCCAGGTCCACACCGAGGAGAGATCCTGGCGCGTGGGTGCTGACGGCGAGGAGAAGGTCGGTGCGCGGCTCGAACGCCTGGCGAGAAAGGACCCCCGTTGGCGGGTGCTGCACGCCATCCCCGTGGGGAGCCGCGGCTCGGACATCGACCACCTGGTCATCGGTCCGGCCGGCGTCTTCACGCTCAACGCCAAGCACCATCCCGGGAAGACGGTCTGGGTGGGTGGCGACACGTTTCGGGTCGACGGTCACCGGACGTCGTACGTCCGCAACTCTCGGTTCGAGGCCGAGCGCGCCGCGAGGGTGTTGTCGATAGCCGCAGGAGCCCCCGTGCCGGTGACCGGCGTGATCGTGCCCGTGAGCGCGAAGGACGTAGTCGTCAAGCGGCAGCCGGACGACGTCTTCGTGGTCCCGAGGATGCACATCGCGAGGTGGCTTCGTCGACGACCTGCCGTGCTCGATGAGGCCACCGCGAGGCTCCTGTTCGACATCGCCCGCAGGTCGACGACCTGGACCGGGTGAGCGACACCCGGAGTGCACCGGCCGTTCAGGCCAGGAACTGCCGCAACCTCCGAGCGTTGTGGACCGCGTTCCCGCCACCGTCGTTGTTGAAGTACGCGTACACCTCGTGCCCGGACCCCTCCCACTCGCGGACCCGGTCCGCCCACCAGGCGAGGTCGTCATCGGAGTACGACCCGCCGTACAGGAACTCATCCGACGGTCCGTGCAGCCGCACGTACACGAACGGCGCGGTCGCGCGCAGGATGCAGGGCAGGCCCGCGCCGCTCATCACGCAGTACGCCGCGCCGTACCGCTCGAGCAGCCCGAAGACCGCGTCGTCGTTCCACGTCGGATGGCGGAGCTCCACCGCCACCCGGACCCACACCGGGAGCCGGCCGAGGAACCAGTCGAGGCGGGCGTCGTCGCGCTCCATCGACGGGGGAAGCTGCACGAGGAGCACCGCACGCCTGTCGGAGAGCTCGTGCCAGGAGGCCGTGATCCGATCCACCCAGACCTCGGGCGCGTAGAGCTTCTTGGCGTGGGTCAACCCTCGCGGCGCCTTGACCGACATCCGGAAGCCGGGAGGCAGGCGGCGCCGCCAGCTCGCGAACGAGGCGCTGCGCGGCCATCGGTAGAAGCTCGCGTTCAACTCGACGGTGCCGAACTCGCGCGTGTAGAGGTCCAGCCGCTTCGAGGGAGGTGTCCCCGGCGGGTAGAGCACCCCGTCCCAGTGGTCGTAGCTCCAGCCCGATGTCCCGACCCACGCCACCGGGTCACCGGGAGCTGCGGGCGCTGTCGCCGAGGAGGTCCACCTGGGCCTCGACCTGCCACTGGTAGCCGCGTCCGATCCGGGTGACCGCGGCCAGCGTGAGTGCGTTGACGTCGACGCGCGCCTCGACCGGCGGCATGGACGCGCGGAACGTCGCGGCGGTCTCGGCGTCGACCGAGCGGTTCACGTAGCCGAGGCTGACGTGCGGCCAGAACAGCGTGCGGTGGAAGTCGGTGTGCCGTTGCCCGAGCGCGGCCGACGTGGCGCGGCGTACCTCCGCCTTCACGGCACGCAACCGCCCCAGCGGGTGCGTCTCGAGCACCACCGCGGTCCGGAACGTCTGCACCGGGCCAAGGCTCAGCCGCAGGTGGTCCTGGTCCGCGAGTGCTTGCGCGACCGCGAGCGTCACCTGCTCGATGTCGGTCGGTCGGAGGTCGTCGGTGAAGGCCACGTCGGCGACCGTGACGTGGCACCAGCGCGGGGGTACGGCGTCCAGCCAGTCGGTACGACGTACGGCGCGCAGCGCGGGCTCCCCGACGGCGGAGACGATCTCGTCCTCACGGAAGGTGAGGTACCAGTAGAGACACGTCCGGTTCTGCGTCCACTCAGGTCGCCAGACCCAGTGGTCGAGAAGCTCGGTCGCGTTCGGGAAGGCCAGGGACGTGGATCCCACGGTGCCCTTCCTACCATCAGGGGGTGCGCCCCTCAAACGTGGGGCGCGCGGATACCTGGGGCGTGGCGGGTTCGGGTCAGGTCACTCCTCGTCGCCGCCGATGACGTCTCGGCCGATGTTGGGCATGGTGGCGGGGTACTCGACCAGGGCGAGGATCCGGCTCGCCATGAACCGAGCCGTGCGGACCGGTGTCCCGCTGCGGGTCACCTCGGTGACCTCGACGATGTTGCGCCCGGTGTTGATCTCGACCCGGCGGCCGTTGCGAGTGGCCGCGATGTCGTAGGTGCGGACCTCGCCGCCCGCATCGATGACGATCTCCACCCGGTCGCCGCGCACGCGACCACGGTAGCGGCTGTCGACACTCAAGGACGCCGATCGGCGAACCGCGGCGGCGGCGCCGAGGGACGCGTCCGCCGGCATGACGGCGGTCCCTCCGGGGATGGCGAGGGCAACCGATCCTGAGGAGCGTCAAGCGGACCTCGGAGGTGGCGCGGCACTCTGTCGTCGAGGAGATGTACGTCTCTCCGGCGGCCCGGAAGATCCTGTCCAACGGTGACGAGCCGATCGTCGAGGAGATCGAGGAGCACGCAGAGGTCGAGGAGCTCCTCCAGCGGTGGGAGGGCATGCACGGCGACGACCCCGAGTTCATGGCGGTCTTCGAGCAGATCCGGGACGGGCTGCTGCACCACATCGCGGAGGAGGAGGAGCCGAAGCTCTTCCCGGAGATGCAGGCCGCGCTGAGCCAGGAGGAGCAGGAGGACCTCGGTTCCAAGATCACCGAGGCAAAGAAAGCTGGCGCCCACCAGGCCGCACCCGTCCGCCCCCGACGGCCCCCCGGCGACAAGATCCTCGGGCCGCCCGTCGGTCTGATGGACCGGATGCGCGACCTGATGAGCGGCCGGTCCA
>JAWWPF010000073.1:0-3756 GCA_033850795.1 Nocardioidaceae bacterium | reverse complement strand
CCCCTGTTAAACCGGCGCGCCCCCGACGTAACAACGGCAGGGGTGTACCGGTTTTGGCGGGGGTGTTGAGCCAGCCTGCACCCGCTGGCCGGAGCGGATGTTCCGGAGATGCCCAAGACGAAGCGGGACACGAGCTCGCGTCCCGAGGCCGTCGGTTTACCAGGGGCCCCTGGTAATCCGGCACACCCCCGACGCAACAACGGCAGGGGTGTACCGGTTTTGGCGGGGGTGTTGAGCAGCTTCGGCCTGGCTGCCGCCGAGAGGCCCCTGGTCCTTTGGGGCATCCCGCGCTCGGACACCGGGCGGTCACCGCCCTGGTCACCGGGAGCATCGGCCGGGCCGAAGATCCGGTTCTGCTTGTCCCGGCTACTGGCCAGTAGCATAATGATGTTACCGACGAGTAGGCTGCGTCGCCCCGGGCCGAGAACCTCGGCCCTGCCGACCGGAGCAACCCGAGCACCCGAGCACCCGAGGTGGGCAGTGAGCCACTACAAGAGCAACCTCCGCGACATCGAGTTCAACCTCTTCGAGGTGCTGGGCCGCGACGAGATCCTCGGCCGCGGCCTCTTCGAGGCTATCGACACCGACACGGCCCGGTCGATCCTCGGGGAGGTGGACCGCCTCGCCCGCGAGGAGATCGCGGCGTCCTTCGAGGAGGGCGACCGCCACCCACCGCAGTTCGACCCCCGGTCGCACAGCGTCCGGATGAACCCGGCCTTCGCCAAGAGCTACCACGCGTTCATGGACGCGGAGTGGTACCGCCTGCAGCTCCCCGCGGAGCTCGGCGGCACCCCGGCGCCGGCCTCACTGGTGTGGTCGACCGCGGAGCTCGTGCTCGGCGCGAACCCTCCGGTGTGGATGTACGCCTGCGGACCGAACTTCGGCCACGTCGTGTACCGCAACGGCAACGACCGCGACAAGCTCATCGCCCGCCACATGGTGGAGCGCAAGTGGGGCGCCACGATGGTGCTCACCGAGCCGGACGCCGGCTCGGACGTGGGAGCGGGCCGGACGAAGGCGTTCCGTCAGGAGGACGGCTCGTGGCATCTCGAGGGTGTCAAGCGGTTCATCACGTCCGGCGAGCACGACATGACCGAGAACATCATCCACCTGGTGCTCGCGCGGCCCCAGGGCTTGGAGGGCAAGGGCGGTCCGGGGACGAAGGGCCTGTCGCTGTTCGTCGTACCCCGCGACCACTTCGACCTCGAGACGGGTGAGCTGACCGGGGAGCGCAACGGGGTCTACGTGACCGGCGTCGAGAGCAAGATGGGCATCAAGGTGTCCACGACCTGCGAGGTGACCTTCGGCGACACGGCCAACGGCGGGCCGGCCGTCGGGTGGCTGCTCGGCGAGGTCCACGACGGCATCGCTCAGATGTTCCAGGTCATCGAGAACGCCCGGATGCTCGTCGGCACCAAGGCGATTGCCACCTTGTCGACCGGCTACCTGAACGCGCTGGAGTACGCCAAGACCCGGGTGCAGGGGGCGGACCTGCGGCGCGCCTCGGACAAGACCGCACCGCGGGTCACGATCACCCACCACCCCGACGTACGGCGCTCGCTGATGACGCAGAAGTCGTACGCCGAGGCCCTCCGGGCGCTGGTGCTCTACACCGCCACGTGGCAGGACCGGGTGATGATGGCCCAGCACGCCGGTGAGACCGACGAGCTCGCTGAGCGGGTGAACGACCTGCTGCTGCCGATCGTCAAGGGCTACGGCTCCGAGCGGTCGTGGGTGCTGCTGGGGACCGAGTCGCTGCAGACGTTCGGCGGCTCCGGGTTCCTGCAGGACTACCCGGTCGAGCAGTACGTCCGGGACGCCAAGATCGACACGCTCTACGAGGGCACCACGGCGATCCAGGGCCAGGACCTGTTCTTCCGCAAGATCGTCCGGGACCAGGCCACCGCCCTGAGCTTCCTGTCCGGCGAGATCGAGGCCTTCGTGAAGAAGGGCGAGGCAGCCGCTGCGGGCTCGGACGGGCGCCTGAAGAACGAGCGGACGCTCCTCGCCACCGGCCTCGCGGACGCGCAGGCCATCGTCGGAGCCCTGGTCAACGACCTGATCTCGGCCGACCCCTCCGTCGAGGGCGGCAACCCGGACAACGTCTACAAGGTCGGGCTGAACACCTCGCGGCTGCTGATGGTGCTCGGTGACGTCGTGTGCTCGTGGCTGCTGCTGCGGCAGGCCGAGGTCGCGCTGGAGAAGCTGGGCGGCGAGGTCGGCGGCAAGGACAAGGCCTTCTACGAGGGCAAGGTTGCCGCCGCGCAGTTCTTCGCCCGCACGGTGCTGCCCAAGATCAGCGCCGAGCGGGCCATCGCCGAGGCGACCGACCTGTCCCTGATGGAACTCGACGAGAGCGCCTTCTGAGCAGCCGCCGCACCGTGGCGGTTGACCGGCTCCGGCTCGGGGTATACGCCCACGCGGGGCAGCCCGCCCCGGCGGGCGCGAGCGCACCTACAGCGGAGGAGACGTCATGGGCATCGGAGTGGGCATCGTCATGCTGGTCATCGGCCTGGTCCTGGTCCTCAACGTGGTGCCGGACATCCCGGGGGTCAACGACGTCACGCTGGGCTGGATCCTGGTGGTCGTCGGGGCCCTCGCCATCGTGCTCGCCCTGGTGATGAACCAGCAGCGGTCGAGGACCAAGCACATCGAGGAGCGCCGCTACGACGGCAGCCGCTGACCGGGCGCTGACATGACCCAGCCGCTGACCAGTCACTGACCCAGCAACGCTGGAGGGGCGTCGAGACACCGGTCTCGACGCCCCTTCGCGCGTGTTCCTCAGGCCTCAGCGGGGGGTGCGGCTCGGGCGCCCCGAGGACCGGTGCTCGTCGCGGGCGGACGGCCGGCGCGCGTCGCCTCCGCGGTAGCCGCGGGGACCGCCGCTGCGGGTGCCGGGACCTCCGCTGCGGCTGCCCTGGTAGCCCCGGCCGGAGGTGCCCTGGTAGCCGCGCCCGCGGCCGACGGTGGAGCCACCGCGTCCGGCCCGGGGCGAGGGAGCCGCCGTGCCCGAGCCGTTCAGGGTCTCGCGGCTCATCGGCCGCGGCGTGGTCCGCGAGTCGTGGTGCCGGGCGCTGACGCCCGCCCTCGCATGCATCCGCACGATCTCGTCGACCTGGCGTGGGGTGGTGATGGTGACGACGGCTCCGGACTCCCCGGCGCGCGCCGTACGGCCGGAACGGTGCAGGTAGGCCTTGGCGTCCGCGGGCGCGTCGAAGTGCACCACCAGGCCGACGTGGTCGACGTGGATGCCGCGCGCCGCGACGTCGGTGGCGACGACGACCTGGGCCTTGCCCGACGAGAACTTGTGCAGGTTGCGCTCGCGGACCCGTTGCGACAGGTTGCCGTGCAGGTCGACGGCCTCGATCCCGGCTTCACCGAAGGCCTCGGCGAGCTCGGTGGCTCCCTCCCGGGTGCGGGTGAAGACGATGGCGCGCGGGTTCGCCTCCACCAGCGACGTGGCGGCGGCGACCTTGTCGCGGAACCCGCCGACCACCAGGACGTGGTGGTCCATCGTGGTGACGGCGCCCTTGTCGGGGTCGAGCTCGTGCAGGACGGGCTCGCGCAGGTGGCGGCGCACCAGCCGGTCGACGTCGCCGTCGAGGGTCGCCGAGAGCAGCATCCGCTGCCCGCTGGGCGGCGTCTGGCTCAGCAGCGCGTCGACCGCCGGGTAGAAGCCCAGGTCGCACAGGTGGTCGGCCTCGTCGAGGACGGTCAGCGCGATGTCGTCGGTGCGGCAGTGGCCTTTGTCGATCA
>JAWWPF010000237.1:0-3908 GCA_033850795.1 Nocardioidaceae bacterium | reverse complement strand
CGTGCAGCCGCGCGGCTGCCCGGTGTGGCCTGTGGGGACCGCGACCACGCACTGCGAGACGCTGTTGACGGTGGTGGTGAGAGTGGGCGCGCCGTGGCCCATGAAGTAGACCGCGAAGAGCACGAAGGCGATGACCAGGTTGGTCGCCACCCCCGACACCATCACGACGACCTTCTTCCACCAGGCCAGCTTGTAGAAGACGCGGTCCTCGTCGCCCTCGCCGACCAGCTCGTACTCGGCGCGGCGAGCGTCGGAGATCATCCGCGAGACGATCCCGGTGTTCGACGAGCGGACCCGGGAGGGGTCCTGCCCGCGGGCGGGCGGCAACATGCCGATGAGCTTCACGTAGCCGCCGAGGGGCACCGCCTTGACGCCATACTCCGTCTCGCCGCGGCGGCGGGACCACACGGTCCGACCGAAGCCGATGAAGTACTGGGTGACCTTGACACCGAACAGCTTGCCCGGGACGAGGTGCCCGAGCTCGTGGAGGCCGATCGAGACCGCGACGCCGACCACGAACAGCAGCACACCGAGCGTGTACTCGAGCACCGTCATCGGGTGGGGTCCTCCTGCTCGACCTGCGTCCGGGCACGTGCCCAGGCGTCGGCTGCCAGCACGTCGTCGACGGTCAGCTCCGTCATGTCCGAGGGTACGTCGTGGGCGGCGAGAACACGTCCGATGCTGGGGACGATGTCCGTGAACCTCATCTCACCGCGGAGGAAGGTCGCGACGCACACCTCGTTCGCCGCGTTGTACACCGCCGGAGCGGTGCCGCCCCGCGCCCCGGCCTCGCGGGCCAGCCGGACGGCCGGGAACGCCTCGTCGTCGAGAGGCAGGAACTCCCACGTCGACGGCCGGGACCAGTCGACCGGCGGCGCCGCGTCGGGGACCCGGTCGGGCCATCCCAGGGCGAGCGCGATGGGGATGAGCATGGACGGCGGCGAGGCCTGGGCGATGGTGGACCCGTCGCTGAACTCCACCATCGAGTGCACCACCGAGGTGGGGTGTACGACGACCTCGATCCGCTCGAAGGGGATCCCGAACAGCAGATGGGCCTCGATGACCTCCAGCCCCTTGTTGACCAGGGTGGCAGAGTTCACGCTCACCAGCGGGCCCATGGACCACGTCGGGTGCGCCAGCGCCTGCTGGGGGGTGACGTCGTGCAGCTCCTCGGACGCGCGGCCCCGGAAGGGTCCTCCGCTTGCGGTCAGCACCAGCCGGCGCACCTCGTCGGGGCGGCCGGCACGCAGGCACTGCGCGAGCGCACTGTGCTCGGAGTCGACCGGCACGATCTGCCCCGGCTTGGCTCGGCCGGTGACCAGCGAGCCCCCGATGATCAGCGACTCCTTGTTGGCCAGGCCCAGGGTGTTGCCCGCCTCGAGCGCGGCCAGGGTCGGGCGCAGGCCGAGCGCGCCGCTGATCCCGTTGAGCACGACGTCGCACTCGCGGGTCGCGGCCTCGACGGAGGCCTCCTCGCCCAGCTCCGCGAACGCCGGCCGGAACTCGGCCACCTGGTCGCGGAACAGGTCCCGCTGCGAGCCGCCCGCGGTCAGCGCGACGACCCGGAACCGCCCCGGATGCGCACGCACCACGTCGAGCGCCTGCGTGCCGATGGATCCCGTGCAGCCCAGGATGACGACGTCGCGACGAGAGCTCACCCGATCATCTTGCCCGAGCCCCGCCAGAGGCGGCGTCCCCGTTGGTCAGGTCCCGGCCCTGGTGACTACTGTGAACGGGTGACCAACACTCCCACCGGCGGACCCGGCCTCCCCCAGGAGCGCCGCCTGGTCACCGCCATTCCCGGCCCTCGTTCCCAGGAGAAGTTCGCCCGCCGCGGCGAGCACGTCGCGAAGGGCGTCAGCACGGTCCTCCCGGTGTTCGTCGAGGCGGCCGGCGGCGGTGTCCTCGTCGACGTCGACGGCAACTCCCTGATCGACCTCGCGTCCGGGATCGCCGTCTCCGGGGTCGGCAACTCCGCACCGCACGTGGTCGAGCGGGCCGTGCGCCAGACGCAGGCCTTCACCCACACCTGCTTCATGGTGACGCCGTACGACGTCTACGTCGACGTGTGCGAGCAGCTCGCCGAGCTCACCCCGGGGGACCACCCCAAGAAGTCGGCCCTGCTGAACTCGGGGGCCGAGGCCGTCGAGAACGCAGTGAAGGTTGCCCGCGCCTACACCGGTCGCGACGCCATCGCGGTCGTCGACCACGCCTACCACGGGCGCACCAACCTGACGATGGCGATGACCGCCAAGTCCATGCCCTACAAGCACAGCTTCGGGCCCTTCGCGGGCGAGGTCTACCGCGCACCGATGTCCTACCCCTTCCGCGAGCCGAGGACGGCCGACGGCCCGATCAGCGGTACGGCGGCCGCGGACCGCGCGATCGACATCCTCGAGAAGCAGGTCGGCGCGGCCAACCTGGCGTGCCTGGTCATCGAGCCGATCCTCGGTGAGGGCGGCTTCGTCGTCCCGGCTGAGGGCTTCCTTCCCCGGCTGCGCGAGTGGACGGCCGCGAACGGCATCGTCTTCGTGGCCGACGAGATCCAGACCGGGTTCTGCCGCACCGGGGACTGGTTCGCCTGCGACCACGAGGGTGTCGTTCCGGACCTGATCACGACCGCCAAGGGCATCGCCGGCGGCTTTCCACTGTCGGCGGTCACGGGCCGCGCGGAGATCATGGATGCGGTGCACGTCGGCGGGCTCGGCGGGACCTACGGCGGCAACCCGGTCGCGTGCGCCGCCGCGCTGGGCGCGATCGAGACGATGCGGGAGCTCGACCTCCCGGCCCGGGCCCGGAGGATCGGCGCGCTGGTGGGCGAGCGGCTCACCTCGATCGCCGACAAGCACTCCTGCCTCGGCGACGTCCGCGGTCGCGGCGCGATGATGGCGGCCGAGATCGTCGGCCCCGACGGTCACTCCCCCGACCCGGCCAGGACCGGTGCCATCTCGTCGTACTGCCACTCCCAGGGCGTCGTGACGCTGACGGCCGGCACCTACAGCAACGTGCTGCGGTTCCTGCCGCCGCTGGTCACCACCGACGCGCTCCTGACCGAGGGCTTCGACGTGGTGGCCGCGGCGTTCGACGCGACCGACTGACGGGCCTCCGGCGCTGCTGGAGGCCGGAGCTCAGAGCCCGACGTCCTCGCCGTCGCGGACGTCGTTGTGTGCCGGACAGCCGGCGACGGCGTCCGCTCGAAGCAGGACGTTGTCGAGGTCGACGTGCAGCTCCACGCGTTCCCAGCGGCAGTCGCAGCGAGTGGCCATGCTGTGATGGTGACGCTCGGCCGGTCGCTCCTGCAGCCGAACACGAGAGTTCGACCGTGACGATCCTGTAACACCTCGACCGCCGGGCCGTCTCAGGGTCCCGCTCGAGCACGGGTGGAGGGATGGGTCCCGGTATCTCCTGTTGCGGGCGGGAACGTCCCTCACCCACTTCTCGAATGGCCCGTCCTCTGGTCTTGACCGGCGCCGGACGCCGGGAGAAGAGTCCAAAAGGAAGCGCGCCCGACCGACGACGAGGCCGGACGCAGAAAGAGGAGAGGTCATGGATCAAGGACCGCACGGCAGGACACAGAGTCAGGGAGACCTCGGGGGACGGAACGTACTCAGGCGTCGTGGCACACTCGCTGCCGCGACGCTGGCATCTTCATGCCTGGTACTCGGTGTGCTCGGCACCCAGGCCGGCTCCGCGGCCGCCACGCACGCGCGCCACCAGGGTCACCACGCCTTCAAGCAGGTCAACCTGGTCTCCGACCTCGACAACGTGGGCGCGAAGCTCGTGGACCCGGCGGTGAAGAACCCCTGGGGCATCGCCTTCGGGCCCGCGACTCCGGTCTGGGTCGACAACAACTTCAATCCGAACGCACCGGCGGACCTGACCACGAAGATCACCCTCTACGCCGGCGC
>JAWWPF010000233.1:0-3488 GCA_033850795.1 Nocardioidaceae bacterium | reverse complement strand
GCTTCCTGATGACGGGCCATGAGGTTGGCGCCGCCCTCGGTGTCGCGGTCCTGTCCGCGGTCGCGACCAGCGCCGGGAGCCTCACCACCGCGGCCGGTGCCGCCGAAGGCTTCTCCCGCGGCTTCCTCGTCGCCGCCGGCCTCGCCCTCGTCGTCGCCGTGATCGCCTTCACCCGGATGCCGGCCACCCGGGCAGCCGCCGGCGCCGAGATGCACATGCACCACTGACCGCACCCGTGCACAGCATGTTTGCGCAGCCGCCGGCCCGAGGACACCCCTCGGGCCGATCGGCTGCGTCCGGGAAAGCCGTCGGTCCAGACCGCCAGACGCACCCTTGACTCGTTTGGACAGTCGTGCGACTATCCGAATATGCCTGCTGTGGACCATGCCCATCCCGTCGACGCGGACGCGGTCGCCACCGCCCGGGCGAATGTCTTGACGCCGTCGGATGCCGAACGCCTCGGCCGGCTCCTGGCGCTGTTGTGCGACCCGACCCGCGTCCGGATCCTGTTCGCCCTGGTCGCGGTCGACGAGCTCTGCGTCGGTGACGTCGCCGCCGCACTGGACATCTCCATGGACCAGTCCTCCTACGGACTGCGCGCCCTGCGCCACGCCGGCCTCGTGACCTTCCGACGCGACGGCCGCGTCATCTACTACCGGCTCGCCGAGGGCTTCCCCCACCAGGTCCTGGAGCACTGCCTGATCCAGCTGTTGTCCATCTCGACGAAGGAGAGCTGAACCATGTCGGTGCTGGCATCGATCGGTGACGCCCTGGCGATGACCGGGTCGATGACTTGGCAGATCACCTGGTCCCTGATCTTCGGGTTCACCCTGTCCGCGGTCGTCCAGGCGGTCGTCCGCCGGGAGGCGATCACCCGGATGCTCGGCGACGACCGCCCCGCCACCCTCGCGAAGGCCACCGGGCTCGGGATCGCGTCGTCGTCGTGCTCCTACGCCGCGGTCGCGCTGGCCCGGTCGCTGTTCCGCAAGGGCGCCAGCTTCACCTCCGCGATGGTCTTCGAGCTGGCCTCCACGAACCTGGTCATCGAGCTCGGCGTCATCATGGCGCTGCTGCTGGGCTGGCAGTTCACCCTCGCGGAGTTCGTGGGCGGCCCGATCATCATCGTGCTGGTCGCGGTGGTGTTTCGGATCTTCGTCCGTCAGCGGCTCATCGACGCGGCCCGCGAGCAGGCCGACAAGGGCCTGGCCGGCTCGATGGAGGGCCATGCCGCGATGGATATGTCGGTCCAGCGCGACGGTAGCTTCGGCGCCCGCCTGTTCAGCGGCGAGGGCTTCACCTCGGTGGCGCACATCTACGTGATGGAGTGGGCCGCGGTGATCCGCGACATCGTGATCGGGCTGCTGATCGCCGGGGCCGTCGCCGCCTGGGTCCCCGACTCGTTCTGGCAGTCGCTGTTCCTCACCGACCACGCCGTCCTGTCCAAGGTGTGGGGACCGCTGGTCGGGCCGGTCATCGCGATCTTGAGCTTCGTGTGCTCGATCGGGAACGTGCCGTTGGCCGCGGTCCTCTACAGCGGCGGGATCAGCTTCGGCGGCGTTATCTCGTTCATGTTCGCCGACCTCATCATCATCCCGATCCTGTTCATCTACCGGAAGTACTACGGCACCAAGATGATGCTGGTCCTGCTCGGGGTGTTCTACGCGACCATGGTCACCGGCGGGTACGCCGTCGAGGCCCTCTTCGGTGCCCTCGGGCTGGTGCCGGACCACGGCCAGGTCCAGATGGGTGAGCAGGCGATCACCTGGAACTACACCACCTGGCTCAACATCGCCGCCCTCGTCCTCACGCTCGCCCTGCTGACCCGCTTCTTCCGCACCGGCGGCCGCGAGATGCTCGCCATGATGGGCGGCGCCCCAGACCAAATGGCCGGCCACGACCACAGCGGGCACCAAGCGGGGCACGACCACGCCGGGCACGACCACGCCGGGCACGGCCAGGCAGCGCACGGCCACGCCGAACACGGCCACGCAGGACAGAAGCAGGCTGGACGTGAGCAGGCTGGCTGAGCGTCAGCCGAGCAGAGGAACTCTCATCCAGCCTCGGTTCCCGGTGCCAGCCTCGGTACGGCTAGCGGGCCCGTCACACGGTGAGGACGATCCGCCCCGAGGTCGACCCGTCCGTCAGGGCCGCGACAGCATCGGCGGCCTCGACCAGCGGGTATCTGCGGCCCACCGCGGAGCCGACCTTCCCCTCGGCGACGAGGTCGTTGATGGCCTGCAGTGTCTCGGTGTTTGCCTTCGCGGCGAACGCGCGCAACGACTGGCCGACGAAGGGAGTCAGCAGCATCGCGCCGAGCTGACGCTGGATGCCGCCGATGAACCGGTCGCCCTCGCCCCCGACGATGACGAGTCTGCCTCGCGGTGTCAGGGCACGGCGTACGTGTCGGATCGAGGTACGCCCGAAGACGTCGAGGATGACGTCGTAGCGGCGGGTTCCGTCTGCGAAGTCCTCACGGGTGTAGTCGATGACGTGGTCCGCCCCGAGCGAGGCCGCTACGGCTTGGCCACCGGGCCCGCAGACTCCGGTGACCTCGGCGCCGGACGCCTTCGCGACCTGCACCACGATGCTGCCGACCGCCCCCGAAGCGCCGACCACCAGCACCCGTTCGCCGGGCTGGACCCGACCGTGGTCACGCACCGCCTGCAGGGCGGCGAAGGATGCGTACGGCAACACCGCCGCCTCCTCGAAGCTGAGCTGCGAAGGCTTGAGCGCGACCTTGGTCTGCGGAGCGGCCACGTACTCGGCGTAGGTGCCGCGCGCGGCGCCGTACACCTCGTCGCCCACCGCGAACTTCGTCACCTGTGAGCCGATGGCCTCCACCCGGCCGGCGAAGCTGACGCCGGGCACGGTCACCTTAGGGGTCCGAAGCCCCGTTCCCAGCCGCATCAGGTATGGCTGCCCGGTCAGGAAGTGCAGGGCGCCGCGGTCCACCCCGGCGGCTGCCACCTGTACCAGCACGTCTTCCTCGGCGCAGCTAGGTCGGGCGACGTCCTCAAAGGTCAGCGCCGAACCGTCGCCGTAGCGGTGTTGCACTATCGCTTTCATCTTCATGGTCCCTTCGAAACGAGGCGAAGTAGGCATGGGGGTTCCCTTCTGAGGTGGCGGGACCAGCCGTGGTCGGCTGTGCCACGACCGTCACGGCCTCGGCTTGCCGAACGCTGTCCCACGGCTGTCGCCGCGGGTGCCGCGGCCCCGGGCGGCAGTGCTAGTGGTTGAGCGCCTTGGCCCCCGGCAGTTGGGACTGGCTCTGTGGGGGCCGCTCGAAAGCCGGAACTCGGTGCACCGATCGTCTCCATGGGTGGGTTTCCATGTCGGTGTCAGCGGCTCGTCACCGGTGCCCCGCTGCGTACAGCGTCGACGACGTCGCGGATGGCCTGGGTGACCGCGGCGGTGTGCTTGGGGTTGTCCACCAGGGAGTCGTGGGTCGATCCGGCAACGACCCGATGCACGCTGTTGGTCGACAGTTC
>JAWWPF010000227.1:0-24817 GCA_033850795.1 Nocardioidaceae bacterium | reverse complement strand
CCCCCTCCGGGACGCGCCGGCTGTTCGCGGCGGCCGGGCCGTCGCTCGCGGAGCACCTCGCAGCCTTCGGTCCTCTGCCCGACGCCGAGGACCTGCTCCGGGGCGTCGAGGAGGCCGGCCTCACCGGGCGCGGCGGCGCGGCCTTCCCCACGGCACGCAAGCTGCGCAGTGTCGCCGAACGCGGCCACGGTGTGGTCGTCGGCAATGCCGCCGAGGGGGAGCCGCTCTCGGACAAGGACAGGACGCTCCTGCTCGTGGCTCCGCACCTCGTGCTGGACGGGCTGGTCCTGGCCGCCCGGACCGTCGGGGCCCGCGACGCCTACCTCGTCACCACCCGACCGGAGCTGAGCCGTCACCTCCGCGAGATGGTCGCGCAGCGTCGCGACCCGGTCCGCGTCGAGGTGGTCGAGGTCGAGCGCCGGTTCCTGTCCGGGGAGGAGTCCGCGCTGGTCAACGCCCTCAACGGGAGGCCCGGTGTGCCGTCCGACCGGATGACCAGGGTCTACGAGCGGGGCGTACGACGGCGGCCGACGCTCGTCGACAACGTCGAGACCCTCGCCCACCTCGCGCTGCTCGCACGCTTCGGCCCGACCTGGTTCAGGTCGGTCGGCACACCTGAGGAGCCGGGCACGCTGCTGGTCACGATGAGCGGGGCGGTGGCGACGCCGGGTGTCTTCGAGGTCGGCTCCGGGAGCGGTCTCGGGGAGGTGCTCGCCGCGGCCGGGGTGCTGGGCCACCAGGCCCAGGCCGTGCTCGTCGGGGGCTACCACGGGGCCTGGGTGCCGGGCCACCTGATCGCGTCCACCCGGCTGTCGCGGTCGTCGATGGCGGTCCACCACGGCTCGGTCGGCGCCGGCGTCGTGGCCGTCCTGGGACGGGACCGGTGCGGTCTTGTGGAGAGTGCCCACGTCGTGGCGTACCTCGCCGGCCAGGTGGCGGGCCAGTGCGGCCCCTGCGTCAACGGGCTGCCGCGGATGGCTGAGGCACTGGACCGCCTCGCCCGAGGTGAGCGGGACCGGTCCGTGGCCGGCGAGGTGACGCGGTTGGCGCGGCTCGCCGACGGCCGCGGCGCGTGCGCTCATCCGGACGGCACCGTCCGATTCGTGGCGAGCACCATGCGCGTGTTCGCCGATGAGGTCGCCGTACACCTAGGAGGCGGTTGCAGTGTCGCGGCTGCACGTTGACTGGACCCGCTGTGACGGGCACGGGCTCTGCGCCGACCTGCTGCCCGAGGTGCTCACCCGCGACGAGTGGGGCTACCCCCTGGCGCGGGACCCGGGCAACCGTCGGCTGCTGGTGGACGAGTCGCTGCTGCCGCACGCCCGGCGGGCGGTCGACCTGTGTCCCGCGCTCGCGCTGCGCCTGGCCCGGTGACGGCCTCCGTCAGGCCGGCTCGGCGACGAAGACCGGGATCTCCCGGTCGGTCTGCCGCTCGTAGTCGGCGTACGGCGGCCACACCTCGACCGCGCGCTCCCACCACTGCGTCCGCTCCGGTCCCTCGGCGATCCGGACGGTGTAGGTGCGCCGGTCCGGCCCGTCCTGGAGCTCGATCATGGGGTTCTTGACCAGGTTGTGGTACCAGCTCGGGTGCTGCGGAGCGCCGCCCTTCGAGGCGACCAGCGCGTAGGTCCCGTCGTGCTCGACCCGCATCACCGGGTTCTTCCGCAGCTTGCCGCTCTTCGCCCCCACGGAGGTCACGACGACGACGGGGACCCCTCGCAAGGTGGTGGCCTCGGTCCCGCCCGAGGCCTCGAACGCCTCGACCTGGTCACGCACCCACTTCTCCGGGCTCGGCTCGTACTCCGCTTGCAGTGTCATGCGGTCATGGTGCCCAGCGCCGCCGCGAGGAAACGACGGGACCCGGTGGCCCCGGCCGGCGGACGGCTGCAGGTAGCCTCCGGGGATGGACGGCGTCTCGGAGATCTTCGACCCCTCCGCCTGGCGACAGGTACCCGGGTTCGACGGCCTCGTCGACCTCACCTACCACCGCTCCGTGGAGCACGGGACCGTCCGGATCGCGTTCGACCGGCCCGAGGTTCGCAACGCCTTCCGTCCCGGGACCGTCGACGAGCTGCTCCGCGTCCTCGAGCACGCGCGGACCTCGGGCGACGTGGGTTGCGTGCTGCTGACCGGGAACGGTCCCTCGCCGAAGGACGGCGGCTGGGCGTTCTGCTCCGGCGGCGACCAGCGGATCCGCGGCCGCACGGGCTACCAGTACGCCTCCGGTGACACCTCCGAGTCCGTGGACCGGGCCCGGCTCGGGAGGCTGCACATCCTCGAGTGCCAGCGGCTGATCCGGTTCATGCCCAAGGTCGTGGTCTGCGTCGTCCCCGGCTGGGCGGCCGGAGGGGGGCACAGCCTGCACGTGGTCTGCGACCTCACCCTCGCGTCCCGCCAGCACGCCCGCTTCAAGCAGACCGACGCCGACGTCGGCTCCTTCGACGGTGGCTTCGGGTCGGCGTACCTCGCTCGCCAGGTCGGCCAGAAGTTCGCCCGCGAGATCTTCTTCCTCGGCGACGAGTACGACGCCCAGGATGCGCACCGGATGGGCATGGTGAACAAGGTCGTCGACCATGCCGACCTCGAGCGGGAGGCGCTGGAGTGGGGCCGCCGGATCAATGCGAAGTCACCGACCGCGCAGCGGATGCTGAAGTACGCCTTCAACCTGGTCGACGACGGCTTGGTCGGTCAGCAGCTCTTCGCGGGCGAGACGACCCGGCTGGCGTACATGACCGAGGAGGCCGTCGAGGGCCGCGACGCGTTCCTGGAGAAGCGCCAGCCGGACTGGTCGCCGTACCCCTGGTACTACTGATCGAACGCGTTTCCCGAGGTCAGGGGCCTATGTGGCTCCCGTGTCGCAGGTGTGTGGCAAGAACCGCAATGGGTTGAGCACCGGAGAGCTGCATACGTTCATGCGGTTGTTCTCGACCGGTAAAGTATCCGTAACACGTGCCCGCGAGGATCGGGGTGTCAAGGCAGACCCGAACACGAGCCAGAGGAAAACCAATGCTCCCCCTTCCCGCGATCCGCAGCGACAACCCGCCCACGATCCGGCACTGGATCAAGAAGATCGACGCCTATCTGCTGTGGGCGTTCAATCCCGATCCGCATCTGCGTCGCACCAGATAGGTACAGCCAAGGGGTCCTGCGTCCTCCCGACAACCTTTTCGAACGGCACGGCTGGCTTCACGCATCGAGTGCACTGGGCCGCCGTCGGCCGCATGTTCGGCGCCCTCGCCGTCGTGAGCGCGTGACACCGCTGACAGTCACCGCTGATCGAGCAAGAGGCCGGGCTGCTCGCGTGGGCGGGTGCTGGTTGGTTCGCTCAGGAACGCGGGAGGACCGTCAACACCCGCTCGACGTGGTCGCGGAACTCGGCCATGTAGTCACGCAGGAAGGCTGCGGTGGACTCGTCGCTGACCTCGCCGTCGTCGGCGAACACGTCATGGGAGAAGTGGATGTAGGCCTCGGGAGAGGTCATCTGCCGGGCGTTGCAGAAGCTGAGCACAGCGCGGAGGCTCTGCTGTCCCACCGCGGTGCCGATCGAGCCCATCGAGGCGCCGATGACACCGGCGGGGATGTGGTGGAAGGAGTTCTGACCCCAAGGCCGCGACGCCCAGTCGATCGCGTTCTTCAGTGCGCCGGGGATGGAGCGGTTGTACTCGGGGGTCACGAACAGCACGGCGTCGGCGGCGGTGATGGCGTCCTTCAGCATCAGCGCCTCCGGCGGGTAGGCGGCGTCGAAGTCCGGGCTGTACAGCGGCAGGTTGCCGATCGGGATCTCGGTGAACTCCAGATCCTCGGGCGCGAGCCGGATGAGGGCGCGGGAGAGCACTCGGTTGATGGAGGT
The DNA here is from genome assembly GCA_033850795.1 of Nocardioidaceae bacterium. Classification (GTDB taxonomy): domain Bacteria; phylum Actinomycetota; class Actinomycetes; order Propionibacteriales; family Nocardioidaceae; genus Nocardioides_B. The sequence goes on along the minus strand of JAWWPF010000227.1, from coordinate 20,967 downwards.
CGAGGAGAGGCTCCCGATGAAGTAGCCGACCTTGTACGCAGACATGTGGGACTCCTGTTGTGGCGAGGAACGAGTACGGGCGGGTGACGTCGCGGCGGTGAGGCGGGTGGCTCGGCTGTGTCAGCCGGCATTCAGCCTCCTACCGGTTCCGGGTCAGGCGGCGCTGGCCTGCTTGAGCAGCAGTTCGAACGGTGTCGGGTCGTCGAACGCCTCGGCGACCGTACGGCGCGCCAGCGGCGCGGCGGTGGTGCCGGACCTGCCCGCGTCCACCCCGTCGGTCGGGATCGCGTTGGCCAGCTCGCGAGCGGCCCGGGTGATCCGAACGTCCAGGCCGGCGTCGCCGAAGTCGTCGGTAGCGGCGAAGACGCCGGTCGGCACCACGACTGCGTGCAGGTAGGCGAACAGGGGGCGCAGCGCGTGCTCCAGCACCAGCGAGTGCCGGGCGGTACCCGCGGTCGCAGCCACGAGCACCGGCTTGCCGTCCAGCAGACCGGCCTCCAGCACGTCGAAGAAGGTCTTGAACAGCCCCGAGTACGACGCGCTGAACACCGGGGTGACGACGATCAGCCCATCGGCCTCGCGCACCTGCTCGATGGCCCGGGCCAGCTCCGGGCCCGCGAACCCGGTGAGGAGGTGGTCGGTGAGCTGGTGGGCGAGGTCGCGCAGCTCGATGCCGGTGACCTCGACCTCGACCTCGACGTCGCCCAGCGCCTCGGTGGTGGCGGCGGCCAGCCGGTCGGCGAGCAGCCGCGTCGAGGACGGGCTGCTCAGCCCGGCGGAGACGACGACGACGGAGGTCATGCCGACACCTGCGCGTCCTGGGTGTCCTCGGCGCGGTGGCCGGTGGCGTCATCGGCGGCGGCATACACCGTGGAGTCGGTCGGGCCGCCGTTCGCGGCGACGAGCGAGCCGTGCGTGGGGGCCTCGGGGATGTGCGCAGGCCGGCCCTCGGCGAACCCCTTGCGCATGTCGGGCAGGATCTCGCCGAGCAGGTCGAGCTGCTCGAGCACCGTCTTGAGCGGCAGGCCCGCGTGGTCGAGCAGGAACAGCTGACGCTGGTAGTCACCGGCGTAGTCGCGGAACGACAGGGTGCGCTCGAGCACCTGCTGCGGTGAGCCGACGGTCAGCGGTGTCTGGGTGGTGAAGTCCTCCAGCGACGGCCCGTGGCCGTAGACGGGGGCGTTGTCGAAGTACGGCCGGAACTCGTTGACTGCGTCCTGGCTGTTGGTGCGCATGAAGAACTGCCCGCCGAGGCCGACGATGGCGCTGTCGGCGGGGCCGTGGCCGTAGTGCTCGAACCGGCGGCGGTACAGCTCGACCATCTGCTTGGTGTGGCTGGCCGGCCAGAAGATGTGGTTGTGGAAGAACCCGTCGCCGTAGTACGCGGCCTGCTCGGCGATCTCGGGGCTGCGGATGGAGCCGTGCCACACGAACGGCGGCATGCCGTCCAGGGGCCGCGGGGTGGAGGTGTAGCCCTGCAGAGGGGTTCGGAAGCGGCCCTTCCAGTCGACGACGTCCTCACGCCAGAGCCGGTGGAGGAGGCCGTAGTTCTCGATCGCGAGGTTGATGCCCTGGCGGATGTCCTTGCCGAACCAGGGGTAGACCGGGCCGGTGTTGCCGCGGCCCATCATCAGGTCGACGCGGCCGTCCAGAAGGTGCTGGATCTTGGCGTAGTCCTCCGCGATGAGCACCGGGTCGGTGGTGGTGATCAGCGTGGTGGCCGTCGAGAGGATGATGCGCTCGGTCTGGGCGCCGATGTAGGCCAAGGTCGCGGTCGGGTTGGTGGCGATGAACGGTGGGTTGTGGTGCTCGCCGGTCGCGAACACGTCCAGACCCACCTCTTCGGCCTTCTTCGCGATCGCCACGGTCGCCTTGATGCGCTCGTGCTCGCTGGGCGTGCGCCCGGTGGTGGGGTCGGTGGTGACGTCACCGACGGAGAAGATCCCGATCTGCATAGCTGACCTCGACGAAGAAGTAGGGCCCTCACACCACCGGATCGGTGATGTGTCACTTACATTCTCCCAACGATAGGTGATGTGTCAACTATTCCCCGGCGGGTCAGTCGGCGAAGGCAGGTCGAGACCCTGCTGATGCCATGCGTGCGCGCAGCTCGGCCGTGCTGCTGCCGAAGGTCCGGGTGATGACCACGCCGTCGGCGGTGATGTCGAAGACTGCGTGGTCGGTGTAGACCCGGTCGACGCAGCCAACGCCGCTCAGCGGGTAGGTGCACACCGGCACCAGCTTGGGGCTGCCGTCCTTGGCGAACAGCGTCATCATCACGAAGACCTGCTTGGCCCCGATCGCGAGGTCCATCGCGCCGCCGACCGCAGGGATCGCGTCGGCGGCACCGGTGTGCCAGTTGGCCAGATCGCCGGCGGCCGAGACCTGGAAGGCGCCCAGCACGCAGACGTCCAGGTGGCCGCCTCGCATCATCGCGAAGGAGTCGGCCTGGTGGAAGTACGCCGCGCCCGGCAGCTCGGTCACCGGGATCTTGCCGGCGTTCGTCAGATCGGGGTCGATCTCGTCCCCGACCGCGGCCCGGCCCATGTTGAGCATGCCGTTCTCGGTGTGCAGGACCACGCCCGACCCCTTCGGGAGGTGATCGGCGACGAGGGTCGGCTGGCCGATGCCGAGGTTGACGTAGGCGCCGGGGGCGATGTCGCGCGCGACCAGGGCTGCCATCTGGTGCCTGTCGAGCGGCCCGTCGAGTGGCTCATGGACAGGGGCCCCGGCGTTCATACCGCCACCACCCGGTCGACGTAGATGCTCGGCGTCACGACCGCTTCGGGGTCGATCGAGCCTATGTCGACCACCTCGCGCACCTGTGCGACGACGGTGGTGGCTGCGGTGGCCATCACCGGACCGAAGTTGCGGGCCGTCTTGCGGTACACCAGGTTGCCCATCGCGTCGCTGCGGTGGGCGCCGATCAGCGCGAGGTCACCGCGCAACGGCATCTCCAGGACGTAGGTGCGCCCCTCGATCTCGCGGGTCTCCTTGCCTTCCGCGAGCGGCGTGCCGACGCCGGTGGGTGAGTAGAACCCCCCGATGCCGGCCCCGGCGGCACGCATCCGCTCCGCAAGGGTGCCCTGGGGCACCACGTCGAGCTCGATCTCGCCGGCGCGGTAGAGCCCGTCGAAGACCCAGGAGTCGGACTGGCGCGGGAAGGAGCACACCATCTTGCGCACGCGGCCCTTGGCGAGCAGCGCGGCCAGGCCGGTGTCGCCGTTGCCGGCGTTGTTGGAGACCACTGTCAGGTCGCCCGCGCCCTGCCGGATCAGCGCGTCGATCAGGGCCACCGGCATCCCGGCCATCCCGAAGCCGCCGACCAGGACGGTCGAGCCGTCGGCGACGTCGGCCACCGCCTCGTCAGGGGTGGCGCAGACGACGGCGCTCACGGACGTACTCCGTCCGAGACGTTCTCCAGCACGACGGCGAGACCCTGGCCGACGCCGATGCAGATGGCCGCGACCCCCCACCGGTCACCCGACTCCACCAGCCGCTTGGCAAGCGTGCCCAGGACGCGGCCGCCCGAGGCGCCGAGCGGGTGGCCGATCGCGATCGCGCCGCCCTTGAGGTTGACGATGTCGGGGTCGATGCCCCAGGCGTCGACGCAGGCCAGTGACTGCACCGCGAACGCCTCGTTCAGCTCGATGGCCGCGACGTCGGACCAGTTGATCCCGGCCCGGGCCAGCGCCTTGTTCGCCGCCTCCACCGGGGCGATGCCGAACATCGGCGGCTCGTTGGCGGCGGCCCCGCGGCCGGCGATCCGCGCCACCGGGTCCAGCCCGATCGTCGCGGCTGCGCCCTCGGAGCCGATCAGCACCGCCGAGGCGCCGTCGTTGAGCGGCGAGGCGTTCCCCGCGGTGATCGACCCGCCGGGACGGAAGGACGGCTTGAGGCCGGCCAGCTTCTCGGCAGTCGTCCCCGAGCGGATGCTCTCGTCGCGAGCCAGGTCGGCCCCGGGTACCGGCACAACGAGGTCGTCGTAGAACCCGTCGGCCCAGGCCCGCTCGGCGCGCTCGTGGGAGCCGACCGCGAACCTGTCCTGTCGCTCCCGCCCGATGCCGAACTTCTCGGCGAGCAGCTCGTTGGACTCTCCCAACGAGGAGGTCCACTCGCGTGGCATGTTGTCGTTGACGAGCCGCCATCCCAGCGTCGTGGACACCGCGGTCACGTCCTGGACGGGGAAGGCGCGCGAGGGCTTCGGCAGCACCCAGGGGGCCCGGGACATCGACTCGACCCCACCGGCAACGACGACCTCGGCGTCGCCGGACTCCACGACCCGCGACACCAACATGGCCGCGTCGAGCGAGGAGCCGCAGAGTCGGTTCACGGTGGTGGCCGGCACTGTCACGGGCAGCCCCGCGAGCAGCACCGCCATCCGGCCCACGTTGCGGTTGTCCTCACCGGCCTGGTTGGCGCACCCCCACGCGACGTCGCCGATGGCGGCCCGGTCGAGGGACGGGGCCTTGTCCAGCACGCCGTTCAACACGATCGCCGCCAGGTCGTCGGGGCGCACGCCGGCCAGCGCGCCGCCGTGCCTCCCGAACGCCGTGCGCACCGCCGCGAACACGAACGCAGCGGTCATGACCCGCATCCCTGCGCCGGGGCCAGGACGATGTCGAAGCGGACACGGGCCCAGGACCGGCCACCCACGCCGCGCCCGTCCGGGGTCGGCGTGCCCGCGGGCTGCTCCGCGAAGTCCTTCACCAGGGACTCCCGGACACCGAACACGCTGTCGCGGGACAGCAGCTCGTCGCCGCGGACGAAGATGTGGGTCACCAGCGTCCGCCGCCCGGGCGCGGTCACCATGAAGTGCAGGTGCGAGGCCCGCATCGGCGACCGGCCCGTCGCAGCCAACAGCCGGCCCACCGGACCGTCGTGCGGGATCGGGTATGGCGTGGGGGTGACCGCCCAGAACCGGAAGCTGCCGTCCTCGGCGCTGATCAGGTGGGCACGGCCGGCGGTCCGGCCGTCGTCGTACTGGACGTCATAGAACCCGTCCTCGTCGGCTTCCCACACCTCGATCCGCGCGCCCGGCACTGGGGCGCCGGTGGTGTCTCGGACGGTGCCCTCGACCCAGCACGGCTGACCGCTGGCGTCGCCGGCGATGTCGCCGCCGAGGTCGGTGCGGGGGGCGTCCTCGACGAAGAAGGGGCCGAACACCGTGGCCTCGGTTGCGTCGCCGTAGACCTCGTTGTTGATGGTGATGGTCTGCATCGAGGCGCCGAGGATGTCGGAGAGGAGGATGTACTCCTGCCGACGGTCGTCGGTGATGTGCCCGACCTCGGTGAGGAAGTCGATGCCGGTCTTCCACTCCGCCTCGGTGAGCCGGACCTCCCGAAGGAAAGCGTGCAGGTGTCCGACCGCTGACTGCATGATCTGCCGCACCCGAGGGTCGGCAGCACCGTCGAAGGAGGCGACGACCCGCCGCAGGAGGTCCTCCTCGCGGGCCTGCTGCTCGGCACTCACCACGGGCGCTACGGCGTCGCCAGCCGTCGCTGGTGACGTCGTGCTGATCTCGTCAAGGGTCATCTCGGTCGTCTCGTTCGGGGTCGCGGTGGTGCCGGTCCGTGCGGGTGGGTTCCTCGGGTCCGCGGTCATCTCGGGTCCGCTCCGCTCCAGGCGTCATGAAGCAGGCGCAAGAGGTCGTCGACCGTGACCGCGACCGGGTTCGTGCCAGGAACGACCGGCAGGATCGCCTGTACGGCGTCGGGGATCTTCGACTCCTCGAAGCCGTACTCGCCCAGCGCGCGGGGCGCGTCGAGACGCTCGCGCAGCGCCTGCAGCCCATCGAGGGCGGTTGCGGAGCCGAACGCGCGCGCGATGCGATCCGCTGCGTCGGGAGCCGCGGGCCCGTTCAGCGCGAGGACGTGAGGCAGCACCACCGCGTGCGTCGGTGCGTGCGGGAGGTCGTAGCGGCCCCCGAGGACGTGACAGATCTTGTGGTGCAGCCCCGAGCCGGCGGAGGTGAACGCGACAGCTGCGAGGTAGGCGCCGTACAACGCCTGCTCCCGGCCGGCGAGACACTGGGGGTTCTCGGCCACCAGCGGCAGCCCGGCGGCCAGCGCCCGGATCCCTTCTTCGGCCAGGGCGGCGTCGATAGGGTCCGAGCGCGGCGCCCACATCGAGTCGACGCAATGCGCCATCGCGTTCAGCCCCGACGCCACGCTCATCTCGACCGGCAGTGAGAGCATCAGCGAGGCGTCGTACACGATCGCGGTGGGCAGCACCCGCGCATCGACACCGGTGGTCTTCTGCGCTCCCTCGGTCAGCCCCCACACGTTCGTGGCCTCCGAACCCGCGTAAGTCGTGGGGACGGCCACGATGGGGAGCCCGCTGGTGAGGGCCACCGCCTTGGCCAGACCGGTCGTGGACCCGCCACCGATGCTCACGATCGCGTCGACCCCGTGCGTGATGGCGGCCGCCCGGGCGCGCTCGGCCACCTCCACGGGTACGTGCATGACGACCTCGTCGTGCACGTGAGCCACCGGCACGTCGGCCGTGACGCGTGCGGCGAGCTCCGCCTCGGCCGCGGCGGCGATCACCATCACCTTGGCGGCCCCCAGGCGGGCGATCTCCTCTGCGGTGGCCTCCGCGGCTGCTTCCGAGGCGAAACGGATTCGTTGCCCGTAGGTCTCGTGCTCGAACCGGAGCGTCATCCGAGCTCATCCCGACCGAGGATGCTCATCAGCGCCTCCAGCAGCGAGCCCGCGGGGTCCTCGGGAAGCGAGCGGGAACGCCAACCGATGTGCTTGTCGGGCCGCACCAGCAGAGCGCCGCCTTCCTCGACCTCACGCAGCTTCGACCAGTCGTAGTACAGGTCGGTCACCTCGCGCCCCGGCCCGATCACCACCGTACGCACAGGGAGTCCCAGCTCTGCTGCGACCTTCTCGGCAGCTGCCTCCCACGCCTCGCCGGCGATGCCGGTGATCAGCGTGAAGTGGGTGTACGGAGCCAGGTCCATCATCGCGTGCCGGGTCTTGTTGTTCCCCACCCACGCATGCGGTAGGTGAGACCCCGGCACGGTCGAGGCCTCGTAGTACAGGTCAGGGTCCCGCGACGGTTGCGGGCGGGGGGTGCCGTCGGGGACCACGGCGGACGACTCGTAGAACTGTCCGAGCTCGACGCCGTGCGCGTTGAACTCGTAGTTCTTCAGCTCCATGGCCTTGACGAGTGCGGCGCGCTTCGCGGCCCCTGCGGGCGTGTTGGCCTTGCGCTCCTCGATCTGGGCGACCATCTCCTCCTCATCCTGGGCCCCGGTCAGACCCAGAGCGGTGAAGAGGTCGGCGAACTCGCGGCTGGACTTGTTCGCGCGCTTCACGATCCGCTCGGCGACCGGGGCGCGTTCAGCGGAGTAGGTGTCGAGCAGCGACGGGGAGGCGTGGCCGTTGAGGACATATGACAACTTCCACGCGAGGTTGTAGGCGTCTTGGACCGAGGTGTTGGAGCCCAGCCCGTTGCTCGGCGGGTGGCGGTGGATGGCGTCTCCGACGCAGAACACGCGCCCTGCCTGCAGGTGGGTCGCGTACATCTCGTTGTTCCCCCACAACGAGGTGCCGGTGATCTCGACGTCCAGGTGGGGCATCCCGAGAAGGTTGCGCACGATCTGGATGGCGGCCGCGTCGTCGATGACGGGTGGTTGGCCGTTGATGTCGTAGCCCCAGACGATGAGCCACTCGTTCCAGGGTCGGATCATCCGCACCAGACCCGCACCGATGCCGCCCACGTTCGAGCCCGGCTGGATGACCCAGTACAGCACGGAGGGTCGGTGGTCGCAGTAAGCGCTGATGTCGGCCTTGAAGGTGATGTTCATGGAGCCGGCGATGTCCATGGCACCTTCGAACGGCAGGCCGATGTCCGCGGCGATCTTCGACCGCGCCCCGTCGGCGCCGATGAGGTACTTGGCGCGGATCGTGAACCGCTCTCCAGTGAGCCGGTCGAGAACCTGTACGTCGACACCCTGCTCGCCCTGGGTGTGGGAGAGGTACTCGGTGGAGAACCGTGCCTGCGTCCCGCGCATCGTGGCGTTGCGGACCAGGATCGGCTCGAGGTAGTTCTGCGGGATGTCCACGATGAGGCTGGGGGAGGCCAGCTGGTAGTCGGCTTCACGCTCCGGGCTCGTCCCCCAGGTGTGGATGCGGCCGATCTCCTCGCCCGCGATGGCGGTGCAGAACACCGTGTCGCCCACGAGGTGGTGCGGGGTGGCGTCTGCCAGTACCTGCTCCTCGATCGCCAGGTCGCGGAAGACCTCCATGCAGCGCTGGTTGGTGATGTGCGCCCGCGGGGTGTTCGCCGTCCAGCGGTACTTGGTGATCATGATGTTCGCGACCCCGAGGCTGGAGAGCATCAGTGCAGCGGCCGAGCCGGCTGGCCCCGAACCGACGATCAACACGTCGGTCTCGACCACCGCCGACTCGGGCAGCTCGGTGTCCGCCTGACCATCGTCGAATGCGGGCATGGGGAGCTCACCTTCCTGGCGCCGGTCGGCTGCCGACTCCTGTCACCAGTGTCAGGCGTGGCAACCGTCCAGTCGATGTGTGACGGTCATCTCGGCGGGAATCGCGACGTGTGGCCGATCCGCGAAGCCGCTGCCGCCTGAGTCGACCGGGATGGCCCGCGATGCCACAGCGCGACGGCGTACGTCGGTCGGCCGCTCGCCGTATCGAGCGGTGAAGGCGCTCGAGAAGTGGGCTGCGGAGGTGAAGCCGCACTGGTGGGCGGCCTCGGCGATCGTCAGGGAGGACGCCGCCGGCTTCTGCAGCATGGCGTGAGCGGCCTCGAGGCGGCGGTTGAGGATGTGCTTCGGCACGCTGGTGCCGGCCTCGGCGAAGACCCGCGAGAGGTGGCGGGTGCTGATGCCGACCCCCGCAGCGACCTCGGTGGCGCAGAGCGCGGGCTCACGCAGGTGCCGATCGATGTAGACCTGCGCCGCGGCCCGGTGAGCGGTCGAGAGACCGTCGGGGCGTATGCCGGTCACCGCCCCGAGGAGCTCGAGCAGGGTCTGCTCGTCGGCCGCGTACGGGTTCTCGGCGCGCGCCGCGGCGCCGACCTGGCGAGCCAAGGTCTCCGCGAACGAGTTGGCACCCTTGGCGGCGAAGTTCATCACGAGGGGCCGCTCGACCTCCTCGATGCCGGTGGCTTCGGCGAACACCGGCCGCGGCACCTTCACGACCAGCTCCTCGAGCCCGTGGGAGAACCCGCGCATGAAGGGTCGATCGGCGTCACACAGCAGCAACTGTCCCGGCTGCAGGGTCCGCACGCCGTCGTCGTGGTAGAAGAAGGCCTCACCGGCAAGGCTGAAGAACAGGCTCACAGCGTCGGAGGGGTGGCGCCTGATCAGCTCCTGGTCGCGCTCGACGACGTGAGAGCTGCCGCGCACGCGAGCCAGGTGCAGCCGGTCGAGCTGGACGTTGATCTCCGAGGCATCGAGCACCGTGTTTGTCAGTGTCCTGCAGCGCAGACCGATCAGGGCTTGTGCGTTGTGGCTCTCCCACAGCTCGACACGTTGCTCGTCAGGCAGACCCACGGTGGTGAAGGCGACCGGCGGCCCTGGTGTGACCGTCACCGAGGTCATCTCAGATACCTACTCAGCGCGAATCGGGAGCACATCGGGGTCGTCGACATCACTGCCGCTGGGGAGCTTGAAGCGCTCCCGGTCCTTGGTCGGGACCAGGTCGAGGTACTGGGCGGGGTTCTCGGCGATGACTTTGCGGACGTAGGGACAGAACGGCAGCACCGCCAGCCCGCGCGCACGGGCGTCGTCGAGCGCTTGGGTCACCAGCTGCTTGGCCATGCCGCGGCCGCCGAAGGCGGGGTCGGTCTGGGTGTGGGTGAAGGCGATCTTCCTCGCGGTCAGCTTGTACTCGGAGAACCCGGCGAGCAGGTCGCTGTCGTAGATCTCGTAGCGGTTCTCGGCCGGGTTGTCGCGGACGCTGGTGGTCACGGCGTTGCCTTCCCTGTGCGCTTGTCGGGTTCTGGCCGGTCAGGTGGCCGGACTTGGTGGCGGCTGACGATGGAGAGCCGGTTGAAGGTGTTCATGGCGATGGCCAACCAGCTGACGGCAGAGATCTCCTCCTCGGTCAGGACAGTGGCGGCCTCGGTGTAGTCCTGCTCCTGGGTCCGGCTGTCGGGAAGGGTTGTCACGGACTCGGCGAGCACCAGCGCGGCCCGTTCCTGGGTGCTGAACAGGTCGGCGGTCTCTCGCCAGGCGGCGAGCACGGCCAGGCGTTGGCTGGTCTCGCCGGCCAGCAGCGCCTCGCGGACGTGGACGTGAAGGCAGTAGGCGCAGCGGTTGATCTGGGAGATCCGGACGTTCACCAGCTCGACCAGCGCCCGGCTCAAACCCGCGTCCGCGGTCGCGGTCCGCACGGCGCGGGCCACCTCGAGCTGGGCCCGGTAGATTCGTGGGTGCTGCTTGTCGATGCGGACCCGCCGCGGCTCGCGAGAGTCCTCGATGGTGGCCTCGGTGGAGGGCGCCGTGGTCACCACCTCTGCTGCTGCCAGTACGGCGCCTCGACCGGGATGCGGGGCAACCCCGAGCGGACGTGTCCGCTCATCACAACACCTCGTTGCCGTACATCTCGCCCAGCGGGTCTGCGATGAGCTCGATGCGGGCTCCGTCGGGGTCCCGGAAGTACACCGAGACGTCGCTGTGCACGACGTGCTCGACGCCGGCGTCGCTCAGGCGGGTGACGATCTCTGCCCAGCGCCCAGGTTCGACCGAGATGGCCAGGTGGTGCAGGCCGCCGAGGACCTCGGCGTAGGGGCCGACGTCCAGCCCGGGGAAGTCGAAGAACGCGAGCAGGTTCCGGTTGCCGATGTCGAAGAAGAAGTGCGACGAGCCCGGGTAGTCGCGGTTGTCGATCAGCTCGGTGAGCGGGAACCCGAGGAGGTCCTGGTAGAAGCGGACGGTGCGTTCCACGTCGCTGCTGATCAGCGCGGTGTGGTGCAGGCCGCGGGCGGTGGAGGTGGGACGCACACCGGTCGGGTGCAGGTGAGTGGTGCGGATGCGGTCGCGCTCGGCTTCGATCGCCGATAGGTCAGCAGGGTTCTCGGTCATGGCTTCCCTCGATGAGTGGGTCTCTGTGATGGACGCGTACCCAGGTACGCGTGGTGGAAGGAGTCGCGGGACGTCGAAGTCGGTGTCGTGGTCTCAGGCGGCGAGGGAGGCGTGCATCTCCCACACCAGGATCTCGGCCGGTTCGGTGGCCGTGACCTTCTGCCCGCCGGTGGCGGTGAACCGAACCGCGTCCCCGGTGGCGAGCGGGCCGGCTCCTTCGAGGGTGACCGAGCCGCGGGGGACGAACAGGTGAAGGAACGGCGCCTCGGGCAGCTCGACGGCCTGGCCGGGCTGGAGGCGGGCGGCGTGCAGTGCGGCGTACTTGTTCTTGATGCGGATAGCGGCGGCGCCGTGGTGCTCGTCCATGCCGGAGGCGACCGGCACCAGCCCGCCGGAGAGGAGCTCGTGATCGATCTCGAGCTGCTCGTAGCCCGGGGTGATGCTGTCCTCGTCGGGCGCGACCCACATCTGGACGAAGTGGACGGGGTCCTTGTGGACGTCACCGGCGAGCTTCCAGGAGTCGTTCTTCTCCGAGTGGAGGATACCGCGGCCGGCGCTCATCCGCTGCGCCAGACCCGGATAGATGACGCCGTTGTGGCCGGTGGAGTCCTGGTGGACCAGGGAGCCTTCGAGGACCCAGGTGACGATCTCCATGTCGCGGTGCGGGTGGGTGTCGAATCCGGTGCCGGGGTCGACGATGTCGTCGTTGTTGACCAGCAGCAGCCCGTGGTGGGTGTTGTTCGGATCGAAGTGGTGGCCGAAGGAGAAGGAGTGCTTGGAGTCCAACCACCCGAACTGGCTCTTGTAGCGAACCTCGGCGCGGCGGACGTCGACGTCGGGGGTCAAAGACACGGTGCTCATCGTGGTGGTCCTTTCGGGGCCGAGGGAGACGCAGTGTGGGGGTGGTGCCCGGGGCGGGGGCCGGCCGTCGCGGTTTGCGGCGTGGCCGGCCCCACCGCCGTTGGGTTGAGGCCGTGTCCGGCCCCGGATGAGGTCAGGCGTTCTTGATCGCGGAGACCTCGAACTCGAGGACGATCTTGTCGCTGACCAGGACGCCGCCGGTCTCGAGCGCGGCGTTCCAGGTGATGCCGTAGTCCTTGCGGTTGATCGTCACGGCGCCCTCGAAGCCGGCTCGCAGGTTGCCGAACGGGTCGGTGGCGAGGCCTTCGAACTCGAACGGGACGGTGACCGGGTTGGTCACGCCCTTGATGGTGAGGTCGCCGGTGAGCTCCAGGCTGGTGGCGCCGGCCAGGGTCACGCCGGTGGAGACGAAGGTGATCTCGGGGTACTCGTCCATGGCGAGGAAGTCGTTGCTGCGCAGGTGACCGTCGCGCTGGTCGTTGCGGGTGTCGATGCTTGCGGCCTTGATCGTCAGGCTCACCGAGGACGCGGAGAGGCTGGTGCCGTCCACGACGGCGGTGCCATCGAACTCGTTGAACGCGCCGCGAACCTTGGTGATCATCGCGTGCCGGGCGACGAACCCGATCCGGGTGTGCGAGGCGTCGATGGTCCACGTGCCGGCGAGGTCGGCGATGGTGGCGGCGGCGGTGGTGGTGCTGGTCATGAGGTGCTCCTGGAGTATGAGTGCGGCCACCGATTTTGGTGACGTGTCACTTACACTGACATGAACTTGGGTGACGTGTCAACTATTCCCGGGTAGCATGGGGCCATGACCGACGAACCTCCCTGGCTCCCTGACGACGCTCAGCGCCTGTGGCGACACTGGCTCCGCCTCAACGCGCTACTGCCCGCCGCGCTGCACCGCGAGCTGCAAGCGGACGCGGAGCTCTCGCTCCCTGACTTCGACGTGCTCGTCCAGCTGACCGACAGCCCCGACGGTCGGGTGCGCGTCAGCGACCTGGCCCGCGGGTTGCACTGGGAGCGCAGCCGAGTCTCCCACCACGTCACCCGCATGGAGCGCCGCAGCCTGGTGCGGCGCGAGGAGTGTCGTGACGACGGTCGGGGTGCCTGGGTCGTGCTTACCGAGGTCGGTCGCTCCACGATCGAGCAGGCAGCGCCGGCTCACGTGGCGACCGTCCGCCGGCTGGTCTTCGATGCGCTGACCCCGCACGAGGTCGAGGTGATGGCCGGCGCGATCGACAAGGTGCTGAGTCGGCTCGAAGGTGACACGGTCGCGCAGCCGGCCTGACGCGAATGGGATCTACCGTCAGTCGACGTTCCGATGAGTGGTCGCGTTGATCGACACCGTGCGCGGTGAAGCGTCTCAGCGTTGCGCGCCATTGCGACAGGTCCGGGCGAGCCCCTGGGCTTGCCGAGACGAGGCCCGGTGTACGACTGGTCTGCGCCGGATCAGGTGGCGGCGGTGACCGCCTGCATCGTCGTGTCGAGGTGGGTCGCGAGAAGGGTGCCGGGGGCCTCGATCCAGGCGTCCGTGGCGGCGTCGTAGCAGGCAAGGGCGGCACCGGCGACGGCGCGGCCGGCGGTGAGGCTGTGGTGGCGGAGGCGTTCGGCGACGAGGGGGCCGAGCGTGTCGGTCCAGCGACGGCGGCGTTCCTCGATCGTGCCGCGCGTGCCGGGTTCGTCGCGCAGCAGGACGGCGAGGCGTCGGGAGGGCTCGGGAAACTGATCCTGGGCGGTCACCACCACGTCGAGGGAGGCGCGCAGAGCAGGCCATGCCGCTTCGTCGGCTGGTCGCGCGGCCAGGGCGGCAGCGACGTGATCGCCGACCTCGAGCAGCTTGTCGAGGATCAGCTCGTCCTTGCCGGCGAAGTAGCGGAAGAAGGTACGCCGCGACATGCCCGCCGCCTCAGCGATCTGGTCGACGGTGGTGCCGTCGAAGCCCCGCTCGACGAAGAGGTCCCACGCAGAGCGGACCACTTGGTCGCGGACCGCGTTGCGGGCGACGTCGCGCAGAGAGATCGAGGTCACGGTCCCAGACTACGGCCCCGTGGCACTGAGTGTCAGTGCCGGCGTACGATGCCAGCATGACCGACGCGATCGAACCACCCGTCATCGAGCCTCGGGGCGCCGAGCTGCCGGCCGGCGGCGCAGAGCCCGAGGACGAGGACGTCCGCTCCCACACGACCAGCGGCCGGGCCAACGTCGAGCTGTTGTTCGTGGGGCTGGGTGCGCTGGTGGTCTCACTGAGCCAGTCGGTGCTGGTGCCGGTGCTCGGCGAGCTGCAGCGCGAGTTCGGCAGCAGCGCCAACTGGCTGCTCACCTCCACCTTGCTAGTCGCCGCGGTGAGCGTGCCGATCATGGGGCGACTCGGCGACATGTTCGGCAAGCGGCTCATGCTCCTGGTGGCGATGGGGGCACTGACGGCCGGGTCCCTGATCGACGCGCTTTCCCAGGACTTCGGCTGGCTGGTCGTCGGCCGCGCGATCCAGGGAGCGTCCTCGGGCGCGATCCCGCTCGGTATCAGCCTGCTCGCCACCTTGATGCCCAAAGAGCGGGTCGCCTCCTCGGTGGCCTTGATCAGCGCCATGCTCGGTGTCGGCGGCTCACTCGGACTGCCGCTCGCGGGGTTCGTCGCCGAGCACTGGGACTGGCACACCCTTTTCTGGATCAACACCGTGGTCGGAGTGCTCGCCTTCATCGGCATCCTGTCGGTCGTGCCGGAGTCGCACCACCGCGAGGGCGGCCGCGTGGACATCATCGGCGGTATCCTGCTCTCCGGTGGCCTGGTCTGCCTGATCCTTCCGTTGCAGCAGGGTCATCAGTGGGGCTGGAGCTCGGGCCGAGTGTGGGGCTTGCTCGTCGCGTCAGTCGTCATCATGGGAGTCTTCGCGGCCTACGAGCTGAGGCGTCGGGACCCGCTCGTCGACCTCGCGGCGCTGCGTCGGCGCCCGATCCTGACGACCAACCTCGCCTCCATCTGTTTCGGGTTCGCGCTCTTCGCGTCGTTCATCGGCACCTCGACCTTCATCGAGGCCGGAACGTGGACCGGCTACGGCTTCGCGTCCAGCCTGCTCACCGGCGGACTCGCGCTGCTGCCCAGCGGCCTGGCGATGCTGCTCTTCGCCCCGGTCGCAGCCGGGATGATCGCCAAGCGCGGGGCCCCGCAGACCCTGGCGCTGGGTGCGTCCATCGTCGCGGTGGGCTGGGTGCTGCGGATCGTGATGACCGGCTCGCTGTGGGAGGTCATCGTCGGCACCACCGTGATCGGCATCGGCACCGGGATCGGGTACGCCGCGATGCCGTCGCTGATCAACGCTTACACGCCCTCGAACGAGATCGCTGCCGCCAACGGACTCAACACACTTTTCCGAAGCCTCGGTAGCACGCTGGCGACGGCGGTCGGCACCAGCATCCTGGCCTCCTCGCTCGTCTACCACGCGGTCAACGGACAGGTCGTCGAAGGAGCCTCCAGCCTCACGGCGTACCGCTGGCTCTTCGCCGTCTGCGCTCTGGCCAGCGTCCTGGCCGCGGGGCTCGTGCTCACCATCCCGAGTAACCGGCGTCAGGTCGTCCCGCCGGTCGGCGCCTCCGTCTGACAGCGTCGCGCGACCCGCTTCCGCGGCAGCACGACGCCGGCCGTCGGGTCACTGGCGACAAGCCGATCCGTGACGGCCGCGCGGAGGACGCCGCGAAGGATCGTGAAACCGGTGTCAATCGTCGCGGGCGCGAGCCTTGCCGCCATGTTCTTCACAGGCGAGCGAACTATCCCTTGTGCTTCACAGGGAGCGAAGTATCCCTTCGCGGAATGCCTCGGTGCTGCCCTTGACAGACCTCCGTAAGCATCGCATGCTCGGGTGCAATCGTTTGTGGTCGATGGACTGGGCGCGATCCGTCACTCAGAGGACAGCATGGTCAAGGTTTCTCACCTACGAGGTAGGGATCGTCTCGTGAATATCCGCAATCGTTTGCACGGCAGGTCGGCCGTCCTTCTGGTGGCCGGCGCGATGGCCGTCCTGGCCACCGGATGCGCCTCTAGCGGCGGGGGGAGCGGCGGTGCGGGTAAGAGCACCGGACCGCTGGTCGTCGGGGCATCCGTCTCGCTGACCGGTGACTTCTCGGACTCCGGCAAGGCGGTGCAGCGCGGCTATCAACTGTGGGCCGACACCGTGAACGCTCAGGGTGGCGTTTTGGGACGCAAGGTGACGGTCAAGCTCGTCGATGATGCGTCGAGCCCGACCCAGGTCGTCACCAACTACCAGAACCTCATCAACAAGGACCACGTGGATCTCACGTTCGGGCCCTTCTCGACGCTGCTCACGATCCCGGCAGCCAAGGTCGCCAAGCGCTACAGCTACGCGTTCCTGGCCCCCGCGGGCGGCGGTCCGGACGTCTTCAAGCAGAACCTGGACAACTTCTTCTTCGTGCAGCCGGCGCCGACCACACAGTCGGGTGACGTTTTCGCCAAGTACATCTTGTCTCTCAGCCCCGCTCAGCGCCCGAAGACCGCAGCCTACGCAGAGCTCGACGACCCGTTCTCGGCCCCCATCGCCGAGAGCATCCGGGCACGGTTCGAGGCGGCAGGCATCAAGACCGTCTACAAGCAGGTCTATCCATCCGAGACGCAGGACCTCTCCCCGGTGATGGCGGCGCTCGCGGCGAAGAAGCCGGACGTGATCGTAGGAGGCACCCAGAGCGAGGACGCCTACGCGCAGGTCAAGAGCCTCGTCCAACTCAAGTACAACCCGAAGTTCATGTTCCAGTCCAATGGCGCTAACTCACCGCTGGAGTTCCCCAACAAGGTGGGCGCCGCCAACACGGCCGGCATCTTCTCGTCGGCAGACTGGTTCCCGGGATCGGATGCCACGGGCAGCGCAGCGTTCACGGCCGCCTACACCAAGAAGTTCGGGGGTACGGCGCAGCAAGTCGATGACAGCAGCGCTGAGGCGTACGCCACGGGGCAGCTCATCGAGGCGGTGGCGAAGAAGACAGGCAAGATCGACAACGCGACCATCATCAAGACGCTGCACAGCGGAAGCTGGCCGACCGTCCTGGGCACGCTGTCCTGGTCGGCCAACGGCTCACCGACCGGCTCGTTCAACCTGGTGCAGTGGCAGGGCGGCAAGCTGCTGCCGATCTACCCGAGCTCGGTTGCACAGGCGAAGCCGGTGTTCCCCAAGCCGAACTGGGGTGGCTGAGGCGTGCACGCGCTCATCCAAGGGCTCATCCTCGGCATCCTCACCTCTGGCGTGTATGCGCTGATGGCGTCGGGTCAGACCCTGATCTTCGGAGTCATGAAGGTGGTGAACCTGGCGCAGGGCGCCATGGTGATCCTCGGTGCGTACCTGGCCTATCAGCTCTTCACCGCCTTCGGAATCGACCCGCTGCTCGCCATCCCCGTCACCACGGTGATGATGTTCTTCCTCGGTGTGGGCGTCCAGCTGCTGTTCCTGCGACCGCTGCGTGACGAGGACCGGTCAGAGCTCAGCCTCCTCGTCACCTTCGCTGTCGCGCTCCTGCTGGAGGGCATCATGAGCGTGACCTGGAAGAGCTCCGTACGCAGCATCAACACCAGCTATGCCAACAGCAGCTGGACCGTGCTCGGTTACCAGATCACGCTGGTGCGGCTGTGGGCCTTCCTGCTGAGCATCGCAGCGCTGGGGGTGCTGTTCCTGCTGCTGAACCGCACCCGGTTCGGGCGCGCCATCCGGGCGACCGTGCAGAACCCCGAGTCCGCCCGGCTGCTAGGTGTCGAGTCAAGCCGTGTGTCGGCGATCGGCTTCGGGCTCGGTGCGGCGACGGCGGCGGCGGCAGGTTCGGTCTACGGCCTGCTGTACCCCTTCAACTCGGGCAGCCACTACGACCTGATCTCCCGACTGCTGTCGATCGTGCTTCTGGGTGGGCTCGGTAGCATCGGCGGCGCGGTGATCGGCGCCTTGATCGTGTCGACGTCGTCGGCCGTCGTCGCCTCGACCATCTCACCGACGTGGTCGGAGATGACCTTCTTCGTGATCCTGCTGCTGGTGCTGCTCGTACGGCCGCAGGGACTCTTCGGCACCACGGAACGCGGGTCGATATGAGGGCGGTTGCGTATATCGGGCCGGTCCGGGGTTTCGCCTTCTTCGCGGTGCTCGCCAGCCTGCCGCTTTTCAACCTGGCCCACTGGTCGTTGAACATCCTGGTGTTCACCTTGATGTACGCCGTGATGTCGAGCGCCTGGAACCTGGTCGGCGGCTTTGCGGGGTACCCCTCGCTGGGGCACGGGGCATTCTTCGGTATCGGTGCCTACGCGACGGCCCTGTGGTTTCAGCACCACACGATCACCTCAGGCTACGAGCCGTTCCTGCTGCTTCCGGTGATCGGCATCCTGGCGGCTGGGCTCGGGCTGGGCGTGGCCGCGATCGCGATGCGCACCCGCGCCGACGTGTTCGCGATCGTCACCATCACGCTGCTGTTCGTGACCCAGACTCTCGCATTCAACCTCAGGAGCCTGACCCACGGCGCCCAGGGGCTCTCCATCGACGTGCCCCCCTTCGCCGCAGGCACCTTCGAGCGCCCGTTCTACTACGTTCTTCTTCTCCTGCTGTTGGTGGCCATGGGCATCAGCTTCGGCGCTATGCGCAGCAAGTTCGGACTGTCCCTCGCGGCGATCCGGGCCGATGAGGACAAGGCGCGCGGCATCGGCGTCCGCACGCTCGGCGTCAAGCTGCTGTCCTTCTCGGTCAGCGTCGGCCTCACCGCCATGGTGGGTGGAGTCTGGGCCTACTACGAGGGATTCATCTACCCCCAGTTCGCCGTTGACCCGCTGGTGACGATCGCGATCGTGCTGATGACGTTCCTGGGTGGACGGGCCACGCTGTGGGGGCCGGTCCTCGGCGCGTTCATCCTCGAGACGGCCCAGCAGACGCTGGCATATTCCTTGGGCGGCAGCCAGTTCTATCTCATCGCCTACGCCCTCGTGTTCCTACTGGTGATGCTTCTGATGCCACAGGGGATCGTGCCGTCGGTCCAGACCAGGCTCCGTCGCAGGCGGCGGCGAGCCGCCGTGGACGCCGCGGGCTCGCCGGGCGCTCCTGCAGCGTCGCGGTCCTCCGAGTCGGGTGGGCGCGACGCTGTCGCCGCAGTGAAGGGACACGGCTGATGACCGCCCTTCTCGAGGTCGAGGACTTGGTGAAGACGTTCGGGACGGTTCGTGCCGTCGACTCGGCGTCCCTGGTCGTGGAGCCGAACACCGTCACTGCCCTGATCGGTCCCAACGGTTCTGGCAAGACCACGCTGTTCAACCTGATCACCGGTTATCTGCGACCGGACGAGGGGCGCGTGCGATTCCGCGACCGCGACATCACAGGGGTGGATGCCGGAACCCTGTACCGGCGCGGTCTGTCACGTACCTTCCAGCAGGCAAGAGTGTTCCCCCAGCTGACCGTCCAGGAGAACCTCACCGTGGCCGCGGGTTACTCGTGGGGTCAACTGTTCGGGCGCCGGCTGAGCCGCGGAGACCGGCAGCGTGTGGCCGAGTTGCTCGAGGAGTTCCGGATGGGTCATGTAGCGGACCTGTTCGCCTCGGAGCTGTCCTATGGGCAGCGCAAGCTTCTCGAGTTCGCCGCCGTGCTCATGAGCTCTCCGACCTTGGTGCTGCTCGACGAGCCGACGGCTGGGGTGAACCCGGTGATGATCGAGACGATGGAGAACCACATCCGGGAGCGGCACGCGGCCGGGGTGACTTTCTTGCTCGTCGAGCATGACATGACCTTCGTGATGCGGCTCTGCGATCCGGTCGTCGTCCTCGACCAGGGCCGCGAGATCTTTGCCGGCCCTCCGCAGCAGGTCCAGACCAACCCCCTTGTCCTCGACGCCTACCTCGGGAGCTGACGTGGAAGAACTCCTGTCCCTGACGGGCGTCATCGCTGGGTACGGCGCGGGCGACATTCTCAAGGGCGTCGAGCTCGAGGTCTCTGAGGGCACCGTGACGTGCCTTATCGGACCGAACGGTGCGGGGAAATCCACCGTGCTGAAGTCCATCAGTGGTCTCATCCGGCCACGTGCCGGGGCCGTCCGGTTCAAGGGGGAGGACATCAACCGGCTCTCCCCCCGGGCCCGCCTGCTGCGCGGGGTGGTACACGTGCCGCAGGACCGAAGCCTGTTCCCGGCCATGACGGTGTGGGACAACCTGCTCATGGGGGGATACGTCATGAAGGACCAGAAGGCGGTCCGCCGACGGATCGACGAGGCCGCGGAGGCCTTCCCCATCTGCGCGAGGCGGGCACGCGACCATGCGGGCTCCTTGTCCGGCGGTGAGCAGAAGCAGGTCGAGCTGGCTCGCACCCTGGTGTTGGACCCCGGGCTGATCCTTCTCGACGAGCCGTCAATCGGGTTGGACCCCAAGTCCCGGCAACTCGTGTTCGCCAGCATCCGGCGGCTAGCCGAGTCCGGACGCACCGTCCTGCTCGTCGAGCAGAACGCCCGCTCGGGCTTGGCGGCCGCGGACTTCGGTGCCGTTCTCGAGAGCGGCGTGGTGCGCTTGGTCGCAACCGGGGCGAGCCTGCTCGCAGACCCGGAGGTCGCCCGGCTGTACCTGGGCGCCGGCGCAGTACCGGTTGGCGACCTGGGCCCTGGCGCGATCCGCACGTAGTAAGTGCTGGCGAAGTCCTGCAGCGATCGGGCCGGCTTGTCCGCGGTTGCCCAGGCGGCGATCCGAGGAAGGACCCACTGTCCACGCAACAGTGCTAGGGACATCGCGATGTGTTGCCGACGATGTCAAGCAACGTTGCGGCCCCATCAACGTCAGTGCGAGACCACCAACAGGTCTAGACGGTATGGAGTGACCGCTCAGGGCAGCTGAGGGTTGCAGGCCGGGGCCCCACTCACAAATGGTCGTGGGTTACCGAGCAGGGCTGGCCTGCTCGGCCTATCCAACAGTTGTGGGAGGCCCCGGTGTTCACTGAGCGTACGAGTGTTGGGCTTGACGTGCACGCACGGTCAGTCGCGGCAGCGGCGATCGATGGCGTCACGGGTGAGCTGGTCCAGTCGAAGCTGACCCCTTCTCA